>CBFHHK010000299.1:0-4182 GCA_965655435.1 Planctomycetota bacterium | reverse complement strand
CTGGTCTCCACGAGCTTGACGCGCTCGTCGACCTTTGGCGCGTGCTCATCGTGAGCGCCGTCCTCATCGGTGACTCCAGCTGCGGTGGCGTCGCTTGGGGGGTCTCCTCCCCAGAGCCAAGGTGCGGCCGCGTTGGTCGGCCCTGCGAGGGCCCAGGTGCACGCCAGCGCCACGGCCCAGCGGCTTCGATGGAGTGTGCTCATCGTGCCACCTCGAACTCGACCGTGTACTCGTGAATGTCGACCATGCGGTCGTTCATCTTGGTCTTCATGTCCGCCGTGGATCCCACGAACTTCATGAAGTAGATGGGCTCAGCTCGGCTCCGGAGGCGGACGGTGAGTTGGTAGCTCCCGGGCTCTTTGAGGGCCGACGAAGGGATCTTGTACGGAGCCTCCTTGGTCATGAGCGGGGGGATGCTGTGCTGCTCCATCCGGATGAATGGAGGGTGGTTCAGCACCGTGGATGGGACGCCGGCGGGCCGGATGAAGGGGATCTGATCCACGTCGATATTCACCGGCAGATACATCTCACGGTCCGTCCCCTTCACGTTGGTGGTGAGGAACTTGCTCTGCAGGTTGAAGAGCTGGTCGTCATGGGGGAGGTCCCCGTCGAGGACCTGCTGACTGTGCAGGTCTGCGATGTCGCCGACGTCGTCCACATAGCCGGTCTCCCACTTACGCTCCGACTTCCCATCCGAGTCGGGCCCGCTGAGCACGACGTTGAGCCACACCTGGGGCTGAGCCCCCAGCGAGCCCGATGGGAAGTTGTGCCCATCGTTGGTGTTCGTGATCTCGTAGTGAAGCTTGAGCGCCTCGCCAGCACGCGGGGTGCTGGCGAAGAACGGGCCGTCGATGTGAGAGCCATTCTCCATGACCTCTGTGCGCCGGATCTGGCGCTCCTCAAGGGTCCTCAGGTTCTCATCGACGTAATCCCTCGCTTGCTCTCGGTCGGAGCGATCTGTCCACGGACCGAAGTCGACGGTCGCCTCCTCGCCTGTGAGGGACAACTCGAAGTCCGTCGTGCCCCATCCAGCCTCGACGTTGAAGAGCATCCAATCCTTGACGCTGACCGGCTCACCGCTGCTGAACAAGAGGCCCTCGGCGCGGTGGGGGAAGAGGCCGGGGTGCGCGATCGAGTAGCCAGGGCCCACGAAGGAGTGGTCCTTGTGAAGGACCTCGTCCTGCTTGGTCCCGAGGAAGATGGGCTCCGTGCCGTTGACCATGGCGCGTGGGTAGCGCTCGAAGTTCTTCTCCGGATCCGGGTCCCACTTACCTGGGGTCTTTCCCATGTGGCAGTCCTGGCACTGGGCGCCCTGCGTGTGGGCGGGGGAGTGCAGGTACTGATCCCAGACGACCTCAAGCTTGATGCCGGGGTGAACGGCGACCTGGTGGCACGACATGCAGAACTCGGACTTGCTGAGGGTGGCCATGGTGGTCACCGTTCCGTGCATCGGCGTGTTCTGGCCCTCCTCGTATGCCTCCGGGTCACTGGTGACCAGGCCGGTCTCCCTCGCCTTGTCGAGGGCTTCGCCCGCCCTGGAGCCGTAGACGTTGTCGAAGACCGTCCCCTTCTCGATGCGCCTCTGGCCGTTGACCCGGCCGTACTGCTCCTTGACGCGGTGGCAAGCGATGCACGTGACGCCCTCGATCGAGACGTAGGGGTCCTTGAAGCGCTCGGTGTCGGTGGCCCGCTCATAGATCGACATCTCTCGGGGCTGACCCGCGTTGGTGCCGACCGGGAGGTGGCAGGTGACGCAGAACGCACCGAGGGTCCCGATGGCCAGTCCATTGAGCGTTTGCTCGAACTTGTGGAACATCGGGGAGATGCCCGAGTAGGCGTGGGCGGACGAGCTCCACTCGTCGTAGATCTTTGCGTGGCAATTAGCGCACTCTCTTGCGCTAGGCCACATGTTGTCCCGGACCAGGTCGGCGTGAACGTCCTCCTCGAAGGCGAGCGGCTCCGCGCCGCTCGTGGCCACGTTCGCGGCGAGCGTCGCGCGCGGAGTGACGACCGCGGACTTTTGGAAACAGGCCGTCAGGTTGGCTGGGACGAGCACGAGGGCGAGGCTCAGCGCGATCCACCGGATAGGCGCAAATCGAGTCATGGCAGCTGGTGGGGCAGGGGAAGAGAGGAGCAGGCGCTCCGGGTGCGGCTCTCGGGGGTCAGCAAGCGAAATGTAAAGAAGCTCGCCACCTCCGCGATGGGATTATCGGGTTTACCCTGCGACGGTGCTTCCGTTGCCCCCTCGGCCCGATGCCGAGATGGAACGGGTGGGTTGGTCCGTGGCCGGCTGCGGCCATGCCAGCGCATGGCCGGCCATCGCGGACTCACCCGCGGCCTCCAAGTCACCTCCTTCTCCGCGCGAAGCTGCGCCTCCACCCACCCAGCGACCGCTGGAGACGACCCGATGGGAATCAATCCGGATCAAACGGCCCAGGCCGAACTCGAGCACTTCATGGCGGGGCTCGTGCGGCGAAACCCCGGCGAGACCGAATTTCACCAGGCGGTGCAGGAGGTGGCGGAAACTCTGATCCCCTTCATCCTCGAGCACCCCGAGTACGCCAGGGCCTCCATCCTCGAGCGGATGACAGAGCCAGACCGTGTGGTGATCTTCCGTGTCGGGTGGGAGGATGACGAGGGCAACGTGCGGACGAACCGCGCCTGGCGAGTGCAGTTCAACAACTCGATCGGACCGTACAAGGGAGGGATGCGCTTCCACCCGGACGTGTCTCTCTCCGTCCTGAAGTTCCTGGGCTTCGAGCAGACCTTCAAGAACAGCCTCACCACGCTCCCCATGGGCGGCGCCAAGGGGGGCTCCAACTTCAACCCCAAGGGCAAGAGCGACCGCGAGGTCATGCGCTTCTGCCAGTCGCTGATGGTGGAGTTGCACCGCCACATCGGAGAGGACACGGACGTCCCGGCGGGTGACATTGGCGTCGGCGCACGGGAGGTCAGCTACATGTTCGGCATGTACAAGCGCCTCTCCAACCGCTTCACCGGGACGATCACCGGGAAGGGCCTCGCCTTCGGCGGCAGCCTCGTCCGTACGGAAGCCACAGGGTACGGGTGCGTCTACTTCATGCGAGAGATGCTCGCCCGCAAGGGCGAGGGCTTCGAGGGCAAGACGGCGGTGGTCTCCGGATCAGGGAACGTCGCCCTGCACACGATCGAGAAGCTGAACGAGCTGGGGGCAAGGTCCGTGACCGCGTCGGACTCGAGCGGGTTCATCCACGACCCCGCGGGCATCGACGCGGAGAAGCTGGCGTGGCTCAAGGACCTGAAGATGGTCCGCCGAGGCCGGATCCACGAGTACGCAGAGCACTTCGGCTGTCAGTTTCATGCGGGGGAGAGGCCCTGGGGGGTGCCGTGCGAGCTGGCCTTCCCCTGCGCGACCCAGAACGAGCTGGGCGCAGAGGACGCCAGGACGCTGATCGGCAATGGCCTGCTCGCCGTGGCCGAGGGCGCAAACATGCCCACGGAGCTCGACGCGGCGCACCTGTTCCTGGAACACCGGGTCCTCTTCGGGCCCGCCAAGGCCGCGAACGCGGGCGGGGTCGCGGTCTCGGGCCTCGAGCAGAGCCAAAACGCCCTCCGCATCTCGTGGACCCGCGAGGAGGTCGACGCGAAGCTCAACCAGATCATGCGCGACATCCATGACAAGTGCGTCCGCTATGGGCTCGAGGAGGACGGCTTCGTCAACTACGTGCGCGGCGCCAATATTGCGGGCTTCGTCAAGGTCGCGGACGCCATGCTCGCGTACGGGGTGCACTGAGGCCTTTCCGGCGTGGGGGAGGCCGAGGGCCGGACAGATTCAGGAGTTTGTGTGCGGGGCCGGCGTCGGCCGGTCGCCCGTTCCATGCGCCCCCCTGGTGGGAAGGCATCGCGCCCCAAAGCGGGGCGTCGCTGTTCCTCGCTGGGGCGGTCGGAGGATCTCCCCCGGCCGCAGCTCTGGTATCCGCCGGGGGATAAGTGGATACTGCATATGTCACTCGGGTTTACGCCTACGCGGCGCATCCTTCGTTCCACTGACCTGCCCGACCTCGGGTACCTGCCCAGACCAAGATGAGCGAGCGAAGAGACGACCACACCGACACGGGAACGGAGCCCGGGACCCAGCCTTCAGCGACCCAGCCCTCAGGGACCCAGCCCTCCCGGACCCCTGGCGGGGAGACGAGGTCCGTG
>CBFHHK010000298.1:3494-4235 GCA_965655435.1 Planctomycetota bacterium | reverse complement strand
CAGCGCGTGCCGACGGTGAGCCCTCGCGCTGAGGCCCCCGTTGAGATCCCCGTCGAGCCCCCTGTAGAGCCACGAGCGGCTCATTGGAATCAGCACGTCAGCAGAGGCTGGCCCGGTGTCCCGTTACGAAACGGCGACGCGTCGCCCTCAGTGGGTCTCGTAGCCGCCGGGTCCGGAGTAGGCCCCGCCGCCCGACGTGTAGAGGTAGACGGCCGCGGCCACGAAGACCGCCACAGGGACGGCAATCCAGATCCAGTTCTCTCGTAGGAATCGCATGGGAGGGGGGCCTCAAGGAGACCCTCAACAGTATCCCCGGCTGAGGGGGCTGGTGGGGATACACTCCGAGGAGATGAAGCGGATCCTGTCTCGACTTGCCCTCTCCGCGGGGGTCTCTCTCGCCCTGCTCGGTGGAACGGAGGTGGTGCTGCGCGCCCAGGGCTATGGGGCCATCCCCTCCGTGTGGTTCGATCCAGAGGTCGGCACGCGCTTCCACCCCGGCCAGACCCGCCAGATTCTCGCCGCGGGCGGCGTCTTCATGCACTCGGCCGAGATCAACGACCTCGGCTTCCGCGGGCAACTGCCGGACCCCGAGCTCGATGGCGACGGCGGCCTGCGCGTGGTTTGTCTGGGCGATTCGTTCACCTTCGGCTGGGGCGTCGAGGACGGAGACACCTACCCGGTTCAGCTCGAGGCCGCGCTCCAGGATCACCTGGCGGCCCGCGCGACCGATGACCCGGGGGA
>CBFHHK010000298.1:0-3485 GCA_965655435.1 Planctomycetota bacterium | reverse complement strand
CGGAGACACCTACCCGGTTCAGCTCGAGGCCGCGCTCCAGGATCACCTGGCGGCCCGCGCGACCGATGACCCGGGGGACTCTGGTCCGCGGCGGAGCCCGGTGGCCGCAGAGGTGCTGAACGTCGGGTTGCCCGGCTACAACACCTGGCAGGAGCACCGCCTCTACGAGAAGCTCGTCCGGCCCATGGCCCCGGACGTGGTCGTCCTGGGCTGGTACCTGAACGACCTCGACCCGCTGAGCTACGGGGTGACCGGCACCCTCGCGCCCCTCGAGCACCCGCTGGCTGGTACGGCGCTCCTCGATTACTGGGTGCGGAAGCTGCGCAAGAAGTACCCCAAGTTCGAGTTCGAGGGCTTCGACCAGGTGGCCGCGCAGGAGATCAAGCCTTACTACGATCGGAACCGGCCGCTGGTGGAGCACAACAGCGGGCACCCCGAGGCCCGTCCCTACGTGGAGCGCAACCTCGCGGACCTCGGCGCGCTGCTCGACGACATCAAGGCGGACGGGGTGACCCCCGTTCTGGCCATCTTCCCGTCGGTGGGCCAGGTGGACGCCCTGAAGGCGGCGCGGGCGGACAAGCCGGCCGCGGAGTACGAGGCTGACCTCGCGGTCATCGCTCGTATCCAGCGCGACCTGACCGAGTTCGCGGAGCCCAAGGGAGTCGCCGTCGTGGATCTCCTCGTGCCCTTCATGGACAGCGACGTCAGGCCCTACGGCGAGGTGGACCAGAGCCACCCCAGCGTGCACGGGTACGGCCTCGCCGCGGGGGCGGTGCTCGAGGCGCTCGTGACGGGCGGCCAGCTCGAGCGCTGATCCTGAACCTCGGGGGGAGACCCTCGACGGACGCTCGCGCTCGAGGCCCCGCTGACCCCGACGGCGGCGCCAGCCGGACGGCCTGCTCGGGCGGAGCGTGGACCCCACCCGACGGCGGGGCGCATCGCAGGCGTTGGGCCTCAGCGAGGCCGCAGGAGCGAGCCGTGCATGCGCGTGACGAAGTCGCCGACCTCGGTCGAGCTCGACTCCAGGTAGCTCGTGAGCTCCTCGAGCGGGCGCTCCTCCCAGTAGCCGCGCAGGATCAGTGCGTGCATGGCCTCGACCTGGGCGCGCGGGGCGCCTGGGGTCCGGGCGCGGTCGAGCAGCTCATCCGTGGTGGGGGCGCCCCGCAGGCCCATGGTGATCGTGACGGCGGCGGTCGCGCCCAGCGCGAGGGCGAGCAGCCACTGCACCGCGCCCTCGTTGGACGGCCCGGCAGGTTCGATCGGACCCTTGAGCTCGTTCTCGGTGGTCATCAGAGCTTCTCCAGGGAGGCGAGGACCGGGGCGATGGCGAGGGTCCAACTCCAGAGGAGCAGGCCGAGGGCGAGGACGAAGAGCGAGCGCCTGAAGCGCCCGCCCATGGGGGGCCGGCGGAGGCTGGCCAGCGCGACGGCAGCGGGGACGATCAGCATGGCCTCGCCCGGCGCCCGGAAGCGTGACATGGCGACCACCAGGGCCAGCGGCGCCGTGGCGGCGCAGGCCGCGGCGAAGAGCCCCGCGGCTCCCGGGGAGAGCGGCACCAGGATGGCGCCGTAGGCAGCGAGCAAGGCGAGGGCCACGACCATCGCCAAGGAGATCAGGGTCAGCGGGACGCTGAAGGGCCTCGAGGTCATCACGCTGCAGTACCCGCCGGTGGCCTTGACGCCCGTTGCCTCCGGGTCGGGCGGGGGCATCCGCAGGTAGCGTGACATGTAGTTGAGGGGCGTCAGCAGGTCCGCGACCTTCACCGCCCGCGAGCGCAGGAAGAAGCCTGGGTGGGCCTCGATGAACGCTCGCCCGGTGGCGACGGCGACCCGGTTCCGCTCGGCCACGTCCGGGAGGAACTCGAAGGGCCACTGCTGAACATCAGCGGGAGGCTCGAGGAGGCTCGCGCGGAGGGCGGCTCCGGGCGCTCCGGCCTCGGGGACCTCGAGCCCGACCAGGTCGAAGTTGATGTAGTCGCGGTTCCACCCCATGTAGGCGTTCAGGCCGGCGGTCCGCCCCAGGAGCTGCAGGGACCCCTGGTCCGCGCTGGCCCGGGCCGACCAGGGCGCGATGGTCATGGCGGCGGCGCCGAGGAAGAGGACGGCCCGGCGGATGCCCGTGGACCAGCGCTGCAACCCCATCGAATCAGCACAGCCGAGGAAGCAGGAGCCCCAGAGGCTCAAGGCTCCGAGCCAGAAGAGGCAGGCCTCCTTGGTGAGACAGGCGAGGCCGACCGCGAAGCCTGCGCCCACGAGCGCGGCGGTCCCGCGGTGCCCACGGAGTTCCCCGGCGGCCACCGCCAGCAGCAGCGCGCAGGCCGGGAGCAGGAGGGCGATGGCGAGCCCCTCGCTGAGGAGCACGTGGGCGAAGGGGATGAGAGGCAGGTAGAGGGCGGCGACCCACCCTGCCAGCCGGCCCGCGCGCTCGGAGTGGGCGCGGGTGCCGAGGACCATGAGCCACCCGCAGGACCACACCGAGAGGAGGGTCAGGACCACGCGGGCGGCGGTCTCTCCAGCTTCGCCAAAGACCGACACGCAGGCGGCGATCAGCCCCGGGTGCAGGGGAGGCCACTGCCCCGTGTAGGCGCCGAGCTCGGACCAGGCGCGCCCGAGCCCGACATAGGCGGGCTCGTCTCCGCGAAAAGCGCCGCCCGCGGCGGACATGAGCCACAGGCCCCGGACCACGGCCGCGCACAGGAGCGGCGCGAGCCAGCCCCCCGGGAGCCAGCGGGCCTGGCCCGGGTCCTCGGTCGGAGTCCCCGTGGGAGGGAGCTCCGCGGGCGCCGCTGCGGGGTCGATGTTGGGGCTGGGCCTCATCGGTGATCGCAAGCTACACGAAGCCGCGCTCAGCGCAGCGCAGAGAGCGTCTGTTGGACCCCCTCGATGGACGGAACCCACAGCAGGAGCAGCCCGGCGGCGACCAGGAGGGCCGCTCGCCGGCGCGCCCCACCGTCATCTGTCCGCGTCCCGACCAGCGCGAGGGCCGCGAACCCGATCAGGAGCGGGAGCGCGGGGAGTCGGTAGCGGCTCATGCCGTTGACGAGGGCGGAGAGGACGACCACGCCGACGACGCACAGGAGGAGGGCGCGGTGGGCGGGGCTCGTCCGCATGGCCCACCATCCGTGGAGCGCCAGCAGGAGGAGCCCCGGCACCATGAGGACCGCGCAGACGGCGAAGGCCAGGCGGGCGGCGGGGCCGCCGAGCGGCGGGCCTGGCGACGCGAGCCGGAGGCTACGGACAGGGAAGGACAGGGGGCTCATCAGATCCACGAGCTCGACGACGCGGCTCCGGAGGAAGAAGAGCGGGTGGAGCGCGGCGTAGCGGAGGCCCTGGGCGACGTTGGCCCTGGCTCGCGCTGCGGGCGCCCCCTCGTCAGCGGCGCTCCAGGGCTCGGGCGCTGGACCGCGGATCGCCGCCCGCAAGGCGCCGGGGGCCTGGGCGGGATCGCCGCCCAGGCCCGCGAGGTCGTAGTTCACGTCGTGGGCG
>CBFHHK010000297.1:0-4274 GCA_965655435.1 Planctomycetota bacterium | reverse complement strand
CTGGAGCTCGTCTTCAAGAGGGAGCCCGTCTTCAGGAGCAGGCCCAGGGGCGCTGGCGCCATTGCGAGCCAGAGCGGGGGCCTGCCAGGGGCGGTCAGGGGACGAGCGTCCAGATGGAGGGCAGCGCATCGACCTCGTTGATCAACAGCGTCCCCGTCACCGGATTGTAGCTCCACGAGTTATTGCTGGCCCCCCAGCCGGAGCCGTTGGTCTGGACCGCCGGCAGCCCGTTCCGGAGAACGGCCTGCGGTTGAGCCAGGAGGCCGTTCATCCGGAGCTGATCCCCGGTTCCGTCGGCGCTCCCGAGGCGGATGAAGAGGTCTGCACCCACGTCGAGCCCGAGCTCCGCCAGATCCAGCTCGACCTGATCGACGTTGACCGTCGAGAGCAGCCGCACCGAGTTCTGCCCGACCGTCACCGCGTATTCGAGGGCCGCGAAGGCGCCCGCCGCGGTGGGGTCTACCCCCAGGTGGCCCCAACGGGCGTCGCGGTCCGCCAGCACGTATCCGACGGCTGCCGGTGAGTTGAAGGAGTGCTGCGCGAACCAATCGCAGACCTCCGTCTCGTCGATGGTGTTCCAGCAGTGGCCCTGTTGCTGCGGCTGCGGGCAGTCGGACGGCAGCGCGATCAACTCATGGCTGCCCGAGATCGCGGACATGAATGCGTGCAGAGCGAGGCTCTGGTCGATCAGGTACTGCTCGCTATCGTCCAAGGCGTAGTAGGTCCTCACCGGCACGCCCGCGAGGTTCGTCGCCATGTGCCGGCCGCCGGGGACGAGAACGCCGGAGGCGTCGACCTCGATCGAGGACGCCCGGGCGAACTCGAAGGAGCCCGTCTGGGATCCGGGTGGACCGTTGAACAGCCCCTCGAGGAGCGTCTGCGTCTCGGGGGGAACGTTCACGTACGTGTTGTGCAGCGACACCGTTCCCGTGTGGTTCACCACCGCCGCGAAGGCTCCACGGTCTCGATCGCGGTGGCGAGCCGCGTAGCTCATCGCGGCGCCCCCCCCCATGGAGAAGCCGACGCCGTACAGGCGGTCGCGGTCCACCGAGAAGTTGGCGATCACGTAGTCGATCACCGCCTGCACGTGCACCTGGCTCTGAACGCTCCCGAAGGCGTTCTGGGAAGTGGCGGGGGCCGTGGGCGCAAGGTTCCGCGAGTAGGGCGCGACCAGGATCCAATCCCGGGCCTGACACTCCGCCACGAAGGAGGTGTTGGCCGCAATGTCGAGGTGGGAGACGCCGTAGCCGTGGAACGCCACCAGGAGGGGGCGCTCGTCCCCGGCCAGCGTCGGCGGGACGTAGATGGTGAACGCCTCGAGCGCCTGCGTCTCCTCCACGAAGACGTACATGATCAGCGTGAGGCCCCCGCGGCCAGGGATCAGGCCCGGGAAGGCCTCCGACGCCTGGCCCGCCGAGGCGATGAAGGCGGAGGTCCCCAAGCCGATCTGGATCGGACGCGCCCCGGCACTGGAGGGGCGGGCCGGGGTCGCGCTGAGGAGGGACCGGAGCGACTGCCCGGGCACGCCTCTTTGCTGCGCAGCCGCAGCGTCGGAGGTGACGACGAGGGTCGTCAGCAGCGCAGCGGCGGAGAGGAGTTTGAACACGGTGGGAAGTCCGGTAGGGGCGGAAGGCGGGTCGGGCACGGCTCCGGGGGGGAGGAGCTGGGGCGCGGTGGTGTCCCATCAGCCGCCCGGGACTCCATGCTAGGCGGGAACCGGCGTATCCAATGCGATCGACGTTCTAGGACATACCCCAACACCGCCGCCCCCGTCCCGAAAATAGACCACCGTGTCCAGCCGGGCGGCTTGGCGGCGTGGCCGCGCGCGGCTTCGAGACCGGGGTTCCCCTCCGGGCCACGGGCCAGGCGGGCCAGCACCAGACTCAGCGAGGCTTCTTGGGCTGCAGGGTCACCTCGAACTCGCTCCGCCGAGACCGGACCGCGACGATCTCTCGGAAGCGCGCGTACTGCGGGTGATCCACGGCCAGCAGCCACCGGGTGCGCGGGACGCCCCCGTGCTCGAACCCGCCCTCAGCGTCTCCCACGGCGGGAAAGGTGATCTTCTTGGGCACATCCTGTCGGCCACCGCGGTCCTCGCCGATTCGCAGGAGCCGGACCTTCGCCTTGCGGGGCCAGTTCCCGGCGCGATCGCTGACCGTGACGCGGACCCGCGCGGTCGTCTGGGTGTGGAGCTCGGAAATCTCCACTGCCTGACCAGGCTCGAGCTGGTCCACCGGAAGTCGGACCCGCTCATACCCGGGGGCCTCAGCCACGATCTGCACGCGGCCCGGCCGGATCCCCTTCAATTCGAAGTCCGCGCCGTCCAGCACTGCGACGCCGCCGCGAAGCCCACCGAAGCGGAGCCCGGGGATCGGAGAGCCATCACCAAGCCGGACGAGCCGACCGGAGATCGAGGCAGGAGCGGGCCGCGGCTCCCGCTGGAGGACCATGCGGAGCTCACCCGCGCGCCCCTTGCTCCACCGGATCTCCTCGCCGTCCCGATGGCCCGAGGCCCGCGCCCTGACGATCCAATCCCCCACCGCCCGGTCGAGCTCCAGCGTGGCCCGACCGCGCCCGTCGCACCGGGCTGTCCGCAGGAGCCGGCGCGACCCGGCATCCTTGGCGGACAGGTCATCGGGCCAGGCCTCGATTCGCGCGCCCTTCACGGCGAACCTGTACTCATCGAGGACCAGGAGCTCGAGCGGTGAACAGGCCACCATCTGCAGCGTCGGCTCAGGGGCCGGCGCGCCGCCGACCATGGGCCATGACGTGTGCAAGGGGAGGTGCCCCTCCGCGGAGAGGCGGACGCGTCGGATCGCGTCCGCCGGGAACCCGGTCTCGAAGCGTCCTGCGGCGTCCTGGTACTGCTGAGCGCGGGACCACATCGCCCCGACCCCACCCTCGGCCCCGGCCCCACGGAGGGCTGAGCCCGTGAGCACGAGGCGCGCCGAGATCTCCACCGCCGACACCGGCTCGTCGAGGTCGTTCACGACCCGCAAGACCGCCAGGTCGGGGCGCGTGAGCTCGAGCTCGATGCCCTTGCGCTCCTCGCCCGGCAGGAGAGGGCCGTCGAGCCTCACGAAGCCCATGGCGGCGCCAGCCTGCGCGAGGACGCCGACGGGGCGGCCGGCGGGCGCCGTCTCACAGCGAAAGGAACCGTCCTCGAGCACCTCCGCCACCGCGCCGCGCCTGCGGCTCTCACCGTCCACGAGGACGGCGCCGCCCTTCGCCGGATCGGGGCTGAGACGCCCGAGCTCGCCGGGCGCGAGGATCAGCACCGTGAGGCCCTCGGGGTCAACCCCCTCGCCGCACCGCACCCGCCCCGAGATCGCCGCCGCCCCGCCGATGGCGAGGTCCCGTGTTCGGACCGCCTCCCCCTCGGTCACCGTGAGCCTGCGAATCACGGGCGGACCAAACCCAGGCGCGAGGGAGAGGTCCAGCGGGCCGAGCGGCAGCCCCTCGATCTCGAAGCGCCCGTCGTCCCCGGTCACCACCGGCGGGTACGCCAGCCGCCCGGCCTTGCCCCGCTCCACCCCGGCGACCGCGGGCCGGGCCTGGACCTTCACCCCTGCCAGCGGCTGACGCGTGGACTTCTCCACCACGCGGCCACGCATTCGCTCGCCCTCGGTTGCCGTGAACACCAGGGACACCTGCTCCCCGGGCCCGACGTTGAGCCCGCGGTGCGATGAGGGGAGCATCCCCGGGACCACCAGGACCGCGCTCAGCGGCCCCGGCGACACCTCGACGGTCAGCGCCTCATGGAGCTCCCACCGCTGACGATGCGTGGTCCGCCCGTCGGCATTGAGGGAGCGGTAGAGCAGCAAGAGCCCCTCCGTCCCCTCTTCAAAGCCCTCGCTGGAGACGGTCAACGTGACGCCGCGCCGAAGCGCGACCTCGACCACCGCGGCCGGGTCGGCGGCGGGGCCGGCAGCCGGGTCGACAGCCGGCCCGACAGCCGGATCGGCGGCCACGTCCACCACCGTCACCCGCTCAAAGCCCGGCGCTCCCAGCTCGATGTCGAGGATGGCCCCCCCGCGCCAGCGGAGCTCGAGGATCCCGTCGGAGCCGCCCGTCAGCGCCACGTCTCTGATCCGGCGGTCGTCTTCGTCCCAGACCCGCTCGAGCTCGACACCTGGCACCAGTGCGCCTCCGTCGGCGGCGGTCACCCGCAGGCGTGCGAGGCGCTCCGGGGACGTGGACGGCTCCCCGTCGTCCTGGCCTCGCGCAGCCCGGAGCGCGCTCCGGGTCGGCTCGGCTCCACCGGCCGGGGTGTC
>CBFHHK010000296.1:0-4290 GCA_965655435.1 Planctomycetota bacterium | reverse complement strand
CCCTTCGAGTCCGCCGTGGAGCGGATCGAGCTCGAGGACGCTGCCCTGAACGAGTGGCGTGAGGCCGCCGTGGGGAACCCGGCGCTCACCCGATTCGAGCGCGGGTTGATCGAGGGCGCGGTCCGGGTCCTCGTCGAACGACGCCTGATCCCCGAGCTGCTGCGCTTCACCCTCCCCATCGCCGAGGCCCACCCGGCCTGGCCGGCCCTCGAGCTGGCCCTCGTCCGCGCGGACCTGGAGGAGCTGAATCCTGAGGCGGCCCTCGCGCGCCTCGCCGTCCTGATCCGGGCGCCTGCGACCCTCACCGGTGCCCAGCCCGGAGCAGATCAAGGCGAGGAGAGGCTTCGAACCGGGGACCGGGAGACGGCGCTCCTGCTGGCCGCCACCCTGCTGGAGCTCGGGCGGCCCGGAGACGCCGCGGCCGCGCTGGCGCTCGTGGCCGAGGCCCGACCTGGGGACCTCGAGGTCGGCCTGCGCCGCGCCGACGCGCTGGTCGCCGCGGCGGACCCGCGGGGCCGTGAGCTCGCGGCGAGGCTGTTCGCCGAGCACCCCGACCACCCGGAGCTGTTCGGGCTCGCACAGGGAATGCGCGGAATGACCACGCTGAACCCTGATCCAGGGACAGGGGATCAGCGATGATGATGCCCGTGAACGTCCTCCTCCGATCCGCCGCTGCCCTGGCGCTCTGCGGCCTCGGCGCGGCCATGGCGCGGCCCGTACCGGACGCGCTCCGCGCGCTCCTCGACGGAAGCGACGGCGGCATCCTCGGGGAGGTCGTGGAGAAGGAGGTGCGCGCCTTCGCGGCGCCGGACGGTGGTGAGATCTTCTTCACGACCGTCCGCGTGAGCGGCACAGATCTTGCAACCGGGGCGGAGGAGACCGTCCTCGTGACCTTCTCCGGAGGATTCATCAGCGAGACCCGCGGCGCCCACAGCTCCACGGCTCCACCCGCGGACGCGACGCGGGTCGGCCGCCGCGTGCTCATGTTTCACAGGCACGTCAAGGAGATCGCGGCAGGCTTCAGCGGCGACGTCCTCGTGAGCGGCACGGGCGGGCTCTTCCAGTGGTTCACCAGCCGCAAGGGCGAGGTCATCGTGCAGGGCGGCGGCCCCGGAAGCGGCATCGAGCGCAACCTCCGCGTGACCGACCTGCGCGCCGACGTGCGCCGAAGGCTCGAGCGCGAGGAAGAGGGACGCTGAGCGTGAGGAACCCATCGTGACAGACACCACAACCGACACAAACCGCGCGTCCGCCGCGCTGAGCCTCGCCCTGGCGCTGGCGCTGACGCTGATCACGGTCGGCGCCTTCTCCCCGTCGCTCTGGGGAGACTTCATCTACGACGACGTCCTCCTCGTGGGCGAGTCTCCCGCCACGCAGTCCGTCCCCGCCGCGCTCGCCCACTGGATGGAGCCCTACTGGGGCTTTGACGAACCGGACGCCGCCTCGCAGCGAGGCCTCTGGCGCCCCATGACGTCCCTGGCCCTCGCCTTCGGCCGCGCCGCCGCCGGCGGCGATCCCTTCGGCTTCCACCTCGTCTCGGTCACGCTCCACCTGCTGGCCACGCTGGCCTGCTTCCGGCTCGCGGCGCGGCTCCTCCGTCGGGTGACCGGCTCCGCCGTCCGCGCTGAGTGGGCCGCCGCACTCGCCGCGTTGCTGTTCGCGCTGCACCCCGCCCAGGTCGAATCGGTGGCCTGGATCTCTGCGGTCAACGACCCGGCGTGGGGCCTCCTCGGCCTCCTCGCGCTGTGGCGCTACGACATCGCAGCCGCCGCGGGCCGGCCCCCGCTCGCCGCCGCGGCCCTCACGCTCCTCGCGCTCATGTGCAAGGAGACCGCGGTGGTGCTCCTGCCCGCGTTCCTCCTGATGGACCTCGCCGCCGGGCGGCGGGTCGACGCGGTGAGGGTGGTGGTGCTCGGCGCACCGCTGCTCGCCTGGTACGTGGCCCGAACCCTGGTATTCGACGGCATCGACGCGGGGATCTTCCGGGAGCACGGCGACTTCCAGATGTCCGCTGGCCGGGCGCTCGGCTTCCGCCTCGAGCTCCTCGGTGGGTTCATCCACAGCACCCTGTGGCCTGCAGATCCACAGGTCTTCCGCGCCGTCCACCCGGTGCTCCCCGAGGGCTCCTTCGCCCCGCTCACTGGCGCGCTCTGGATCGCCGGCAGCGCGGCCGCTGGCGTTATCCTGTGGCGGAGAGGCATGCGCCCGGGGACGGCCGGCCTGCTGCTCCTCGTGCTCGTGGTCCTCCCCGTGGTAGCCGCTCCCGCCAGAGCAGGGCTCTTCCCCCTGTCCGACCGTTACCTCTACCTGGGCGTCTTCGGAGCCGCCCTCGCCGTGACCGTCGGCCTGGCCAGGGCTCGTTCCCTGCTGCCCCTCGCCGCGGCCGGCGCGGTCCTCCCGGCCGCGCTCGCGGCGACCACATGGACCCATCAGGATCGCTTCGGGGACGAGATCCGCTTCCGGGTCGCCGGGGCCGAGGACGCGCCCCAAAACCCCTACGTCCTCTGGGGAGCTGGCCGAGCCTTCCTGGAGGAGTACCAGAGGACGCTCGACATCGAGGACCTGCAGGAGTCCTACCTCTACTTCCTGCGCTCCCTGAAGGGCGGGACCGTCTACGGCGACGGGTCCTTCGTCGACGACGTCACGCTCCCCGCGCCAGAGCGCGTGGGGCGCCTCGAGCAGCTGATCATCTCGTCGCCCGCCTCCGAGCGCCGCCAAGACCCGACCGTGATGTGGACCGCCGACGACCGCCTGCAGGCGACGCTCGGGCAGATCACGGTCCTCACCTTCGTCGAGGAGAACGGCGGGCGAGGGGACTACCAGTACCCGCTCACCATCGCGCTGGAGGCTCGCAAGCTCTGGCCCGACGAGCCTCGGCTCGAGCTCACCATCGCCCAGCTCCACCAGCGCCGAGGCGAGGTGGCGGCCGCGAAGGAGGCCATCAGCAAGGTGGTCCGCAAGCAGCCGTCGAACACCGAGGCGCTGCTGATCCTGGCGCGAGTTCTCATGCGGGAGGGCGACCTCGACGGCGCCCGCTCGACGCTCTCACGGGCCGTGCAGCTGAAGGGCGACGACGACGCCCTGCGCCTGGAGCTCGCAAGCGTCGCCCTCGCGGGCAAGCGCTATGACCTCGCCGAGCGCGAGCTCGACGTGGTCCTCACGAGCACTCAGCGAACGAACGTCCGGGCGCTGGTCCTCCGCGCGGCGCTCGCCACCCGGCGGGATCTGCCGATGGAGGCCATGGGGTGGCTCGACCGCGCCCTCGAGATCGACCCCGAGAACGGCGCGGCCCAGAAGGAGCGCGGGCTCGCCGCCGTCAAGCTCGGGGACGTGGATGGCGCGCTGGACGCCTTCGCCCGGGCCTGCGAACAGCTGCCCGAGGACTTCGAGAGCCACTACACCTTCGCTGCGCTGATGCTCCAGCAGCAGCCGGGCGCCGACGCCCCTGACGCCACCGCAGCCGCCTGGGAGCAGGCGGTGGTCGACGCGATGGTGCGGGCGTATGTGCTGTCACCGCGGACCGGAGAGGAACAGCTGCTCCTCCAGCAGCAGATCCAGCCCTTCCTGCGCGGTGAACCGGACGCGGCCTTCAATCTGGCCATGACCCTCAGCAAGCAGGGGCGAGGCGTCCTGGCGCTGTTCTGGCTCCAGCAGGTCGTGGAGTGGCGTGAGCGCTGGGAGCCCTCCGAGCGGGCCAAGAACCTCGTGAAGGCGTTCACCATGAGCGGCAGCCTGTACCTCGCCGCCGGCAAGCCCGAGGAGGCGCTCGAGGCGTTCCGGAGCGCCGTCCTCTCCGACCCCGGCGACTTCCGCGCTCGGTTCGAGCTCGGCGACCTCCTCTACAAGAACGGCGATTCCGCCGCTTCCGAGCCCCACCTGCGCCGCGCGCTCGAGCTCTTCGAGGGCGCCGAGATCGCCCCCGAGATGCGCGATGCGGTGCGAGGGACGCTCGAGAAGCGGCTTGCAGCGATCACCGCAGCGGCTGGCCCTCCCTCCCCGGGACAGGGCGCTGATTCAGACACCGACGAGTAGCGGAGCCCCGGGCGTCCCGGCAAGATCGAGGAGATCGCGGCGGCACGCCGCATGCCGTCCCCTCCCAGGTCAATTGCCCCTCACCCCCCATGCGCTACGCTCTGCCCGTCTCCCTTCTCGTCGCCGGCATCGCCTCGGCGCAGGGCTCTGACACCTGCTCCACGCCCCAGACCGCTTTGGGCGTCGGCCCCCACGCCTTCGACACCCTCGGCGCCACCACGGACGGTCAGCCGGACCTGCTCTGCGACTTCTTCGGCA
>CBFHHK010000295.1:0-4321 GCA_965655435.1 Planctomycetota bacterium | reverse complement strand
CGGTCCAGCGCGGCGGTCGGATCGCCGGCGAGCAGCAGCCCCGCGCGCGCCGCCGCGTCGAGCACGGTGACCTCGCCCACCCATGCGGGCGCGCCCGGCTCGAGCGCGTCTTGAAGCAGCGCCCTCACCTCCGCTCCCGTCACGGCCTCCTCCCTCGTCATCGCCGCCACCGCGAGCCGCCCCAGCTCAGGGGAGGCCGAGCGCAGGGCGATCTCTCTCTCCACCGCCCGAGGCTCTGCGTCCTCCTGTGCGCGGAGGGCCGTGGGTCCCAGGAGCGCCAAGAGCGCCGCCGCCGGGGGAGCTGAGGGTGCCCCCAGGGAGACCGAGGGGGCCGCCGAGGCGAGCGCGCCCACCGCCAGGGCGACGAGCGTGAGCATCGAGGGCTGCCTCAGTGGACCTCGAGCCGGCCGATCTCGACGCCGTCCCAGTTGCGCAGGGTGTTCTGTCGGTAGGCCTCGAGAGCCCGCGCTTCGGCGCTATCGAGGAACCCGAAGCGGCGCAGCAGCTCGACCACGACGGCGTGCAACCCACGCAGACCGCCGTCGTCGACCTTGACCGCGAGGGCCCGATCCTTGCCGTGGACGCCGACGACGTAGACCGCCTCGGCGCCGATCTTCGGGAAGAGCCGCCCGCCCGTGACCTCAACGAGGGCCGTATCGAGCCGCCGCGAGCGCCCCGCGAGGAGCACGGGGTAGCGCTCCACCGAGCTCATGATCCGCTCGCAGGCGCGGCGCCGCTCGACGCCGAGGCCCTCCGGGCTCGTGAATCGCGCGAAGGCGGTGCCGAGGGCGGAGAGCGGCATGCGGAAGGTCGGCGCGCTGCACCCGTCGATCGCTCGCCCCAGCTCCCCGGGCGCGAGCCCCGTGAAGTCCGCGACGGCCTCACGGATCAGGGATTGGGAGGCAGACTCGAAGTCCAGGTAGGTGGCGACCTCGGCGTCGAGGTGCTTTGTGAGCGCGAGGAAGCCGGCGTGCTTGCCCGAGCAGTTGTTGTGGACCCGGCCAGGGGCGACGTTGTTGGAGATGAGGACCGCCCGCGCCTCGGGGTCCCCCGGGGGCTGGGGCCCGCACCCCAGCTGGTCTTCCCCGAACCCGATCCGGTCGAGGAGCCCACGGGCGGTGGTCACGTGACACGGCTCGGCGTTGTGCGAGGACACCGCGAGCGCGATCTCCATGTCGGAGAGCTTGAAGCGGCTGGCCGCGCCCGTCTCGAACATCGGAATGGCCTGCAGCGCCTTGGTCGAGCTGCGCGCGAAGAACGCGTGGTCCCAGGCCCCGACACCGTCCAGCACGCGCCCCGCACCATCCATCAGGCACCAGCTGCCCCGGTGAACCGATTCCACCTCGCCCCCGCGCCAGACGCTCGCGAGAACGGGGGCGTCGGGATATCGAGACACGGACCGGAGTTCAGCGTTTGGGCTCGTCATGACCGACACCTATCTTAGGGGAGTGGAGGTGCCTCGTCGCAGCCTCCGTTCCGGGTCACTGAGCCGGATTTCCTCGCTGCCTCTCTGCAGGGCACCCCAAATGTCATCCTCCGAGACACACTCCCTGGTTCCGCTCCGGCTCGTGCGCGTCGTGGTTCGCGAGACCTCGAGCCAGCAGTGGATCTTCCTGGAGGAGGACAACGGTTCCGAGGAGCCGCGGGGCTTCCCCATCGTGATCGGGAGCGGCGAGGCCACCGAGATCCACCGCGTGGTCAATGACATCCCGTCCGAGCGGCCGATGACCCACCAGCTGGCCCTGAGCGCGATCCACGCGCTGGGCAGCCAGCTCCTCGGCGTCGACATCGTCGATCTGCGGGCCAACACCTTCTACGCCCAGCTGCGCCTGACACCGCCCAACGGTTCCGGTCCCGGGGGCCCGGATTCAGGCGGCCTGGACGAGGTCCTCGTGGATGCCAGGCCAAGCGACGCCCTCGCTCTGGCCCTGCGCGCGGGCGCTCGCATCCGCATCGCGGAGTCGGTCATGGAGCAGGTTCGAACGGACAAGTCCCAGGACGTCCTGCCAGACGACGAGTCATTGGAGGTCGACCTCGACGCCTCGGACCTCACCCTCCCCAACGAGGAGTCCGAAGGGGAGCCGGACGGAGAACCGGACGAAGACCCCGACGAGCTGTGAGCACCGCCCCCAGAGGCCAAAGAAACGGAGGCCAAGGAACCGGAGGCCAAGGAACCGGAGCTCAAGGAAGACCTTGGCGGAGTCCACTGCTGCTGGGCGTGATCCTGATCGGCGCCCTGTCCTGCCTGCTCCGCCTCTGGCCCATCGGACACGGCGCGCCGACGCCTGAGTTCGTGCCGGACACCCACGTGGTGCGCAACGCCCTGCACATGCTCGGCGACCGCGACCTCGTCCCGCCGGCCAACGCCTACTCCTCCTACCCCTACCTGCTGCCCTACCTCCTGCTGCCGGTCTACGCCGCCGACTTCCTCTGGGGCTCGATCCAGGGAGCCTGGAGCGGCGGTGACGAGTACGGTCGCCTCCTCAAGGAGGTCCCCTGGCACGCGCACCTGCTCGCGCGCATCCTCCTGGCCCTGATCGCGGCCACCGCGCCCCTCTTCATCCTGATGGCGGCGCGCGCGGCGGGCATGCGCGCTGGCGCCTGGATCGCGGCCGCGCTGTGCGCGACGTCCCTGCTCCACCTCCAGCTCTCCGTCCAGGAGCGCCCCTGGGCCCCCATGGCGGCGGCCATCGCCGCGACGGCCTGGGGCGCAGCCGTCCACGTGAGCTCCGGCTCCAGACGCTCGCTCCTGTGGACCTCCGTGGCCGCTGCCGCCGCGTTCTCCATGCACCAGGCGGGCGGCCTGGCGCTGGGCATCGTCGGGCTCGCCTGGCTACTCGCCCCGGATCCCGGCCAGGGGACCGGCCCAGGAAGCGGTCCAGGAAACGAAGCCGCGAGCGGCGCCGAGCTCACGCGCGGCGACCTGATCAAGCGCAAGCTCCTCAGGGGCGTCCTGGCGGTGGCTCTCTTCTGGGGGGTCTCCCTCCTGGTCGGACACCCCTACCTCCTCCGCTACGGCCTTGAGGCCGACGTCGCCGCTCAGGACCTCGTCCGGGACGACCAGACCCAGATCACCTTTGGCGCGCAGCAGGTGGTCCTCGGGCTCCGCGGCGCCACCTTCGTGGGGCTGGTCCGGTCCTTCATCGGATACGACCCGGTGCTCCTCATCGCGGGCCTCGCCGGCCTGGTCCTGGCCCTGCGCCGCCGGGCCCTCCTGCCGGCCATGGTCTTCGTGCTCGGGTGGGGCGCGTTCTTCATGACCAACCAGAACGAGCACATCCGTTACCTGCTCCCCATGGCCGTGCTCATGTCGCTCCCCGCAGGGCTCCTCTTCGAGCGCCTGGTCCGCCACCCGCTGGGCGCGATCGCCACGGGCCTCGCGCTCGCCCTGCCCCTAGTGCAGGCCGCGCGCTTCGACTGGCTCCTCCGGCAGGACGACACCCGCATTCTCGCCGCCGCGATGCTCATGGACCTGCCAGCGGACAGCCGCGTCGCCATCGACGTGTACGGCCCGGTGGTCCCCCAGACCCTCCCCGCCCTCGACGTCACCGCGTCCCTGCGCGAGGCGACCGGCAGCGCGCTCTACGGGCGGGAGGAGCACCGCCGGATGATGCTCGAGGCCGGCGCCCCCCAGGCTCCGGGCGTGAACGCAATCCGCCTCGAGGACGTCTTCGAGTACGACCTTCGCCACGGGGGGACCTGGATTCGAGAGGGCCTCACCGCGGCACATGGCGCCACCACAGCGGAGGTCCTGGCCAGCCTCGGCGTCACCCACCTGCTCCTCGTGGACCGGACGCCCGGCGACGGGGCCCCGCCCCCGCTGATCGACCCCACCCCCTCACGCCCCTTGGAGGGTTCCCCGCCCGGCAGCCCGCCGGTCCCCAAGCTCGCCCCGCTCGACCTGCCCTCCGGCGCCACGTGGCAGCTCCACCCCGCATGGGACGAGCCGAGGAGCTTGGCAGGGGGCCCGGCGCCCCCCCTCGAGGGCGGCGACGCCGTGGACGCCCACCTGCCCACAGCCATGCCCTTCCCCCTCCGCGACCTCTGGTCCGTACGCCGACCTGGACCGAAGCTCCAGCTCCACGCGCTCTCTCCGCGCTGACCTCGCTACACTTCCCCCGCGGCGTTCGCCGTGCGGAGGCGTGGCAGAGCGGCTGAATGCACCGGTTTTGAAAACCGACGTGCCGCAAGGTACCGGGGGTTCGAATCCCTCCGCCTCCGCCATTCAAGCTCCGAGAGGGGCTTGAGCGAGCCCCTGAACGAGCGAGCCCCTGAACAGGGCGGCTCTGGCCCGTCGCCCTGGCTGGGCAGGAGTCGCTCC
>CBFHHK010000294.1:0-4382 GCA_965655435.1 Planctomycetota bacterium | reverse complement strand
AGCGGACGGGGGTCCACGGAGCCGGCCGCCGCCACGGGCGGATGGCTCCAGGGCGAAGAGGCGGCCGCGGTCCTCGCGGAGCTCCCCGCACCCACTGAAGAGGATCGTGTCCGGCGGATCCTCCGCGCCCAGGAGGCGCTCCTCCGGGCGGGCGTGACCTGCGTTCACGTCATGGGAGTGGACGTCGACGGTGCCCGCGCCCTCGCGCGGCTGCGCGGTGACGGGCGACTCAAGATCCGTGTGGTCGGGTTCCTCGACGCCGAGGCGGAGGCTTCCCCGGAGGAGTGGCGGAGCTGGGAGCGCGACCCCACCGGCGCGGATCGGTTCGAGATGGTCGGCGTATCGCTCCGCCTCGACGGGTCCCTCGCCGTCAGTGGTGCGGCGCTGGACGAGTCCTACCTGGATGCCCCGGGGGGGAAGGGGAGCCTCTCGGTCGGGGTCGCCAGGGCGAGTGACCTGGTGACCGACGCGGCCAGGCTTGGGCGGCAGCCCGCGATCCAGTGCGCTGGGGATCGTGCCCTCGGGCTCGCGCTCGACATCTATGACCGCGCCCGGTCAGACGTCCCCGGCTTCATCGGGCTGCGCCCTCGCCTGGAGGGCCTTGACCTGAGCACCTCGACGGAGCGCTCACGCTTCGGATCCCTCGCGATCGTGCCGTCGGTGCAGCCCGGCCGCCTCGCGCGGCAGGCCGTGTGGGCGGTCGAGCGCCTCGGGGTGGACCGTGCGCTCGGGCTCCAGGCCTGGCGGAGCCAGCTCATCGCGTCCTCCCAGCCCCTCGCGCTGGGGAGCGGTGATCCGGCCGGCTCCACGGATCCGCGCCAGACCTTCTTTGCCGGCGTCAGCCGCCGATCGAAGGCGACCCCGGCCGCCTCCGGGTTCGTCCCTGGGCAGAGCCTGACGGCGAACGAGGTCCTGGGCGGGATGACCTCGGGGGCGGCGTTCGCGGCGACCCAGGAGGATCGCCGCGGGCTCCTCGCCAGGGGCTATGGTGGCGACCTCACGGTGCTCGATGTGGACCTGACCCAGTTGGGCCAGGGCGACGGACGAAGGGCGCTGGAGGCCACGGTCCTCATGACCGTGGTGAACGGAGAGATCCTCCACGACGCGCGCTGAGCGCCAATCCCATGACGACGATCAAGAGCAGCTATCGCGGTGAGCTTCGGACCGAGGCGAGCCACCTTCAGTCGGGGACGACCCTGGTGACGGACGCGCCGGTGGACAACCAGGGCAAGGGCGAGTCCTTCTCTCCCACGGACCTCGTGGCCACGGGGCTGGCCTCATGCATGCTCACCATCATGGGCATCGTGGCCGAGCGGCACGGGTGGGACCTGACCCGCGCCACGGCCTCGGCCTCGAAAGTCATGGCCGCAGACCCGGTGCGGCGGATCGCGCGCATCGAGGTGACCATCGAGA
Organism: Planctomycetota bacterium; assembly: GCA_965655435.1. Classification (GTDB taxonomy): domain Bacteria; phylum Planctomycetota; class UBA1135; order UBA1135; genus Saltatorellus. The sequence continues at coordinate 2,969 of CBFHHK010000294.1, read as the reverse complement.
TCCCCGGCCGCTTCGACGCGCAGGCCCGTGCGGCGCTGGAGAAGGCCGCGCTGGGATGTCCCGTGCACGCGACCCTGGGTCGCTCGGTCGAGATGCCGGTCGAGTTCGTCTGGGACCCGGCGTGAGCTGGAGGCGCCCATCGGTGGCGCGGCGCTGCACCGCGCGCGTATCCGCCTGAGGCACGGTGCACCCTGAACGACCCCTCCGGGTGTCGCAGCGTCGCACCGTTGGCGAGGGGGGGGGCCGTCGTGGCAGATTCAGCCGCCGCCTGGTCTCTGGGGAGACGGGCATCGGCTATCCTCCCCGCCCGCATTCCGGATCTCCGACCCCCATCGAAACTCCCATGTCCAACCGTCCGACCATCTTCATCGCCGGTTCTGGCGGCATCGGCCGTGCCCTCGCCCTGCTCCTCCGTAACGACGCTGGCATGGCGGCCGAGGTCGTCCTCGGCGATCTCTCCCAGGCCGCTGCGGACGACGCCTGCGCCTTCGCCAACGTGGACGTCCCCACGGACGCCCCGGCGGCCCGCGGGATCGCCATGCCCGCGAGCGGGAGCAGCGATGAGCTGGGTGGGATCCTCGACGGTGCGTCAGCGATCCTGGACTGCCTGCCCGGCGCCCAGGCACCGCGCATGGCCAGGCTGGCGAAGGAGCACGGGTGCCACTACCTCAACCTCACCGAGTACGTGGCGGAGACGAACGAGGTGCTCGGCATCGCCGAGGGCGCGGACACCTGCTTCGCCCTGCAGTGCGGCCTCGCGCCGGGCTACATCAACATCCTCGGCAATGACCTCTTCCAGCGGGCCACCGCGGCCTGGGGCGTGGACACCGTGGACAAGCTCGAGATGCGCGTGGGCGCCATCACCCGCCACGCCACCGAGCCGCACTTCTACGGCTGGACGTGGAGCCCCGTCGGGGTCGCGACCGAGTACGTCAAGGACGCCATCGCGGTGCGCGACTTCAAGACGGTGGAGCTGCCGTCGCTGACCGAGTGCAAGACGGTCCTGCTGCACGGCTATCCCTTCGAGGAGGCGCTCACCTCTGGCGGCGCCGCGGACCTCCCCGAGGCCCTCGCGGGCAAGGTGAGGGACCTGGATTACAAGACGCTCCGGCACCCCGGCCACTACGAGTGGGTCGAGGGCGTCCTCGCGGGGATCCCCGCGGGAGACGACCGCCCGGCGCGCCTGCAGGAGGCCATGGAGGCCGCCATTCCGCACGTCGAAGACGACCTCGTCGTGGTCTACGCCTCGGTCGAGGGGCGGGATAAGGACGGTGCCCTGCGGGCCGAGCGCGCGGCGCTCTTCTGCCCCAGCATCGAGGTCGGCGGCCGACGTCTGCGAGCCATCCAGTCGACCACGGCGGCCGGCATCGCTGAGGTGCTCCGCATCGTGCTCGAGGGGGGCCACAAGGGGCCGCTGCTCCAGTCCGAGGTGCCCACGGAGACCTTCCTCAACGGACCCTTCGTCAAGCTCGCCTACGTCGACGAGCAGGCTCGCGGCTGAGACCGGGCCCGGGAGCCGGTGTCATCGGCTTCCGGGCGTCCATCGCCAGGGCGGTCGGAGGCTGAGAGCCCTCCTCGCGGCTCTCCACGCACCGCGGGTTCCTGCCCCGGGAGCCTGGGGGCTCCAGCGCGCTGCTCGCGGCTGGGCGCAGCGGAGCAAGGCGCCGGGCTCTCCCCGGCGGCGTCGAGCCGCCACGATGGAGCCGGCCACGGCGACCGGTGCGGAGGATCCTGCGGGCTGGAGGGTGAGCAGTGGACCTCGCGACCCTGATCCCGCGACCCTGATCCCGCGACACCGGGCGAAGTGGAGGTGTGGGGCGGGATCCCGGTTCCGAGGAGAGCCGGCCCGTGCGGTCAAGCCGGGGTCCGGCTCGCTCGGTGACGACCCGTTCGCGACCACCCGCCTCGCGACGGTCCACCCATCGGCGGAGCCTGAAGGGACGGAGCGTTCAGTCGCGACGTCTTCCGCGGCGGATCTTCGGTAGGCCAACCCTCCCTCAGCGAGGGGCCCAGCGGTCGAGCCTCCGGCGAACGGGCACTCGCCGCCGGCGATCAGCGCTTGCCTGGGTCCAGCGCGTCCATGAGGCCGAGTACGTGATCGACCAGGCGCCCGCGGGCCTCGCCCTGAACGTACGGAGTCAACGGCGGCATGTACTTCGCGGACGAGAGGTGGGGCGCCTTGTGCTTGTACGCCTGAGGATCCTCGAGGTACTCCAGGAGGGTGGCGCGGCTCCAGTACTTCCGCTTGCCGAGGTAGCTCCCGCCACGGCCGTGGAGCGCGCGACCCTCGGGCCCGTGGCACTGGGTGCAGAGCCGCTCGTAGATCTGAGCACCGGAGAGCTGCTCGTACGCCGAGGCGTTATCACAGCCCGAGGAGGCGAGGCCCCCGACGAGCGTCAGGGTCAGCGCGCCAAGGCGAGTGATCGGTGTCCAGTGGGGGCGGCTCACACTGGAGGGTATAGGCCGCGGGCAGAGGCCCGACAAGGAGCGCCCCTCGCGATTCAGCGGTGGCGTTCGCTGTTCACCTATCGCTTCTCTCACGGCTCTGTTCACCGCTGAGGGCCGAGGCGCTCCAGTTCTGCGCGCGCCCGGAGGTCCGCGGGGTCGAGGTCGAGGGCCTGCCGAAGCGCCGCGCGGGCTCCAGCGACGTCCCCGCCGAGGCGGAGCGCTCGCCCCAGCCCGCGGTGGTAGGCCGCCCGCCCGGGAGCGAGGGCCGCGGCTCGCCGGTACTGCTCCGCCGCCTCGCCGAAGGCTTCCGCGCGCAGGAGCACGTTGCCGAGGTTCGCCCGGGCCACCGGGTTGTTGGGGCCCGCTGCCACCGCCGCGCGCAGCTGTAGCTCGGCCTCGAGGAGGTCCCCCTCCGCCAGCGAGAGCGTCCCGAGGTTGGTCCGCGGCCGGCTGTAGCCGGGGTCCAGTTCGACCGCCCGCTCGAACGCTGCGCGCGCCTCCGCCAGGGCTCCACCCTCACG
>CBFHHK010000293.1:0-4391 GCA_965655435.1 Planctomycetota bacterium | reverse complement strand
GGACACGGACTCCGCGAGCCGCAGCAGGACAGAGAGCCCGAGCCCACGCGACCGCCGGTCGGCACGCGCCGTCCCGTCAAAGGGCACCGCGAGACGCCCCCCCCTGCCGGACCAGACGAGGCTCAGCAGCAGCAGCGGGACCGCGAGCAGGGCGAGGGCCCAGGGATGACCGAAGCTCAGACTCATCCCCGCTGCCCTCCGGGATCGGGCGTCCCACGGTACGGCGCGAGGAGCGCCCCGAGGTCGACGGCGTCGGCCTCCGATCCAGGGCGGTGCAGCCAGCGCTCGAGCTGGAGCAGGAGGGGTCCGGCCTCCTCGTCAGCACGGAGCGACGCCACCGCCTCGGCCGCCGGGGTGGCGCTCAAGTTGCGTCGGTCACGCCAGTGGGCCAGCAGGAGCCGTTCGAGCTCCGCCTGCTGGGCGGTCTCGAGCTCACCCGATCGGGCCCGCTCCACCAGGGGCGCGAGGCGATCCGCGAGGGTCAGGGGCGCCTCGGGGCCGGCGTTCTCCGCCCTGTCCCCACGGCGGCGTCCGACGGTCACGAGCGCCACGAGGCCCACGGCCCAGAGGATCCCCAGGAGGGTCATCCCGGCGCCATAGCCCCCCACCTCATCCGGGGCAGGGACGTCGAGATCATTGGGCTCGACCACGCCCGCGGGGAGCAGCGCCTCGACCTCGATCTCGAGGGTCGGCGCGTCCCAGGTGGCGCCCGCCTCGGCCGGCTCCAGGAGCGTCCCGAGGTCCAAGGTGCCCTCGACCAGGGGCGTCACCTCGAGGTTGTAGCGCCATCCCGAACCATGCGGGAAGACGTTGAGGACCCGCACGATGGCGTCCGCGCGCCCCGGATCGGCGACGGGCTTCGCCTGCAAGCGTGGCCCGGGGATCGGCTGCTCCTCGATCCTCACCCGCATGCCCACGGAGGTCCGCGCGATGGGCTCGGCCTGGGCCGCGGCCATGACCGCCGCCGGGACGAGCGCCTCCATTCGAGGCCCCGACAGGGCAGGAGAAGGCGCCAGCAGGGCGCCGAGGAGTGCGGTGGTGACGATCATCATCGGCCTCCCGCGAGCACGGCGCGGTCCTTGAGAAACAGCCTGAGCGGCTGAGCGTAGGGCTCGTCGGTGCGGATCAAGAGGTGGTCGATCCCCCCGCGGCGGAGCTCCTGGCGAGCCGCCTCGGGGTCGAGGCGCTGGCGCCGCCCGTGGGTCACGAAGCCCGCGCCGGTCTCCGCCTCCTCTGCGCGCAGGAAGCCCGCGCCGCGCAGCTCCACCTCCGCCGGGTCCTGGAGCTGGAGCACGACCACGTCGTGCACCTGGGCCATGAGCTTCAGGGCGTCCATGGCCTCGGGCTCGTGCAGGTCACTCAGCACGAAGACCAGCGCCCGATTGCTGAGCCGCGCGTTGAGCTCCGTGACCCGCCGGGCGAGCGTCGTCCGCTCACCCTCGCTGTACGTCCGGAGCTTCACGAGCCACTGCATGACCTCGTCCTTGGCGAGGCTCGGCTGGACCCGCAGGTCGCGCTCGCCGGTCCCCAGGAGGCCCACCGGGCTCACCCGATCGAGGCAGGCGAAGGCCAGCCCGCCCGCGATCTGCGCGGCGACCTGGTACTTGCTGAGGCGCGTCGAGGAGAGGGTCATGGACCCCGAGGTGTCGAACAGGATCCACGCTGGCATCCGCTTGGGGGCCTCGTATTCCTTGATGTGCACCTCGCCCGTACGCGCCGTCACGCGCCAGTCAATCGCCCGCACCGGGTCGCCCGGGACATACGGGCGAGACTGCACGTACTCGAGGCCCGAGCCCAGGAACCGCGAGCGGTCCGTGCCGTGGCTCAGGGTGTCCGCGAGGCGCCGGATGGCAACCTGATAGCGCCGCGTGTCGAGCGGGTCGACCGCGGGCAGCGTGTGCTCCGGCGCGGCGCGCCGGGGGGCTCCGGTACGCTCCATGGCCTCAGGCAGCGCCCAGCTCGCCCAGCATCTCCTGGAGGATGACCGACGTATCCCGGCCCTCCGCCAGCGCCTCGTAGGTGGCGCGAATGCGGTGCAGGATGACGTCCTCGGCGAGGGCGAAGAGGTCCTCGGGGATCACGTAGTCGCGGCCGTGGATGAGCGCCCGGGCCCGCGAGGCCTTGACGAGCGCGATGCCCGCCCGGGGGGACGCACCGAGCTCGAGCTCGGGGTGCTTGCGGGTGCGGTCGACGATCTCCATCACGTGCTCGATGAAGGCCTCGGAGACGTGAACCTTCGAGACATCCTCCATGGCGCGAGCCAGCTCCTCACGGCCGCCCACGCTGCCCTGATCCACCATGTCGAACTCGGTCTTGACCGTGGCGCCGCCGCTCTCGTCCCGCTGGATGCCGAGCTTCGCGTTGCGGCGCAGGACCTCCTTCTCGTCCTCGTTGTTCAGGTATTGGAGGCGGTGCAAGAGCATGAAGCGGTCCAGCTGCGCCTCGGGCAACTCGAAGGTCCCCGCCTGCTCCACGGGGTTCTGGGTCGCGATCACGAGAAACGGAACCGGGAGGCCGTAGTTCTGGTTGCCGATGGTGATCCGTCGCTCCTGCATGGCCTCGAGGAGCGCGCTCTGCACCTTGGGCGCGGCGCGGTTGATCTCGTCGGCGAGGAGCAGGTTGGTGAAGATCGGCCCCTTGTGCGTTTTGAACGTCTGGTCCCGCTGGTCGAGGATCTCGGACCCGAGGATGTCCGAGGGGAGCAGGTCGATCGTGAACTGGATCCGCGCGAAGTCGAGGTCCACGGTCTTGGAGACCGCCGCCACCAGGAGGGTCTTGGCGAGGCCAGGGACGCCCTCCAAGAGGAGGTGCCCGCCGGTCAGGAGCGCGATGAGGATCCGCTCCACGACCACGTCCTGCCCGACAACGACCCTGCCGACGCGCTCCTTGATGTCGGTGAGGAAGCGGGCCGTATCGTCAAACTGGGGGGCAGGCGGGCGCTCGATCGTCGTCATGGGAAGGAACCGTTGGTGAAGCCCGACGCTCGGTCGGATTCCAGGGGCAGAGGAAACGGATCGGGCCAGCCGCCCTCCAGGCAAGTTGGGGTACGGCGGGACAGGATAACCCTGCAGCGACAAAAGGTCCGAGACCGGAATCCCGACGGGGGTCGAGGAGCACGGCGTGCTCGGGCCCAGGTGATACCCCGGACACTACGCGGCGTGTCGCAGGTGGGTTACGTCCCCCTTCTGGAATCCACTGGCGCGACCACCGAGCGGCCATGACCCCGGTACGCCCAAGATTCCAAACCTGTGGCACGGTCTGTTGAACGATCCGCGCACCCCTCAACCCGTGATTTCGCGGAAGAAAATCCTGAAACCAACCGACAAACGCAGGTACCCGCCTGCGGGGCCGGACGTCCGAGTCCAGCCACGCGCCCTCTCGTATCCCAACCCCTGATCCCATGCTCTCGCTCATCACGGCCCTTATCGCAAGCGCGGCGCCCGTTCCGCCCATCCCTCAACCCATCACCCTCCTCCAAGACGACGACCGTCGCCGAGAGGAGCTTCACGCGGAGGCGCGCGATATCGAGCGGATGATCGAGGAGCTCCACGAGCAGCTCGGCCGGATCGAGCGCGAGATGGAGGAGCTCGACGAGCACCACGAGGACCATCACGAAGACCACCACGGCGAGGAGCATCGTGAGCGACGGGTGATCGTCATGGGCCTCGGCGATGAAGGCGGCGGGCGGCAAATCCTCATCGACGGGGAACACTCGGAGCTCATCGAGCGGCTCGTGGAGGACCTCATGGAGGGCGAGGAACGCCACGAACGCCATCACGACGACCATGGGGACCATGGGGACCACGACGGGCATCACGAGGTGCGCCGGTTCGAGTTCCCCGGTGGCCATGGCGAGGTGCACATCCGGATGGAGATGGAAGGCGAGGACGAGATGGAACTCGACCTCGGGGACCTCCTCTCGGAGTTCGGCTTCGGCGACCACGATCTGGGGGGCCGCGAGATCCACATGGAGGTGGAGATCGAGAGCGAGGGGGACCACGGCGAGGAAGGCGAGCACCATGAGCGCCACGTGGAGCGACGAGTCATCCACGTCGGCGGCAACGATGTCATCGAGCTCGACGGCTCGGAGTTCATCGAGTTCGACGAAGCCTCGGGGTTCTCCATTTCCCGCGGCGGAGCGCGCGCGATGGAGCCGCGCGAGCGCGGCATGCCTACGGAGGCCATGCGGGCCCTCCAGGAGCTCCGGGAGGAGGTCCGCGCGATGCGTCGAGAGATGAACGAAATGCGTCGGCGCTTCGACCGACGCGACTAGGGCTGGACCCAGCTCCCGGCCCCGAGGGGCCCAGGAGTCCGGCGAGCTTCCAAGCAGGGCCCGCGCCGTTCCCGACGGCGCGGGCCCTTGTTATTGGCAGCCCCACCCCAGCCGGCCC
>CBFHHK010000292.1:0-4435 GCA_965655435.1 Planctomycetota bacterium | reverse complement strand
CGCGTTCGCTAGATGAAGGTCAGCGCGAGACCGTCGGAGAAGTTGAAGCCCGCGCCACCGCCGAGGAGGTCGCGGAACACGAGCTGGAAGTTCCAGGTGCTGCCCGAGAGGATCGCCGCGGCGGGAACCGGCGGGCTCGCGAGGTCGAAGGGCGTCGAGAGGAGGCCTCCCGTGGCCTGAGCCGGGGGGCTTCGGAAGAGCTGTGAGCCGAGGCAGAGGAGGCCGTTGCCCACGGGGGTTCCGGGCTGGGTCGACTGGCCGTAGAAGAAGAACCCGAAGGCGTCGGGCATCGGGCCCACGTGGAGGCTGAGGTCGTTCTCCGCGACGGAGCAGCTCCCCGTGAAGGAGACGACCGCGGGGAGCCCGGTCGAGTTGGGCGTCGCCTGGCAGAAGCTCGTCGCGAGGCAGGTGTTCTCCCACAGGAGCACCTCGTCTGCGATCTCGTCGAGCAAGGCGATGTCGAGGTCCTGATCGCCGTCGAAGTCGAACAGCAGGGCGCACGCGGGGTTCTGGCTCGCGATGAAGGTGGTCTCCGTTGTGAAGGTGCCTGCGCCGCCGTTCATGTGCATCGTCCAGGCTCCGCCACTGAAGGCGGACAGGATCCAGTCGAGGTCGCCGTCCCCGTCAAGGTCTCCCAGGTCCGTGGCGACGACCAGTCCGCCCGTGGACTGCACCTGCTGCAGGGAGAGGCCGCCGTTGCCATCGCCCAGCGCGATCGTCCCCGTGGCGTCGACGCCGTTGCTGGTCGCCACGTCGAGGTTGCCGTCTCCGTTCACGTCCCCCAGGACCACCATCCAGATCCGACCGGCGCCGTTGAGGACGCCGCTCTGCGTGAACGTCCCGTCGCCATTGCCGAGCCAGACGATGAGGCGGCGGGAGCTCTGGGCGCCGACGACGAAGTCGATGATGCCGTCGTTGTTCATGTCGCCCGACGCGAGGCCCCACTCGGCGCTACCGCCACCGTTGAACGAGGTCCGCGCGCCGAGGGTGCCGTCCCCGTTGTTGAGGCGGATGGACAGGTTGCTCGAGTTCGCGTTCGCCGAGAGGACGTCGCTGTCGCCATCGCCGTCCATGTCGAAGACCGCCAGACCGCGCGGGAGATCGCCCATGGAGTACTGGACGCCGGGGTCGAACGTCCCGTCGCCGCGCCCGAGGAGGACCGTGACGGTGTCGCCGATCTTGTCACCGGTGACGATGTCCATGAGGCCGTCGCCGTTCATGTCACAGGACTCGTTCGGGCTGGGCGTGTCCCCCGTCTCGGTGGGGGGCGTCAGGAACGGATCGAAGCTCGCCGTGCCGTCGGCGCGGTTCAGGAACACGCGAACGTCGGAGGTGTCCTGGTTGACGATGGCGAGGTCCAGCGCGCCGTCATCGTTCAGGTCGGATGCCTGGCCGCCGTAGACGCGGACGCCGCCTCCGTTCGAGGAGCGAACGTTGAGGGTGTCCCCCTGGCTGAAGGTCATCGTCGTCGGCCGGGTGCGAACGCGGAACTCACTGTGGAAGCCAGCGCCGCGCATCACGCTGCCGTCGAGGGCGACCAGGTCGTGGGAGATCCCGAGCTGGACGACCTCACCCGCGGCGAAGGGCTGTGCCGGGGTGAAGCGGGCGGCGAGCCCGCCGGCGTCCAGGAGCCATGTGCCCGCAGCGGGTCCGGTGGACTTGCCGAAGACCTTGAGGTCATCGCTCCACGGCGGCAGGGCGAGGATGCTCACGGCTCGGTCGAAGGTCACCACGACGTCTGCGGTGGGCAGCACGTTGCCGGCGTTGATCGACGGCTGGACCGAGACCACCGTGAGCTGCGCGGTGGCCGCGCCTGAGAGCAGGGACGCCGCCAGGGACACGGAGAGGAGACGGACAGCTCTGGAGCGAAGGGACCGGTTCATGGTGGGATCACTGACGGACGACGGGGTCGCGCGGAGGCGGGTGCTGCCCTGGCGAGATGGGGCGGCAAGCTGTGGCCCCGCGCCTTCCTGGTGCGCGATGGGGCCCCGCTGAGCTTAGCAAGGGCCCCGGAGGCCGCTGCAGAAGCAGGCTGGCCGGACACCGTTGTCCAGGTACTGCCTCGACGAGCCTGCGACCACGCCGAGCACGGGGTCACCGGCGCGGCGGGCGCGACGTTCACGCGGTCCTGGCTCCCTGAGGGACCCACCTCGCCCCCCGCGATGCGGCCACGGTGCCATCGGGTCTGGTGGCCTCTTGGAGCCTGCCAGCCCGGTAGAGCCTGCCAGCCCGGTGAAGGGTTGCGGCCGCGCGGCGGGTGAAGGCTGCCGGAGGCCCCGGGCCGCGGCTCCTCCGGGTGCGCTCCGGAGCCAAGGGCATGGGGCACCGCCGTGGGGTCTACCGGGTCACTGGAACGTGACCGCGAGGGAGCGGGTGAAGTTGTTGCCCTTCGGCCCTGCGGTGTCGCGGTGCCAGGCCTGGAAGTACCAGGTGTCGCCAGGGAGCGCGGTCACCGGTCCAGTGCCCTGGGGGATGGCGGTGAGGTCCACGGCGAAGGTGGCCCGGCCCGCGGGGCTCGACACCGTCACCTGCTGGAGGAACCGGCCGATGGCCCCGCCGAGGCACGCGTTGCCGTTGCTGTTGCCCGCCGGGAGCGGCGTGAACAGGGAGGTCTTCGACGCAAGGAGCACGGTCGCCTGTCCTACGGGGAGGCCAGAGGCCGTGAGCGTGCAGTCGTTCTGCGCCACGTCAAGCTGGCCGCTGCCCGTGAGGCCGCCAGGCACGCCGGTGGAGTTGGGGACGGCCACGCAGGAGGGATCGGGTTCGCCGAAGCGCTCGGAGAGCGGGAGCAGGTAGGCCGCGCCGGCCTGGTCGCCGAGCTCGTCCTCCAGGTAGGCGCCCACGAGGGCGACGTCCCCGTCGAACGCCACCGCCGAGCCGAACAGGTCGCCGAACTCGGGGTCGATGGGGACGAGCTTCTGGAGTTCGATCCCGGTGGCGAGGTCGAACTCCCAGGCGCTCCCGGAGGCAATCCCGCCTGCCTCCGCGCCAAACGCGCCCACGAGGATCCGTCCCTCCCCGAGGGCCAAGGACGCACCGAAGCCGGTTCCGAAGGTGCCCTCAGCGGTGGTCAGCTGGGCGAGCTGCTGGCCGGTGGTCACGTCGAACAGGTAGACCGCGCTGTCCGCGGGCGAGAACCCGTTGGGGCGCGTGCTCGTGATCACCGCGCGCGGGCCGTCGATGGCGACCACGGCCCCGAAGGCGTCCAGGGGCGCGCTGAGGTCGGGGGTGAGCTTGGAGAGCTGCTGCCCGGTGGTGACGTCGAAGAGGTAGGCCGAGCCGGAGAGCGTCCCGTTGTCGTCGTCGCCGTACGCGCCCACGATGGCGACGCCCTCGCTGATCCCCACGCTGCCCCCGAAGAAGTCGCTGGCCTGGCCATCCGCGGCGAGGAGCTTGTGGAGCTGCTGCCCTGTGGCCAAATTGAAGACGTATGCCGAGCCGGCGTTGTCGCCGTTGTCGTCGTCCCCGAAGGCGCCGATGATGGCCAGGTCGCCGTCCATGGCGACCGAGATCCCGAAGATGTCGCCCGCCGCGCCGTCGGCCGGGGTGAGCTTGAGGAGCTCCTGGCCGGTGACCACGTCGAAGAGGTAGGCCGAGCCCGAATCGAGCCCGTTGTCATCATCGCCCGCAGCGGCGACCAGGGTCCGGTTGCCGTCCATGGCCAGGGCGCTCCCCAGGCGGTCGTATGCCGCGCCGTCCGTTGCGCGGAGCTTCCTCAGCTCCGAGCCTGTCGCGACGTCGAAGACGTAGAGCGAGCCAGACTGGGAGCCGTTGTCGTCGTCGAGGCGCGCTCCCACCGCGGCCGTGTCGCCGCTGATCCCGACGGAGACGCCGAAGTAGTCCTCCTGAAACCCGTCGGAGGCGACGAGCTTGATGGGCCCCTGGGGCGACGCGCTCGCGGGGGTCCCAAGGCCAAGGGCCCCGGCGATCGCGCCGAGCGCGCCGAGGCATGCGTGGACGGCGGGGGGGGGGGACTTGTTCATGGGGGGGATGGGGCGCTGAGCATCGATCGATTGGAGCGGCGTCCCCGCCTCCTGACGCGTCCGGCGCTCGCGCTGTGACCCGAGGACAGCTGTGGTGCCACGGGGGCCGTCGCAGGCACGCCTGTGGATGCCAGTCGTCTGGATCGCGGGGGGCTCGCTGCAGGGGAGCCGCCCGGCTTCCACCTTATTCCAGCGTGCGGTTTGCCGGGGAGGCGGGCCTGACTTGTGCGCGGGTCGGCCTCGATCCGGGCCGAGGGGCGACGGGCCGGGGCTGCAGGTCCTTGAGCCCGTCATGGACGTCGCGGTGGACCCGGTGGCGTGGGAGGACACTCCGGGCACCGCGCTCTTCGACGGCACGCTGCACCGCGGCACGCGCCTCGCGCGCGGCCCCGTCACGGGGACCATCTGAGGGGGCACGGGGACCACCTGAGGGGCCACGGCGAACACCTGAG
>CBFHHK010000291.1:0-4438 GCA_965655435.1 Planctomycetota bacterium | reverse complement strand
CCGGGGCGCCGCCGGGGAACGCGCTGCGCACGTCACCGCTGACCCGGACCGCGAGGGCGGCGTCGGGGGCGTTCTCGAGGAAGGTGTCCGAGACGATCTGCGGGTCCAACGGCCCCATGAGCGAGAGGGTATCCACGGTCCCGCCGCCGCCTTCGGTGGTGGTGGCCAGCGTCTCCACCGTGACCCCCTCGGGCGCGTCCGACGAGCGCGCGAGCGCGCCCGGCATGAAGAAGCGCAGCTTCTTGAGCGGCGAGGTCAGGATGTCGTCACCGTTGATGGTCTCGTCGGTGATCCCGAAGGCCAGCGGCATCTGGACGGGCTGGCCCTCCCGATCGCGGACGGTGAGCGCGCCGATGGAATCTCCGACCACACGACTGGGCGTCATGGTCACGCCCCAGGCGGCGAGGAGGTCGTCGATGCCCGAGTCGCTGCTGTTGTTCAGCGCCGCCATGGGGTCGGCCGATTGGCGCGCGGGGTCGAGGTAGCAGAAGGGGTCGAGGAAGGCGACCACCTTGCCGCCGGCGAGGGCGAACTGATCGATCGCGTAGCGACCCTCGGCGCTGAGCCCCTTGGGGTGAACGAGCAGGAGCAGGTCGATGTCACCGTCGAGCTCCGTCAGGCTGGCGGGGTCGAGGTCAAGGACCTCGTAGCGCCGCTCGATCAGATCGAGGATCGGCCACGGGGGCAGCTGCTGGGGGGGCTGGCCGGGCTGGGTCGCGGGCTGGGACCCGCCTCGCAGGGGGAGGGAGGAGACGATCCCCACGGTGGGGAGCTCGGGGTTCTCGAGCCGGTCGATCATCTCGGTGAGCTCGTACTCGAGGAAGCTCTCGCGGCGCGGATCGAGGACGGGCAGGACCTCCTCGTCGTCCACCGAGTTGGTCCCGACGATGCCCATGTAGAGCCGGTCGCCCTCGGCGTTGGCCACGCGGCCTTGGATCCCGTAACCCACGGCGAGCTCCTCCGCCTCGGAGTAGGGCTCAGGGTCGATGACCTCGAGCCTGAGTTGGCCGCCGGAGAGGGCCGCGTACTCCTCCAGCATCTCGCGTACGCGCTCGGCGTAGCTCAGCAGCGGGGGCGCCTCGGTGGCCACGGTCTTCGCGAAGAAGAAGCGCAGCGTGATGGGCTCCTCGAGCTCGGCGAGGATGTTGCGGGTCCCCTGCGAGAGGGTGTAGAGGCGCTGCTCCGTGAGGTCGGCGCGGACGCCCCGGAGGAGCGGGCTCGCCAGCAGGTTGAGGGCGAGGAAGAGGGCCGTCGCCAGGAGCAGGCCGAGGGTGGTGTTTCTGGTGTTCATCGTGCGTCAGTCCGCTTTCTTTTGGTCGACGATGACGGCGCTTCCGAAGAGGAAGAGCGCGATGACGGAGAGGAAGTAGAGGACGTCCCGGGCGTCCACCACGCCGCGCGTGATGGCGTCGAAGTGGTCGAGGAACGAGAGGTTGCGGATGGAGCCCACGAACCACTCCGGTGCCCAGCCGCTGATGGAGTCGGTCACGGCGGGGAAGCCGGCGAGCACGAACAGGAGCGAGGCCGTGAAGGTCAGCACGAAGGCGCTGACCTGGTTCTTGGTGAGGGCGGACAGGGCGGAGCCCACCGCGAGGAAGCCCCCGGCCATCAGGAAGCTCCCCAGGTAGCTCGCGAGGATCACGCCGTTGTCGGGCTCCCCGAGGTAGTTGACGGTCCACCAGTTGGTCACGGTCAGGACGAGCCCGAGGCCGGTGAACGCCCACGCGGCGAGGAACTTGCCGAGGACCGCGCCGCCTGTGGAGATGGGCAGCGTCATGAGGAACTCGATGGTGCCGGACCGGCGCTCCTCGGCCCAGAGGCGCATGGAGAGCGCCGGGATGAGGGCGAGGTAGAGCCACGGGTGGAAGGTGAAGAAGCCGCGCAGGTCGGCCTGCTCAAGCTCGTAGTACCCGCCGAGTTGCCAGGTGAACACGCCGGCGAGGATCAGGAAGATCACGAGGAAGACGTAGGCCACCGGGGTGCCGAAGTACCCCGCGAGCTCGCGTCGGAAGACGGTCATGGTTCCACGCATCTCAGGCTCCTTGGGCGCTCTCGCCAGTGGTCACGGTTCGGAAGACATCGTCCATGCGCCCGCGGTCCACCGCGAGGCTCACCAGGCTCCACGGGGCGCCGGAGGCGACCCGTTGGACGTCCTCGAGCAGGGGGGCGTCGGTCGCCGGGAAGACCACGAAGCGGGTCTCCTCTCCGGCCTCCACGACCTCGGCGATGTGGGAGACCGATTCGAGCACCTCGAGGTCCCGTTGGGCGTCCTGGGCATGGGCGCTCGCCACCGCGACCTCGATGGCGCCAGCGAAGCGAGAGCTACCGCGGAGCGCCGCGGGGGTGCCGTCGAACTTGATGCTGCCCTCGGCGACGATCATGGCGCGGGTGCAGACCGCCTCGACCTCCTCCAGGATGTGGGTTGAGAGGACGATCACCTTGCCCGCGGACATGGTGCGGATCAGCTCGCGCACCTCGTGCTTCTGGTTGGGGTCGAGGCCGTCCGTGGGCTCGTCGAGGATGAGCACCTCGGGGTCATGGAGGATCGCGAGAGCGAGACCGACGCGGCGCTTGAAGCCCTTCGAGAGGGTCTCGATGCGCTGGTCCATGACCGCCTCCAGGTGGACCAGCCGACAGACCTCGTCGATGCGCGCCGTGAGGCGGTCATGGGCCATGCCGCGGGCCCGGCCCACAAACCGCATCATGGAGCGCGGGTTCATGTCGGGGTACAGGGGGGCGCCCTCGGGGAGGTAGCCGATGGCTGCCTGGGCGCCGGCCGCATCTGTGAGCACGTCATGCCCGCAGACGCTGATGGACCCGGAGGTCGGAGCGAGGAAGCCGGTCACCATCTTCATGGTCGTGGACTTGCCGGCTCCGTTGGGACCAAGGAAGCCGAGGACCTCGCCGGGCTGGACCCGGAAGCTGAGGTCGTCGACGGCCGTGATGGCGCCGAACCTCTTGGTCAGGTTCTGTATCTCGATCATGGCGCGAGAGGGGGTGCTCTGTCGCTTGGGGTGGGGGCGCGCCCCGGAGGTGGGCCGCGTGTTTTGGATCGCTACGCCCACGGCCTGTGGGCGTTGGCGGGCCGTGAGAATATTCAGTGGGAGGCCCCCGGCGCCACCCGGGCGCCCAGTTCGCTGTCCAGGACCCCCTGGGGGGCCGGCTGGGCCTCCCCGCCCGGGGCGCCCGCTCGATCGGGGGTTCCCCTTCAGGTGGGCCCGTTCGCCGTGCCGATACCCCCGGCATGAGAGCGCCCGAACGAGCCACCGTGGCGATCCCCTCGATGCCCTCCACGGCGGCCGGGGAGGTGGAGGCGGTGAAGTCCGACCCCAGCGGGCTCCACCTGCTCGTCCGCTACGCCTCCGGGTCCGCCCCGGTGCTCCCGGTCGGCCGCTCGGGGGAGCTCCGGATCCAGCATGAGGCGTCGGGCGAGGACCTCGTGGTCCTGGGCAAGGTGACCATGCGCGAGGACTGCGGGAACGGGCGGTGCTATGACTTCTTGCTCGGTGAGCGCTCACGCCTCGCGCTCGCCCCGATCTTCGAGCCCCGTCGGGCGGATCGGGTCGTCCTGGCCGGTGAGGTCGAAGCCGCACTCTGCCCCGGAGATGGGGGCCCGCCGCTGCGCGGGGTCGCCCGGGATCTCTCGCCGGGCGGGGTCTGTGTCGAGGTCTCCTGGGAAGAAGAGTCCCGGCTGGCCGGCGTCGACGCCGTGGGCGTGAGCCTCGTCACCGGCGGAGAGGAGCTGGCTGGAGCTGGAGAAGACCTGGCCGCCGGAGGGGCGGAGCGTGCCCTTGCGTTCGAGGGGCGGCTCCGGAGCCGTCGCCTCGGACAGGGGGTCATCCTCCTTGGAATCGCCCTCGAGCCGGTCCCGGGCGAGGGGGCCGCGGCCTCCGAGGCGGCGCTCGAGGCGTGGGTCGCGGGGTTCATGCTCCGCAATGAGGAGCCTCCGACGGACGTTCGTCGGAGCGCCTGACGGCCACTTCAGCGCCTCTCGCGCCATCCGTGCCTTGCGCCCAGGGGGGAGGTCTTGGCACCTTGATGCCGCGCATCGTGGCCCCGGTCGCGCGGACTTGGGGCCCGTCAACCGCGCGGAGGGGGAGATGTTTGGCCGATCCAAGAAGCGTGACCTGAAAGCTGCGGAGACCCTTGCTGCCGAGGTGAAGGCGCAGCGAGAGGTGACCCAGGAGCTGGTGGAGCGCTACGAGCAGCGCACCAAGAAGACGGTCCAGGCCATCGAGGCGGCCAGCAAGGCGCGGGAGGAGCGCGACGAATACCGACGCGTCCTCGCGGCGGCCATCGCCAGCGAGCGACGCCAGGAGCTCCACGTGACCGGCCTCGAGCGCGAACTCAAGGAGGTCAAGGAGAGCGTGCTGGCCGAGGCCCGGGCCCGCGGCGCCGCCGAGTCGGCGAGCGAGAGCGCGCGGGCCAGGGCCCTTGA
>CBFHHK010000290.1:0-4431 GCA_965655435.1 Planctomycetota bacterium | reverse complement strand
CCTCGAGGGCCGTCTCGGAGAGCACCTTGCCGCAGGCCTCCGCGATGGAGTCCGCGTCCAGGTGCTGGTACTTGAAGACCTCGGAGGGCCGCCCGCACTTGGAGAACTTCCGCACCGCCAGGGTCTCCTGGCGCACGCCGACGATCGAGCCGATGTTGTCCAGCAGCCCCGCCTCGCCGTCGCACACGGCGACGATGGGGACGCGCCGGCCAGCGAGGCCGGCGAGGCCCGCCGCGTCGGTCTCGCCCGAGGGGACGAGGTGCAGGTTGCCGTCGATGCTGAGCCCCTCCTTGAGGTGGCGGTAGTCGGACTCGTGGCCGAGGATGCCGAACAGCAGCTCGGGCGAGCTGACGTGGATCACGTTGGCGTAGATGCCGCGCTCGAGCAGCGCCTTGGACGCGGCGACCGCGCCGTCGGCCAGGGAGCCCATGGCGAAGATGTGCACCACGTTGTCGCCCGGCTCGTAGCCCGCGTAGCCGCGGTAGTCGACCAGGTAGTACCCGCCCTCCATCACGTCGGCGCGCACGCCGGCGAGGATCTCATCGGCGGGCATCGTGGCGACGGTGGACTCGTCCGTGGCGCCGTCCCAGCTCGCACCCTTGGGGGCGAGGAGGCCGGCGTCGTGACCCTTGTAGCGCGCCTGGGTCTTCATGAGCTCGAGGAGCTCCTTCTGCTTGGCGGCCCGCGTCACGGCGCGGATCAGCACGCCGCGGCGACCGTCGTTGTCGTCCTCCATGTGGCGCCGGATGGCGTCGGAGAGGATCCAGTCGACCTCGATCGCGTAGAGCGGCTCCCAGGTGATCAGGTTCGGGATCTGGATGTCGCTCTTCCAGGAGTGCTGCGCGCCCTCCGGCGAGAGCGTCACGCCCGAGGGCGTGCCCATGACGACGAACTCGGCGCCCCAGTAGAGGTTGTAGTAGAGCTGGTCGAGGGCCCGCTTGATGAAGAAGTCATAGACCGTCATGATCGGGAAGAAGGGGATCCCGACGTAGTGGGCCATCTTCCCGAAGGAGCCGACCGCGGTCATCGCGTTGGCCTCGGCGATCTCGAAGCGGATGTGGCGCGTCCAGGCGTCCTGGGTCGCCACCAGCTCGGGGTGCTTGTACTTGACCTCGAGCTCCTTGCCGATGGTCCCGTCCTCGCGGTCGGGGCCATAGATGCGCTCGTTGAGCACCGACGAGATGTTGGTCGACGTGCCCACGTCCGGGGACATGGTCATCACGTACTCGGCGGCCGCGGCCCAGCGGCGCTCGTGCTCGGTCAGGTCCTGGGCGCCCTGCACGTCGTTGCGCCGGCGGCCCTGGCGGCCGTCCGTCACGGCCGAGCCGATGCGCACGAGCTTGGCGGCCAGCTGGCCCCACATCCACTGGGTGTGGGCGACGGGGAACAGGGACAGGTCGATGTCGAGGGACTCGGGGATGGGCCCCGCGGCCGCGATGTCGGCCTGGACCTTGGCCTTGTTGCGCTTGCGCAGCGCCTCGTGCTCGTCCATGCCCGCGCGGAACACGTCCCGGCGCGCCATGAGGAAGTCGCTCTCCTCGGTGCCCTCGGTGAAGCGCGCGAAGGGGTCGTCCATGGAGAGACCGTGCTCGCCGAGCAGAGCCTCGATCTCCTGGCCCTTGGGGAGCGTGGAGTGGTTCGCGGGGTCCGCGAGGCACTCGAGGCCCCAGCCCTTGAGGGTGTGGGCGATGACCATGTACGGCTCGTCCGACTCCTCGCGGGAGCGCGCGAGGGCGTCACGGATCGAGTCGTAGCACTGGCCGCCGAGGTCGAGCAGCATGCGCAGCACCTCCTCGTCGGTGAGGGCCTTCATGCCCGCCTTGGTGCCGGCGTGCTTCTGGGCGAAGACGCGGCGCGCCGCGTCGGCGTCGCGCTTGAGCACCAGCATCTGGAACTCGTAGTCGGTCAGCCCGCGCTCGAGCACCTCGCGGATGGCGTCGCCGCCCTCGCCCTTGAAGATGGCCTCGCGCAGCTTGCCGTGGCGCACCTGGATGACGCGCCAGCCGTTGGCCAGCGCCGTCTGCTCGATGCGCTCGGCGTCCGTCTGCTCGAGGCCGCGCTCGTTGGGGATGCGGGTGCCGTCGAGGTTCTGACGGTTGTAGTCGATGATCCAGGTGACGTTGCCGAGCAGGCGCTCGGCGAGGTCCGGCATGGCCTCGAGGAGCGAGCCCTCGCGGAACTCGGAGTCGCCGATCAGCGACCAGAAGTGCGCGTTCTCGGGGACGTCCCAGCCGTGGTCCTTGGCGTAGCGGTAGGCCAGCGCCAGGTAGCCCGAGACCACCGGCGGGATGCCCACGGTGCCGGACGGCAGGAAGTGGAAGTGGTCGGCGTCGGCCCGGGCGTGGTAGCTCTGGAAGACGTGGGGGCTGTCCTCGGAGGGGAAGCGCCGCAGGCCGGCCATGGTCTTCTTGGCCTCCTCCTCGGTGAACCAGGTGTCGCCGCGGGCGCCGGGGTTCGGCTCGAACCAGTCCACGTGCTCGTTGTGACGGAACAGGTCCATCAGGTTGTGGAGCGAGTGGTCCACCGGCGAGGCGTGGGGCTTGCAGCACACGAAGTCCTGGGGCTCACGCACGTCGAGGTGCAGCGCCGACAGGATGTGCATGGCGCTGGCGCAGGACGCGGGGTGCCCGCCGACCTTGGGGTCGCCGAGGTCCTTCTCGCGGTTGTTGGCCATGTGGATCATGGCCATGGCCTGGGCGAAGGCGCGTCGGGTGATCCGCTCCTGAACTGAGGAGTTGGCGGCAGTCGGGGTCGCTTTGGTGATCATCGAGGGTCGGTCGGTGGTCGCTTTGGGGGGGGAGCGGGCGGGTGCCGCGACCCGGTCGAGGTGCGATCTCGCGGGTGATGGGCGGACGCGCGGGCCCGTTCCGGCGGGCCATTGTAGGACGCAAGGGGGGGCGCGTGGGGGGCGCGAAGTGAGTTCAGCGCTTCGCGCAGCTCACCATCCGTGGGGTCGCGGCTCACCGCCCGGAGGCGGGCTGGGGGCTGCCAGCGACCGGTGGCTCGACTCAGCGGCGCAGGGCCGCCTCGTACAGGTCGCGGTACGTGGCGACCATGGCGCCGAGGGAGTACCGCTCACGCACGCGCTCGAGGCCCGCCTTCGCGAGGGCGCCGCGCTGATCCGCCGCACCCGCGAGGCGCCCGATGGCCCCGGCGAGCTCGGCCTCGACCCGGGGGCCGAGGGGGACCACGAAGACGCGGCCCTCGGGCGGCAGGGTCTGGCTCACATCGCCGACGTCGGTCGCCACCACAGGGACCTCCGCGGCCATGGCCTCGAGCAGCGACACGGGCTGCTGCTCGGAGTCGCTGGTGATCGCCATGGCGTCGAAGGCGGAGTAGGCGCCGGCGAGCTCCTTGAGGTGCCCGGTGAGGACGACCCTGACCTTGCCCTCCGCCGCGGCAGCCGCCTGCTCGATGGCGCCGCGCTCGGGGCCCTCGCCCACCACGCAGACCACCCCTGGCCGGTCGGCGGGGAACGGGGCGTCCGCGGCGGCGCGCACGAGGCGCGGGAAGTTCTTCACCGGGCGCAGGTGCCCCACGGCGCCCAGCACGAAGGCCTCGGTCGGGATCCCGTGGGTCTCCCGGAAGGCGGCCCCGGCCGCGGCGTCCCGCCGAAAGCGATCCGCGTCGATGCCGTTGGGGATGAGGTGGGAGCGGGACAAGCGCCAGGTCTTGCGCGCGATGCGCAGCAGGTTCTCGCTCGGCACCACCAGGTCGGTGGACCGCAGGCTCACGCGGCGGGCCCAGTTCCGGCGCGAGTGGAGCCGCTCCGCCTCGTCGGCGTTGAAGCCGTCCTCATGGTGGACGTGCCGGTTGAGGCGCGCGCTCCGCGCGGCGAGCACGGCGTCCATGGAGCCCCAGTTGTAGGTCAGCAAGAGGTCTGGCTGGACCCGCTTGAGCAGCTCGCGGCAGAAGCGCACACCGGCCATGGCGCCTTCGGGGGGCGCCCAGGGGAGGGTCTGGACGTCCGCGCTGCGCACGATCCCCATGGCCTCGGTGTTGTTGTCCGTGGCCACCACCGTGTGGCGGAACCGGTCGCCGAGGGCGTCCATGAGCAGCACCGACCGCACCTGCTGCCCGGCGGGGCAGAAGGTCGAGAAGACGTGCAGGAGGTGAGCGGGGTCGGCCACGCGCGAATGGGGGAGTGGGGCTGGGGTCAGGCGAGGCCAGGAGGCGCGTTCGGAAGGTGCGACCGCCGAACAGCAGCCGCGCGGTGGCGCGCGGGAGTCATGGTCCCATGGGCGTGGGGCGGTTTCCAGCCCGCAGGGGCGGGCAAGGGCCGGCAAGGGGCCGGCAAGATGCCGGCAAGAGGCCTGCACAGGGCAGCCACAGGGCGCTGTACGGGCGGTCCTCGGGCCTCGGCGGCGCTCCCGGGCTCGGGCTCCTATCCGACGGCTCGCGGGCCGGGCGGCGCCGCCCACGAGGTCCGCG
>CBFHHK010000289.1:0-4529 GCA_965655435.1 Planctomycetota bacterium | reverse complement strand
TCGGCCGCCCGCAGGGGCGGATGCCTGGTCTCGGGGGAC
The DNA here is from genome assembly GCA_965655435.1 of Planctomycetota bacterium. Classification (GTDB taxonomy): domain Bacteria; phylum Planctomycetota; class UBA1135; order UBA1135; genus Saltatorellus. Next base: position 4,490 of record CBFHHK010000289.1, on the reverse strand, counting down.
TCAGGACCCGCCCACGTGGCCGCGTCGGTGGGGCTCCCCGTGGTCCTGATCGCAGGCCCTGAGGATCCGAACCGAACCGGCCCCTGGCCCACTCCGGCCGCGGCGACCGCGACCTCGCCCCCAGCTCATCGAATCCCGGGGCCCCCATGGCAGCCCCGGACGGTCAAGACGATCACCGTCGCGGACGTCCGCGACGCGGTCCTCGACCTGCTCACTCCCCGTCGAGCGCTCTGATCTGGGCCAGGATGTCCTCGTACTCCGGCCAGAAGGCCTCGATCTGGCGGAGCTTCTCGAGCTTGGTTGCGGGATCCACGGATGCCTGCACCTCGGCGTAGAGACGCGCAGCCTCGGCCACGTACGTCTCGAGCGCCTCCAGGCGTGCCCGGGCGTCCTCGTAGAAGTCCCGGCCCTCCAGCACCTCGCTGTAGAGCTTGATCGCCTCGTCAAAGAGGAAGTCGTGCTCGAGGTCGAGGGCGCGCTGGTACAGCAGGTCTACGCGGGTCATGCCGATCCGGTCGCGCGTCGCCTCCACCACGTCCGCCTGGAGGACCGTCCGCTCGCTCGCCTCGGCGATCAGGAGCTCGGCCTCCTCGAACTCCGAGCGGAGGACGAACGACTCGGCCTCGCTCAGCAGCGCCGCCACCTCGGCCTCGACTCGCATGGCCACGAGCGCCGCGGCGATGACCTCGGACTCAGGGTCGAGCCGGCTGGCCTCGGCGTACTCGGCGCGCGCGGCGGCGTAGCGGCGGTCACCGACGAGCTGCTCCGCGTAGGCGACCCGGCCTTCGGCCTTCTCGCGGCGCACCTCCGTGATGCGCCGCCGCGTCCGCTCGGACTCGGCGTCATAGCGCCGTGACTTCTCGAAGCTGTTCTCCGACTCGTCGAGCCGCTGCTCCGTCAGGTCCCGCACGCCGTTGAAGTAGTAGTCCTCGGCGAGCCCCGCGCGGTAGTCCTCCAGCAGCTGAACCCTGGCGAGACCGGCCGGCGCGAGGGTGTGGTCCGGCTCGTAGTTCATGGCCCGCTCATAGGCGATGCGGGCGGCTTCGAACTGACCGGTCGCCATCGCGGTGCGGGCGATCTCGAACCAGTAGTCCGCCTGCTTGCGCTGGATGAGGCGCCGCCAGGCCTCCAGCATCGGCTCACCCGGGAACCTCTCCTCCAGCTCGGCGAGCATCTCCAGGGCCTCCTCGTCTTGGTCGGAGAAGGACAGGGTCCTCACCACCTCGAGGCCGGACGCGATCGAGACCTCCACGGCCGCCCTCGTCAGCTGCTCCTGGAGCGGGCTGTCCGCGGGTATCTGCCCCTGGGCAGCCTCCGCGGCTCGGGCTGCGGCCTTGTAGTCGCCGCTCCTCGTCAGGGTCTGAACCTCAAGCAGGAGCTGCTCGTCGGTCGAATTGGAGCTCGCGCAGGCGCTCAGGAGGAGGGCAGCGGCGGTGAGGAGGCGGGTCATGTGGATCCAGGACGAGCAGGCCCTCCGGGTCTTCCCCGGCGAGCACAGAAATGGAGCCCGGGCGCAGGGCGGGCCCCCAGGGACCGGCCCAAGGGCCGGATTAGCTTCGTAGGGAATCGTAGAGCATGATCCCGAGACTCCCGAAGACCAGAACGGGGATCCATGCCGAGAGCAGCGGAGATAACTGACCTTTGACGCCCAGCGTGCGAAAGACGAAGTCCGCGGAGTAGTAGAACACGCACAGGAGGCCCCCCAGAGCAATCCGGTCCGTGCTGCGCCCTCGCTCGTAGTTGAACATCAGCGGGATCCCCACGAGGAGGAGCAGCAGGTTCGCCAGCGGGAAGGTCAGGTGATAGTGCCAGAGGGTCTGGTACGAGTTGTCGTCGGGGTCCCGGGCCATCAGCTCCCGAACCTCGGAGAAGGAGAGCTCGAGTGGAGCGTCCTTGGCCCTCCGGTAGGTGAGCGCCAGCTCTGGCGTGAACGCGTATCCCTCGAGCGTATCCACCGATTCATCCTGGGAGGCTCCGCCTGCGTCCGGGTCGATGGTCGCGCGCACGCCCCCCTCGAGGTCCCACCCTGCGCCGTTCCAGACCGCGCGCTCGGCGTCGACGCGGACGTACCGCCCCGAGCCCATCTGACCGGAGGTCCGGCGGATCGCGGTGAGCCGCTCGACCCGCGGCGGGCTCCCATCGGCGGGGCGCGGGACGAACTCGTTGAGGAAGACGAGGCTCCCTGAGTCCTCGATGACCGCCACGTCCTCGTAGTGCTCCTCGAAGCGGTGCTCGACGAGGACGTCTCGCGCGGCGTCTCGGTCTCTGGCGATGCCGAGGCCGACCGCCTCGCGGAGGAAGAACATCCCCACCGCGAGCAGGAGGCCCGCGAGGAAGACCGGCAGCAACATCCGTCGTGCGCTGACCCCTGCGCCGAGGACGGCTGTCACCTCGCGCGCCTTGAGCAGCTTGGCCACGGTGAACATCCCCGCGAGCAGCGTGATGAAGGGCGCCACCTGGAGGAAGAGATACGGGAGGTTGAGGCCGTAGTAGATCGCGAGCACCGACCCCGGCGCGCTGGATCCATCCTCCCAGCTCTCGAGGTAGTCATCGAGGTTCGACGCCATGTCGATGACCATGAACAGCCCCGTCATGAGCAGCATGGCGAGCAGGTACGACCGGAAGAAGTGTGACGCCACGTACCGATCCAGCCGGCACCCCAGGCGCAACCGGCGCGCGGACATGCGGGCGTGACCGCTGGCCTTCTTGAACCCTGCACTCATCGCCGTATGGCCCTCCGAATCAAGGCCACGGCGATCGCGCCGCCGACGATGGTGGTGAGCCAGGCCCCTAGCCAGGGTGGGAGGTCCGAGGACTGACCGAGCTCCTTACCGAGCCGCATGTTGAGCACGTAGTAGAGGATCCCGTAGCCCGCCGAGACGGCCAACGCGCCGAGCTGTGTCCCGCCTCGCATGAGCAACCCAGTGGAGGCTCCCAGGAGCAGGAAGAGGAAGTAGATGGCGAACATGGTCGCGCGGTAGTGGAGCATGAACTGGTACTCCCGTATTCGCTCAGGCTCCACCTCTCCAGTGTCGAGGCGACGCTGGATCTCCGAAGAGACGAGGTACTTCGCCCGCTGATAGCTCTGCTCCTTGCGCTCCACTCGGCCCGCCAGGTTGATCTGCGCCTCGAACTCCTCCGATCGACGGTCCACCTTGCTCTCCGGGTCGAAGAGCTCGAAGTCGTAGGCCTTGAAGTGCAGGAAGTCGCCGTCGATCCACAGGTCGACCGCCCCCGCGAAGGCGTCCATCAGCCGCCGCTCGTCCTCGTCCTCGTCGAGGTAGCGGATGTAGGCGTTGTAGAAGGTCCCGTCCTCCCGAGCCCCGGCCTTCAGGAGGAAGTCGCCGATCTGGAGGCTCGTCCGGCCCGGCTGCAGGTTCTCCACCACCGACGCCGTGGCGTCCACCATGAAGCGCTTCTGCCGCTTCTTCAGCTGTGGCAGCTCGTTCGAGACCATCCAGAAGGTCAGGAGACCCAGCAGTCCGGCAACGATGGCAGGGGAGACGAGGGTCTTGAGCGGGTGGATGCCCGCCATGTGGATCCCGATCCACTCCTTGTCCGCGGCCAGCCTTCCGAACACCGCCACCGTGCTCAGCATGAAGCACAGCGGGAGGACGTACGGCGCCAGGGACTGCAGCACGATGGGCAAGAACCGGAGCAGGATGCCCGCGTCCACGTTCGGGAGCTTGTGGACGGTGTTCACCGCGATCCCCGGCAGCGCGACGAAGAGCAGCGCACCGACGGCGAAGATGAACGCGACCAGGAGCTGCCGGAGGATGTAGATGTGGAGCTTCAAGGTCTCGTCCCGTGGTACCCCCGACCGGCGCTCGCTGGGCCGGGGCGTGGGGGTCCGTGGCGGCGGAGTGTAGCGAGCCGAGTCCGCGAGTTCCCCAGGGACCAGGGCTCTGCGGGCACGGTCCCGTAGACTTCACGGGCGCGGCTGGCCTGACCGGCCCCGACGATGCCGCGCGAGAGCCCCACGAGCCCGTGACCTCAGACCATCTCGATTCCACGCCCGGGTCGGCCCCGACCGGCCACAGCGAGGACCTGAAGTCCAACTTCAAGCGCACGGTCCGGCTCGACCACGCGCCCGACGGCTCCACCTCCCTCTCGAAGCACTTCCACGCCCCCGGCCTCGGCCAACTGCGCGACGGCTGGCGCGCGCGCTCCGAGGCGGCCGCCCTGCGAGAGGCCGCGCGCAGGGGCGTACCCGTTCCCGAGGTGCTCGGGATCGAGCGCAATGGGCCATCCTGGACGCTCCGCCTCCAGTGGATCCCGGCGGCCCGCACCCTGGAAGATGCGGTGGCGGCGCGAACCGAGTGGGACGTACCGAGGGAGCCTGAGGAGCCCGCGACCGAAGGGGCCGCCCAGCCAATAGAGTCCCAGCGAACAGGGTCCCGGCGAACAGGGTCCCGGCGAACAGGGTCCCGGCGAAGAGGGTCCCGGCGAAGAGAAGGATCACGAGCAGGGGCCCGACCGGCCCCCCGGGG
>CBFHHK010000288.1:0-4542 GCA_965655435.1 Planctomycetota bacterium | reverse complement strand
GGCGATCCAGGGGTAGGCGCCGCCGAGGTCCTCCCAGTCCGGCACGACCTGCCCATCGGGCGCGCGGAACGGAAACTGGGCGAAGCCGAAGCCCCCCAGCTCCATGGGTCCGTTCAGCCGCGGGTCATGGGGCGCGTGACTGATCGGGTACACCGCGGTCCAGTGGGCCGGGTTGGCGCTCCCCCGGGTCCCCGCGGGGTCCTCGTAGTAGGAGTAGACGATGTCCGCCGCCCCCGGCCCCGACGGGGTCGGGAGGTCACCGGAACGAATCCGCATGACGAGCAGGCGGCCGTCCCCGGCGACCATGGGCTCGAAGCCGCCGCCCGAGTGGAAGGCGCCCGTGGCGAGCTCGGAGAAGTTCGGCCCCGCGATCGTGGGTCCCTCCACCTCGATGCTCGCGATACGCGCCCCCGCCGTCTTGGGCGCGGCGACCTCGATGGCGAGCGGCGTCATGAACAGCTGCAGGCTGCCGCCAGGTCCCCGCGTGGTCACCACGGCCTTGACCCGGTAGCGGTCTCGGCCGGCAGGCGTGCGGGTCGGGAGCTCGTCGTCCCAGAAGCAGCTCTGAATGATCTCTCGCCCCGTGCCAGCAGCGAGGATCTGCGCCTGGGTGACCGGGTCACCGCCCACGTAGGCCCAGCCGGTCCAGCGCAGGTTCGCCTCACCGGCGGGCTGCAGCATGAGGGGCGCGCCACCGCCCCGGCGGCGGAGCTTCTCCGGAGTGAAGAGCGTGAAGCGCGGCGCCCGCGCCACCGTCATGGCCAGGCGGCCATCCTGCGAGGTCCGGAAGGCCGGCAGGTGAGGTCGTTGGAAGCGAGGGTCGTGGTCCTGCTCCAGCGGGCCCCCCTGGTCGAGGACCCCCGTCACCTCACGCCAGATCGAGGGTCGCTCGGGCAGCGCCTGTCCGGGCGTCAGGGAGATGAGCTGGCATGAGAGCAGCGCGAGCGCCCCGAACCTCTTCCTGCCTACCATCACCGAGCTCACCGTGGCGCAGCTCAGCGGGACATGGCCTCCAGGAAGGCCACGAGCTGCGCGGCCTCCTCGTCGGTCAGCTCGATGGAGCCCATGCGGTCGGAGAGGTGCGGGTTGGCGTTGCCGCCCTCGCGGTAGAAGTCGACCACCTCGGCGAGGGTCGCCAGGCTCCCGTCGTGCATGTACGGCGCTGTCTTGGTCAACATGCGGAGTCCGGGGGTTCGGAAGCGCCCCTGGTCCCCGTCCACCCCGGTGATCGCGAACCGGCCCGGCTCCGGCGCACCGTCGGCGACGCCGACGCCCGTGTTGTGGAACGACTCATCGCTGAAGTTCGGGCCGTTGTGGCACCGCCAGCAGCGGCCGCGGCCCTCATAGATCCAGAGGCCCGCCTCCTCATCGGCCGAGAGGGCCTCGACGTCACCGTCGCGGAAGCGATCCACGGGGGAGTCGCCCGCGGTCAGGCCCCGGACGAAGCCCGCCAGCGCGGCGGCGAGCGCCGCGTCGTCCACCTCTCGCCCGAAGGCCTTCTGGAACTGCGCCGCGTAGCTCGGGTCACTGGAGAGGCGGTTCACCGCCGCCGCCTTGCCGAGCCCCATCTCCTCGGGGTTCTCGATGGGCATCAGGACCTGATCCTCGAGGGTCGCCGCGCGACCGTCCCAGAGGACCTTTTCGCTGAGCCCCTTGTTGAGCAGCGAGGGCGCGTTGCGGAGGGTCAGGTAGCCCTCGATCCCGCGCGAGAGCTTGCGGTTGTCTGCGAAGCCGAGCTCGGGCTGGTGGCACGAGGCACAGGAGACGGACCGTCGTGGGGACAGCACCGGGTCAAAGAAGAGCCGGCGGCCCAGGTCGAAGACCTCCTGGGTGGCTCCAAAGCCCTCCGCGAGCTCCTCCACGCCGAGGGGCGCGGTGCGCACGAAGGGCGTGGGGAGGGAGTCACGTGGAATCAGAGGGGGGCCCTCGTCGTCCTGCGCGAGTTGCGCGGCGGCGAGGATCGGCAGGAGGGCCAGCCACCCGAGGCGCCCCGCTCCAATTCCACGTTCTCCCATATCGACCTACTTGTCCTTGGCCTTGGCCAGCAAGTCCGCAACGACGGCGTCGATCTCCGTACCGGAGTGGCCGCGATAGGCGATGGTGCCGTCGGTGTCGAGCACAAGGTAGGTGGGGTAGCCCCGGACCTTGTAGAGGTCAGAGATCGGCGTCATGGCCTGGCCCTGGAAGGCGCTCAGCCAGGTGAGGCCGAACTCCTTGACGCCCTCGTGGTAGGCGTCGGGCGCGTCGCCAGTGTTGATTCCGATGAGGGCGAAGGGGTCGTTTTCGTGACGCTCAACGAGCGTCTTAAGGTGCGGCATGCCGCGCCTGCAGGGGGGTCACCAGAACCCGTAGAAGTCGAGGGCCACGACCTTGCCGCGGTAGTCCTCGATGGAGAACTGGAAGCCGTCGATGGTCTCACCGACGAAGGTGGGGGCGACCTTGCCGACCTCGGAGTCCTCAGCCGTCGCCTTGGAGGCGCGGGCGGCGGTGCCGTACACGGTGTTCGAGTACTTCTCGCCGATCTCAGCCATCAGCTTCTCGGCACGGGCCGGGTCGCTGTCCGCGAGGAGGTTGGCCGTGAAGAACAGCGAGGCGGCCTTGGCGTTGTCCGACTTGGCGGTCTTGGCCGCCTGCTCGAGCATGGCCACCGCTTCGTCGACACCGAGGTACTTCTTGTTGGCCGCGAGGCTCTTGATCGCGCTCGTGAACCACTCGGCGTCCGCGTGGTTGTCGATGATCGACTTGAACAGCGGGGTGAGCACCGCGCCGCGGTCCTTGGAGCGGACGTCGCGGTTCTCCTTGATGTGCTCCACGAGCCACAGCGTCGCACGGCCCTCGCCGGCCTTGGACATGGCCTCGAAGCGCGGCCAGTAGAGCTTGATCGGGGAGTTGGCCCTGAGCTCGCGGCGCTGCGCCTTGTCGGCGGCCTTGAGCTCCTTGGTGTACTCGACGAGCGCGACCTCGAACTCTTCGTCAAGGGCGGTGAAGTCATCAAAGGAGGGCGCGACTGCAGCTGCAGTCGGCGTCTCCCCGACGACGGGGTTGGCCGCGTAGGCGACCATGGGAATCAGAGCGATCCCCAGGATGGACTTGAATCTCATGGGTGATGATTTCGGGAGGGACGTACCTCCCGAGAGTACCCAAATCGACAGGCCCCGTCGGCGCCGAGCGCCGTTGCCGGTCCGCGCAGGTAGGGGTTTTGTAGCCCTGTAGCGCCTTGGAGACCGTGCGACCCCAGCGGCAGAGCCAGGCCGGCGGCGGAGCTAGTCCCGCCGCCGTGCTGCCCAAGAGGCTGCAGCTGCCCGAGAGCCGCGGCCCCCCAGGGGCAGCAGCTCTCCAGCGACCGTGACCACCCCGCGACCGTGACCACCCCGCAACCGTGACCACCCCGCGACCGTGACCACCCAGTGGCCGTGGCCGCCTCAGAGGCGGGCCGCGGCGAGACGGTTGACGAGCTTGCCGTCAATCACGTCCCGATGACTGGCCATGACGGCCTTCATCACCTTGCCGATGTCGCACTTCTCGGTGGCCCCGGTGTCCGCGATCGCCTGCTCGACGATGGCCGCGGTCGCGGCCTCATCCAGCAGCTGGGGCAGATACCCCCCCAGCACGGCGATCTCGGCCTCCTCCTTCTCGGCGAGATCCAGACGGTCGGCAGCCCGGTACTGCTCGGCGCTGTCCTTGCGCGACTTCACGCCGCGCCGGACCACGGCCATGACGCCCGCCTCGTCGAGGTCCGCGCCCCGCTCGATGCGCTCGTTCTTCATGGCGGCAATGAGCATCCGCAGGGTGTCCCGGCGGAGCGCATCGCCCGCCTTCATGGCCGCCTTGAGGTCGTCGCTGATGGTCTTCTCGAGGGACATGTCAGTCTTCCACAGGGGTCTCGGGGTCGCTTCCGTCGCCCGCCTCGGGGGCGTCCGGTCCTGCTGCGTCACCGTCAGCGACCTCGGTCGAGGTCGCCTCACCGGACTCGGGCCCTTCGGCGCCGTCGCCCTCCTCATCGACGAACCGCTCCAGGTCGGCGCTGGAGATGATCTCCACCGACACGAGGCTGTCTCCGTCCTTGAGGTTGACCAGGCGGACACCCTGGGTGTTGCGTCCCACCGTCGAGATGTCCGCGATGGCGGTCCGCACGATCATGCCGCTCTCGGTGATGAACATCGCCTCGTCCTCCTCGCGGCAGAACTTGGCCGTGATGACCTTGCCGTTGCGCTCGGTGGTGCGGATGTCGATGACACCCTGGCCCCCGCGCCCCTTGATGGGGTAATCCGAGAGCGGCGTCCGCTTGCCGTAGCCGTTGACCGAGGCGGTGAGCAAGAACGCGTCCGGCTCCGCCACGACCATGCCGACGACCTGGTCGCCTTCCAGGAGCTTGGCGCCCTTGACACCTCGCGACGAGCGACCCATCGCCCGCACTCCGGATTCATCGAAGCGGATCGTGCGACCGGCCGCCATGGAGAGCATGACGGTGTCGCCCGGGCTGGCCAGGCGGACCGAGACGACCTCGTCGTCCTCGTCCACGAGGATGGCGCGGATGCCGCC
>CBFHHK010000287.1:1741-4558 GCA_965655435.1 Planctomycetota bacterium | reverse complement strand
GACTGGGCAGCCCTGCGAGCGGACCTTGGCGACGGAGCCCCGGGAGCCCTGGCGCGCGCGGACCTCGCGGCGTCCCTGCTCGAGGAGTCCGGCGCAGAGGGCGGCTCGCGCGCCTCGCGTGAGGCCAGCTTCTCCCGTGGACCCGCGACCTCCATCGCCGCCGCCGCGATCACGTCGTCCGTTCGCGACGGCGAGGACGGCTCGGCCTCATGGCCCTCTCCCTTCAACCTGCCCCGCGGCCCCTTCGCGAACCGGAACGGGTCCAGTCGACTCTTCCCCCAGCGCATCGGGGACGTCGTCATCGTGAACACCTCTCGGAGCGTGCACGCGGTCGACGCCTTCGACGGGTCTCAGCTCTGGAGCCTCGATTCCTCGGCGCTCGACTGGGACAACGTCCGCGGCAAGAGCGACTTCGACGACGCGGTGGACACGTCAGAGAGGATCGTCACCGTCGCCGCAGGTCGCGGCATCGTGGTGGCGCCCGTTCAGATCCCGTTCTCGTTCGAGCAGCGCGACCAGTACAACGAGATGTCGATCATCGAGGAGATACCTGAGCGGCGGCTCATGGCCCTCGACCTCGAGACCGGCGAGCCGCTCTGGAACACCATGCCGCCCCCGGGCTGGGACGGGGACTCGGGCTCCTTCGCCGAGCGCATGACGGTGGTCGGCCCACCCACCGTCGTCGGGGCCCGCGTGCTGGTCCCCATGGCCAGGCTCCGCGGCCGCATCGAGCTCCACCTCGGCTGCTTCGACCTCACGACCGGCGAGGTGCTGTGGTCCGCCCCCGTCGTCACGGGGCAGCGTACGCTCAACATGTTCGGCCGCGCGAACGTCGAGTTCTCGGCGCCGCCCCCGGTGGTGTTCGGCGACACCGTCATCGTCGCCACGCAGCTCGGCCTCGTCGCCGCCCTGGACCTGTTCACGGGTGAGACTCGCTGGGACGCGCTCTACGAGCAGGTCCCGATCCAGCCCCCCCAGTACTACGCCGCCGGGTGGATCGCCAACCGGTGGCGCAACGCGCCGCCGATCATCGCCGGTGACACGGTCCTGGTCGCCCCGTTCGACGGTGAGGCCTTGATCGCGCTGGACGCCGAGACCGGCGCCACCCTATGGTCGATGGATCAGCGGCTGCTGACCCGCCAGCTCGGCATCCGCTCGACCAGGAGTCGCCGCCGCCCCGGCGCTGGCCTCGAGCTCCTGCTCGCCGCCGACGAGCGCAGCATCCTCCTGGGCGGCACCTCGGTGGTCTCCGTCGGCTTCCCCCGGGGGACCAGGCTCGGCCCGCCCCTCGAGCGGCGATGGGCCTGGCCGCTCGAGGGCACGCTCCGCGGAGACGACGGGTTCCCCGCGGTCGACGCCGAGAGCGTCTTCGTGCCGACCGCCAAGGGCGTCGTGGTCCTCGACCGCGATAGCGGCCGGGTCCGAGAAGAAGTGACCGGAGGTCGGCTGGGCGCCGGCCAGCTGCTCGTGGCCGACGGGATGCTCTTCTCGACGGACGGCAACTACCTGAACGCCCGCTTCGAGTGGGCGGCCATGGTCGCCCGAGCGCGGGCGGCCGTTGGCCGGCCGGACGCATCCGAGACCGAGGTCCTCGGGCTGGTCCGCTTGCTGCTAGAGCGCGCGGAGGCGCTGCTTGAGCGCGGCACCATGGTCGACGAGGCCCTCACGCTGATCGGCGAAGCGGAGACGGCGACGGACAACCTCAAGGTGGACGGGGCGGGCGGCGTGCGTGGCTCCGGCGCTGCGATGCGTCGCTACCAGACCCACCGCGGGTTCCTGCTGCGCGCGCGCGGCGAGCGCCTCCGGGGCGACGCCGACGCCGCCCGCATCGCCGCCCGCGACGCCGTCGAGTTCAGCGCCTCGCAGCCCCTCCGGCTGAAGGCCCTGCTGACCCTCCTCGAGATCGAGCGCACCCGCGATGACGCCGCTCGCGCCGCGATCCTCGACGGGATCCTGGAGCGGCACGCCGGCCTCGACGTGACGGTCGAGGCCGACGCCCTCGGCGCCGCTTGGAGCGCGGAGAGCGCCTTGAACAGGGTCATCGAGGGCGCTCGAGATGCCAACGCCGCGAACGGTCGGTGGATGGCCTCGTCGCTCTGGACCGACCCGTGGAAGGGCCCGGTCACGCCCCGCGTGGCGTCCCTGCGCCCCCCGTCCGAGAACGCCGGGAGCGTCGAGGCGGCCACGATCCCCGCCGGCCTCTTCGCGCGCATCGGCCAGGTGGAGATGGCCCGCGCCCTCCCCGACCTTGAGGCCGCGCTGATCGGTGAGCTCGCGGTCCTCCACCGGGTGCTGCGCGAGTTCCCCGACGAGCGGCTCTTCGGGACCACCAGCGCGCAGTGGGCCGCGGCGCGGGTCTTCGCGATCCGGATGCTCTACCCGGATTCAGCCGCCATCGCGGGGCTGGAGGCCGAGGCCGATGACGCGCTCGAGGGCGCGCGCTCGGCCTACGCAGCCACCGGCTCCGACGAGCTCCTCGAGCGCCTGCCCCGGCTCTTCCCCGGGTCCGCCGCGGCCAGCCGCGCCGCCGAGGACAGGGTCGCCTTCGCCATCGAGCGCGGAGACCCGGAGCAGGTCGCGCAGCTGGTGATCTCGGCCCTCTCCTTCGACTGGCATCCCGCCCGATGCACGGCCCGTGAGGCGTCACAGCTCGCGCGCCTCGCCGAGGTCATGGGAGAGGCTGGCAACCTCGAGCTCCGGGCCGGGATCGTCGAGAACCTCGCCCGCTATCGCCCCTCGCAGGAGGTCGAGCTCTCATCCGTCGGGACCCTGACGCTGGAGGACCTCGCGGTCCGCTGGCGCGCCGCGCTCCCCGCG
>CBFHHK010000287.1:0-1642 GCA_965655435.1 Planctomycetota bacterium | reverse complement strand
CAGGAGGTCGAGCTCTCATCCGTCGGGACCCTGACGCTGGAGGACCTCGCGGTCCGCTGGCGCGCCGCGCTCCCCGCACGGATCCCGGTGGACTCGACCTTCGATCAGCAGGTGACCATCCAAGGCTCCATCGACGGGGACTTCACCCCGGTCGGCTCCACGCGAATGACCGGGAGCGCAGAGAGCGACGTCCCCCCGGGCACGCAGGTCCTCTTCGCCGCGTCGAGGGATCGCCTCGCCGCGATCTCACCAGGCACGGGGGTGCGGTGGAGCGTCCCCGCGAGCCTCGGGCTCGGCCGCCGCGATCGAGCGCCGCGCGTCTCCCCCACGGGGGACCGCGTGGTCGTCGCGGAGCGTGACCGAGTGGTGGGCCGCGACGCGGCCACCGGCGACCCTCTCTGGGTGTTCGAGCTCCCCGACCGGGGGATCACCTCGGCCACCGTCTCCGGCGGGGTGGCGGTGATCGTCTCCAAGTTCCTCGACACAGGGAAGCCAGCGGAGGTGTACGGGGTCGACGAGGTGCTCGGTATCCAGCTCTGGAAGCTCGGCGTCATCGGCGACCGCTTCCACCCGGAGATCAAGGTCTCGGACGGGCGCTTTGTCCTCCTGCCGCTGCGCGGGAGGCAAGCGGGAGTCCACGACCTCTCCACCGGCCAGCCGCTGGCCGCGCCGGAGACGGGCCAGCTCAACTCGCGGGAGGCCCAGTCCGCCTGGGCGGACGGCCGGCAGCTGGTGCTCGCCACGATCGAGGGGGGCTACAACACGCGGTCAGAGAACCGCGTGGTCGCCTTCGACCTCGACGACGGGAGGGAGCTCTGGAAGGTGGACCTGGACCGCTTCAACGGCGGCATCCACAACCTCGTGGGGCTGGTGGACCTGCCCGTCAAGGTCGGCAGCGACGAGCGGGTTCGCCTCGCGATGCTCGAGCGCGTTGGGACCTCCGGATCCAGGCGCAGCAACCTGAGCCGACCCCAGCTGGGGCTTCATACCCTCGATGAGGAGAACGGGATCCTGCGCTCGGCCCCTCTCGCGGCCCTCGACAGCAAGACCCACCTGGTGGGCGTCAACATCCGCTCGCGGGTGGTCCTCGACAGCCCCCTGATGGTCGCGATCACCGAGAGCGGTGAGGGCCCCCCGCTGCTGGAGGGCATCCACGCGAGCCGGGGCATCCTCTGGAGACAGGCCTCCGCGAGGCCGCTCCAGGCCTCAGGCGTGGAGAGCCTCGCCGCACCGGCGCTGGGAGACGGCGTGGTCGCGATGCTCATCCGCCAGACCACCGGCGAGCGCCGATCGGTTCGGCCGGAGATGCGGCTCATGTTCCTCGACGGCGCCACAGGGAGACACGTCGAGACGCGGAACGTCGAGTTCGGCGGGGTCTCGGCGCGCTGGCGGAATCTCAGCGGGATCGGCGGATCCCTGGTCATGATGGGCGCGAGGCGAATGGACGTGATGCAACGATGAATCTTCACCCGCACAAGCTCAGGTCGCTCGCCGTGACCCTCGCAGGCCTCCTGGCCCTCGGCTCGGGGAGCGCGGGCCACTCGCGCCCCACCGGTACGCCGGCGGCGGCCCCCGCCCCATCCGCTGTCACGCCGGCCGCGGTGTCAGCGGCCGCCGCGATGTCGGCCGCCGCGATGCCTGC
>CBFHHK010000286.1:2506-4571 GCA_965655435.1 Planctomycetota bacterium | reverse complement strand
GCTCCTCACTGGACATCAACGGGAACGGGGTCCCGGACGAGTGTGAGCTCCCCCTCTTCGGAGGCGAGCGCGTGGTGACCCTCCTGGTGGACGCGCCGAGCTCGATCGGCTCCCTCGACGTGGACGGCGACGGCGACCTCGACCTCGTCTCGTCCTCCAGCGGGGACAGCAAGATCGCCTGGTACGAGAATCACGGGACCGGGACGTTCGGTCCCCAACAGATCCTCACCTCAAACGCGCTCTTGGCCTGGTCGGTGCAGGTGGCGGACGTGGACGACGACGGGGACGCCGACGTGGTGTCGGTGTCCGGGGGTGACAACAAGGTTGCCTGGTTTGAGAACCTCGGCGGCAGCTTCACAGCGGAGCAAGTGATCTCGACCTCCATCACCGGCCCCTTCTCGCTGGCGGCGGCGGACCTGAACGGGAACACCCGGGTTGATCTGGTAGTGAGCGCGCCAGGCACCGATTCGGTCTTCGAGCTCCGCAACCAGGGCGGAGGCTCCTTCACGCCGCCCAACCTGGTGACCGGCGCGATCGACTTCCCCCGGTCAGTGGACGCGGCGGATCTCGACGGCGACGGCGACCCCGACATCCTGGCGGCCTCGTTCCTCGACGACCGCATCACGTGGTTCGAGAACCTCCCAGGCAACTCCTGGGGCAACGGGACAATCCTCTCCGGCAGCGCGGGCGGCGCACAGTACGTCCGCGGAGTGGACCTGAACGGAGACAACCAGGTCGACGTCCTGGCGGCCCTCGGTGACGACGACGAGGTCGCCTGGTTCGAGAACCTCGGGGCCGGCATCTTCGGGCCTCAGACCTCCATCGGGATGGACGTCGAGGCCGCCTTCGCCGCGGAGGCCGCGGACCTCGACGGCGACGGCGATGCAGACGTCGTCGCAACGTCCTTCCTGCTGGATCAAGTCCTCTGGTTCGAGAACCTGGGCGGCGGCACCTTCGGCGCCGCGGCGGTGATCGCCGACGACCTGGACGGCGCCACCGCCATCGAGCTCGCTGACCTCGACGGTGACGGGGACCTCGACGTGGTCGCCGCCTCTTTCACCGGCGGTCGGATCGTCTGGTACGAGAACCGATCTGGCAGCGTCGACTGCAACGGCAACGGGCTCGCGGACGCCTTCGACATCGCCGTTGGCACCAGCGCGGACTGCGACCTCGACGGGGTACCCGACGAGTGCCAGATCGCGGGGGGAGCCCCAGACTGCAACGGGAACGCCGTCCTGGACGCCTGCGAGATCGCTGCCGACCCCGGCCTCGACGCCAACGGGAACGGAGCGCTGGACACCTGCGAGGAGGTTGGCGTCCGCTATTGCTCACCCGCCGTCCCAAACTCGACGGGGAGCCCCGGAATCGTCCGGGCGGTCGGGAGCACCACTCGCTCGAGGAATGACCTCTCGATCACGGCCTCCTCGATCCCAAGTGGCTCCTTCGGGTTCTTCCTGACGTCGCAGAACCCGGGCTTCACGTTCCCGGTCCCTGCCACCCAGGGCGCGCTCTGCCTCGGGGGCGCGATCGGGCGATTCGTGGCCCCGGGGGAGATCCAGTTCTCGGGGAGCACCGGCACGTTCAACCTCCCGCTCGACCTCGGCGCGCTCCCGACGCCGACCGGGTTCGTCTCCGCCGCCCCTGGTGAGACCTGGTACTTCCAGGCCTGGTACCGAGACGCAAATCCGAGCATCACGTCGAACCTGACCGACGGGGTCTCCGTGACCTTCCAGTGAACGCTCCCCCGCGACGGGGAAGCGGGAGTGAAGGCGACGCGACGGACCTGGAGAAAGAGGTGCGGACCCGTGGTGGCCAAACCCACCGTCGCGCTCCGCAATGACGTGGCCAAGGGCCGCACCGGCTGAGCCCGTGAAGTTGATCGAGATCCGATCGGTTCCAGCTTTCTTCCCGTGAACTGGAGCCGGTCTGCCGATGAAGTCAGCCGAGACGGAGGGGATTCATCCCCATAATGCAACTTCGCACCCGCCGTCCTCCTCAAGCGTCACCTGTCCCGCACGACTATGACCTGTAGTGAAATCATGACCTCGGACCCCGTGACGGTCCG
>CBFHHK010000286.1:1334-2496 GCA_965655435.1 Planctomycetota bacterium | reverse complement strand
GTCCTCCTCAAGCGTCACCTGTCCCGCACGACTATGACCTGTAGTGAAATCATGACCTCGGACCCCGTGACGGTCCGTGAAGATCAACCCGTCGCCGCGGCGACCGCGCTCCTCCGTGACAACCACTTCCGCAGCGTCCCCGTGGTCAACGCGGACGGGAAGATGGTCGGCCAGTTCGGGATCCAGGCCCTGCTGGGCCTGATCCTCCCCAAGGCAGCGGTGGCTGACGACCATCTCTCCAACCTTCGCTACCTCAACGATGACCTCGCCGACCTCCAGCGGCGCCTCGTCGAGGAGTACGACCAGCCGGTCGGCAAGTACGCGGAGGATGTGGGCCCGGTGCTCCACCCGGACACGGCCATCTCCCAGGTCGTGGTCCACCTGACCAGGTCCCGCAACAACCTCCCGGTCGTCGAAGAGGCCACCGGCAAGCTGATCGGCATGGTCAGCTACTGGGACATCATCGGACGCATCCTGGGGGACAGCCAATGATCCTCTCACTCGCGACCACGCTCCTCGGCGGCGGCGGCGAAGGCCACGGCGTCGAGCCCCTGTTCGGCTGGGATCCGCTCTGGATCTCGGGGGTGATCTTCGTACTGACGTACGGGGTCATCATGACCGAGAAGTACAACCGCGCCGTCGTCGCCCTCCTGGGCGCAGGCGCGATGATCCTCTTCGGCGTCTACCCGAACCAGTCTGCCGCCATCCATGGCATCGACTGGAACACCATCGGGCTCCTGACCGGGATGATGGTCATCGTCGCGGTGACCCAGCGCACCGGCGTCTTCCAGTTCCTCGCCATCTGGTCCGCCAAGAAGGTGAACGCCCGACCATGGGGCATCCTGGTGATGCTGTCCATCGTCACGGCGGTCCTCTCCGCGCTGCTGGATAACGTCACCACGGTGCTCCTGATCGCGCCGGTGACCCTGCTCATCACCGAAGAGCTCGAGATCGCGCCCTACCCCTTCCTGTTCGCAGAGATCCTCTTCTCGAACATCGGCGGCACCGCGACCCTGATCGGCGACCCGCCGAACATCCTGATCGGCTCCCAGGTGGAGACGATCACGTTCAACAGCTTCCTGACGGAGGTGGCGCCCATCGTGCCGCTCATCTTCATCATGACCCTGCTGCCCATCTACGTCATGTGGGGGCGCAAGCTGAC
>CBFHHK010000286.1:0-1210 GCA_965655435.1 Planctomycetota bacterium | reverse complement strand
CACCCCCTGGGCTTCGAGCCCGCGACGGTGGCCATGGTCGGCGGCGCCCTGCTGCTCCTGCTGGACAACCTCTCCCGCACGCCCGAGGAGAAGTCCGAGAACGTCCACCACACCTTCGGTGAGGTGGAGTGGGTCACGATCTTCTTCTTCGTCGGCCTGTTCGTGATCGTCCACGGCCTCGAGAACGCCGGCGCGCTGGACATCCTCGCAGAGAAGGTCGTCGGGTTCACCGAGGGCGCCGCGGATAGCGCGGAGGTCACCACTCGACTCTCCATCGCCGTGCTCTGGGTCTCCGCCGTGGCGTCCGCCATCGTGGACAACATCCCCTTCGTGGCGACCATGATCCCGACGCTGAAGACGGCCTTCGTCCAGCTCTCGGAGCAGGGCTCCGTCCTCGACCTCGACCAGCAGCACGCCATCTGGTGGTCCCTGTCCCTGGGCGCCTGCCTCGGCGGCAACGGCTCGCTGATCGGCGCCAGCGCGAACCTCATCGTGGCTGGCTTCGCCGAGCGAGCGGGATCGCCGATCCGCTTCCTGACGTTCCTGAAGCACGCCTTCCCGCTGATGCTGTTCTCCGTGGCGATCGCGACGGTCTACATCTACCTGCGCTACCTCGTCTGAGCGGACCACGCCCAGCGTGACCCCGAGGCGCCGGCGTCCCCCACTGTGGGGCGCCGGCGCCTCCCGTTTCGCCCATGGTCACCGGATGCTCCCCGCCACCGCGTCCCCGTTCGCGACGGCCGCGGCCATCACGAGGGTGATGCTCCGCCGCCATCGGCTCCTGATAGGCTGTCCCGACTCACGCGGCGAAGACAAGCCCGTGGACATCACCTCGGAACGCCCCTGAACCATGCAAATCGCCGCCGTCGAGGCCCGCTGGCTGCGGGCGCCCATCCCCGCGGAGAAGCAGCACACGTCCGACTTCGGGCGGCTGCGGACCTTCGACGCGGTGCTCGTCACCGTTCGCACCAAGGACGGCGCCGAGGGCTTCGGTGAGGCCAAGGCCGCCGTGGGGAGCGCGGGGGACTGTGCCTCCCTGGTGACCATCGTGGAGCGTGAGCTCGGGCCGGCGCTGATCGGTCAGGACCCGCGCCACATCACTCGCGCCTGGGAGCGCATGTACTGCGGGAGCCGGGGCGACCTGGCCCTCGCCCGCGGGCGGAGCTTCCCCGACGTGGCCCGGCGCGGCCCCCGCGTCGCGGCCATCGGC
>CBFHHK010000285.1:0-4622 GCA_965655435.1 Planctomycetota bacterium | reverse complement strand
TAGCCGGGCCCGCCGCGGCGGAGGTAGGCCAGGATGCGCTTCGGCGCGGGCCAGGTGCGGGCCTCCTCGATGAACGCCAGCTCCTCGGGGTCCCCTGTCTGACGCTGATCGTTCATGCCTTGCTGCTCTCCTTGAGCGCGCGCTTGATCTCCTCGAGGCGGTCGCGCTCGGGGCGGTCCTTGTAGTCGGGGTCCAGGGGATAGCAGCCGCTGACCATGCCGTTGCGCGGCGCGGTGGTGCAGTCGCTGAAGGTGCGGCAGATGAGCTTGCGCGGCATGGGCCGCCCCTCGAGCACGTCCCTGGGGAGCTCGGGGTAGGAGAGCACCATGCGGCCGAGCCCCACCAGGTCCACGTGCCCGGCGCGCACCTCGGCCTGGGCCACGTTCGGGAGCCAGTCCATGAGGTAGGTGTAGCCCGTGCCCACGAAGACGAGGTCGGGGTGCGCGGCCTTGGCCTCGCGCACGATGTCCAGGTGGGCGCCCACGAAGACCAGTGGGTCCGCGAAGGGCTGGTAGCCGTCGCTGGGGGGGTAGGCCGCGGGGCGCTGCAGGTGCGGGTTGTAGTAGGGCGAGCCCAGGGTGACGTTGACCAGCCGGACGCCGAGGGACTCGAGCAGCGCGAGGAAGCGCCTGGGCTCCTCCATGTCGATGCGCGTCGGATCTTCGTGGTTCACGCCGAAGCCGTGGCGCCAGCTCAGGGCCGCGGGCTCGCCGCGGCGATCCTCGTGGTCGGTGCTCGGCTGGTGGGGGACCACGTCGGCGAGGGAGACGCGGCAGCCGATCTCGAGGTCAGGGAGCTCGGCGCGGATGCGCTGGACGAGCTCCACGAAGAAGCGCGTGCGGTCCTCGAAGTCCGGGCCGCCGTAGGGGCCGGGCCGCTGCCGCGCCCCGAGCAGCTCGTGCAGGAGGTAGCCGTGGCACGCCTTGACGTCCACGAACTCGAAGCCCGCGCGGGCCGCCGCCCGGGCGGCGAGCACGTAGCGGTCCTGGATGTGGCGCAGCTCGTCGTCGGTGAGGACCTCGACGTCGGCGCCCGCCCTGGCGTCGAGGAGCTCATCGCGCGTCGCGGGGCGCGAGGCCATGGGACCATCGGGCCGCGACCAGCGGCCCGAGTGGGTCAGCTGCAGTCCGACGGGTCCGAGGTCGTCCCCGGCGCCGATCTCCCGGCGGCCCTGGCGGATCTCGTCCAGCAGCGCGCCCAGCTCGCGGATGGCCTTCTCCTCGTCATCGAGGAACAGCTGGTTGGGGTTGGCGCGCCCGTCGGCCTGGACGGCGTAGGCCTCACCGCCCCAGATGAGGGCCGCGCCGCTGCGGCCGAAGCGGCGCCAGCGCCGCAGGGTGAGGTCGGAGGGCGAGCCGTCCCGCGTCCCGTCCCAGCCCTCCATGGGGTGGATCGCGAAGCGGTTGGCGAGGCGCCGGCCTGGGGCCCACTCCAGGGGCTGACCCAGGGGACCCTCGGCGCCCTCGCAGGCGTCGTCGAGGGCCACGGAGAGGCCGAGTTCCCCGAGGCGTGCGCGGAAATCCTCGGCGCTACGGAAGGAGCCGGGCAGCTTGAACTTCATGCGGGGGCCTCCGTGACGGCCTCGCCGAGGGACATGGTGATCGGACCCTGATAGCCGAACCCCTTGACGGCCAGGGACGAGAGGTCCAGCCGCCCGTCGTCGATCAGGAGCCTCCCCTCGGGGGAGTAGAGGGTCGGGTGGGCGGCCTGGAGCCGGGCGCGCTCCTCCTCCGACAGATGGGACTGGCCGAGGAAGTAGTGGTGTCCGTTGCGCTCGACGTGGGGGAGGCCCAGGGCGGAGACCATGGCGAGGTCCTGGTGGAGGGGGAGGATCGGGAGGTTGGTGAGGTCCTCCGCCGACTGCATGCCCTCGCCGTCAGCGTCGATCCGAGCGCGCGCGAGGAGCGCGCGGAAGACACCCTTGCAGGCCTTCATGGAGACGCCGCCGTAGCCGAGGGCGCGGGCGCGCGGGTAGGCGGAGAGGTCCGCGTCCGCCTCGTCGATGATGACCGGCGCGCGCTCCGCGAGCCGCGCCACCCCATCGGCGGTCTCGGGCGCGAAGGTGTTCGCGCGGTGCACGGGCTGTTCGATGGCGAGGAGGCCCGCGAGCAGCCCCGGCGCGTTTCCGCGTTCCTCGAGCTCATCCAGCATGGCGGCGAGCCGGGCGGGATCCTCGTACTGCTCGTTGCCGTCGAGGGTGAACTGGGCGCCCTCGGGGGTGAGGGAGGCGATGGTCTCCAACCGACGGAGGTCCGCCTCCACGGAGCCCGAGACCTTCAGCTTGAAGCAGTCGAGCCCGAAGGCGGCGATGTCCTCGGCGAGGCAGACGGGATGGTCGTCGGCCCTGCGGTCCTCATCCGGCACCTCCTCGTCGGTCAGGGCGTCCACCAGGCCGACGGTGTGGCGGAGCCGCACGGACTCGGTCCGGCGGCCGAGGGACGCGGCGCTCCAGCCGTCGAGGCGCCCGTCGAAGGCCTCGAAGCGGATCCCGAACGCGTCCTCGGTGAGGGCGTCGAAGAAGGTCGAGGAGAGGGCGGTGCAGGTGGCGTCGATCAGCGCCCGCTCGATGAGCGAGACGCCGAAGGTGCGGACCAGGCGATCGGACGCCCCCACGTCAGGGCGCTCGACGCAGGCCATCTGCGCGTGGGCCCAGAGCTCGAAGGGGGTGGCCCCGTCGCCCACGGATCCGAAGGTCCGGACCTCGTCGAAGGCGAGCCGAGCGGCATCGATCAGGTCGCGACGGTCCTGCTCCAGGGAGCTCTCGGGGTCCTTGGAGAACCACTTGGGGACGAGGAGCTCCGCCGCTCGGCCGACCGCGGGTCCCGCCTCGGTCTCGACCTCCACCTCCGCGATCAGCATCGGCGCCTCCGTCATGGTGGCGATGCCGAAGCGGAACGGCAGACGCGCCTCGCAGCGGCGCGCGATGAGTCGGAGATTCTTGGGGCGGAGGTGCAAGCGGAGGGGCGGGAAGCGCTCCGAGTCTAAGCCCGCGGGGACCGCCCTGGCGGACCTCACTCCGCCGAAGCGCGATCAACTCAAGAGCCGACAGCGAACGCTTCGCGAATCGAGCGAAGCGCCGACTGGATCGACTCTGTTCCCCCGGAGGATCGGGCAATCGACCGCCTGCGCCAGCGGGTGATCGCCGCAGCTGCGATGTCGTAGGACCACGTGAACGTGGCGACGCTCAGCACGGTCGCCGCGAGCCAGGCGGCGCCTGCGAGGGGGCCGGCGGTGAAGGCGAGGACCGTCGCGACGATCACCGACAGGACAGGCACGAGCACGAAGTTGCCAAGCAGGCGGACGGTCACGACCTTGTCGGGCGTCGGCGCGAGGACGGACGCGCGCTCGGAGATGAACACGGGGAGGCCCCACACCGCGAGCGAGAGGGTGAGCAGCGGACTCAAGGCGAGGAGGGGGAGGGCCACGCCGAGGAGGCTCGGCGCGGGGGCGAGGATCTCATCGCCGCTCAGACGAGCCCGCCGGAGCGAGTTGCCGAGCTGGTCGATGATCTCACGGCGCCGCTCCGCGCCCTCGCCGGTGTCCTTGCGCAGGGCCTCGAGGGCCTCCATCTGGCGGATGCCGATGGGTGCGGAGCTCCGCGGCAGGATGCGCTCGAGGCCGACGGCGGCGCTCCACTCTTCCTCCGAGTCCGCCTGGATTGTCAGCTTCTCGAGCCGCGCCCGGGACTCCTTCATGATCGCGCGGATGGCGACGCGGAACTCCGAGCCGGCGCGCTCGATGATCGGGACCACCTCGAACGGCTCCCCGATGACCGCGCTGGCGAGGGAGCGGAAGCGGTCGCGGTCCTCGTAGGTGACCCCGATCGGGACGACGATCGGGTTGAGCGTGTTGTCCGACGCCTCGTAGGCGCTCACGAGCATCCGAGCCATCCCGGACTTGAGCGGGCGCAGGCGGTGGGAGTTGAGGCTCTCACCCTCGGGGAAGATCGCGATGACGGCGCCCTCGAGGAGCGCGTTGTCGATGGCCTCGAAGGAGGAGGCGTTCTGGCGCGTGTCGACCCCGTCCTTCTTGCGGTACATCGGGATCGCGTCGATGTTGCGGAGCACGTACCCGACCAGGGGCATCTTCAGCAGGCTGTACTTCACGAGCACCCGCAGGGGGCGCCGGGTCGCAGACATCGGGAAGTGGGCGTCGCCCAGGCCGTTCGAGTGGTTCTGGATGATCACCACCGGGCCGCTCGTCGGGAAATGCTCGCCGCGCATCTCGATGCGGAAGTGGGTCCGCATCAGGAGCCAGCCCCAGCGGATCATCAGCCGGTACGTCCACGAGCCGATCGCGGGCGCGTCGAACGCGTCCCTGGAGGGCCACGGGTCGCCGCTACCGCGCGCTGGGCCGCTGGCTTGGGTTGCAGACTGGTCCGCCATCGGCGCGACAGTCTGGGCACTGGATACCCGGAACGCCAGCCCGATAGGCGCAAGGGGCTCGCATTTGCTCCCCCGAGCGAGATGCTTCGGACGGCGGGATTCGAGTTGTATGCTCGGGAACATGGCACCCGAAACCATGGAACCCAGGTCCTGGCACGCTCACTACGACGAGGGAGTCCCCGTCGACCTCGCGTACGAGGACATCACGCTCAACGAGTACACCGAACGCGCGGCGAA
>CBFHHK010000284.1:3432-4625 GCA_965655435.1 Planctomycetota bacterium | reverse complement strand
CGGCTGCGGGGCCAGCTCCGGCTGCGGCTGCGGCTGCGGAGGAGCGGGATCGCCCCCCGACCGAGTGAGGAACCAGCCAGCAGCGACCAAGACCCCCACGGCGAGGACGAGGCCCAGCCAACGCACGACGCTCGATGGGCTCTTGGCGTCGCCCCGCCGTTGGCGGGGCTGGATCTCCGGCGCGACCCCCGACTTGAGGTCAGCCAGGGCCTTGACCAGTTCCTCATAAGACTGCGGTCGACCCCCTGGCTCAGCAGCCAACATCGCAACGAGCAGCGGCTTGACCTGATCAGGGAGGTCAGGGTCCTGCTCGATCTTCTTCAGCCCCTCGCCAGAGGTCTTCATCCGATAGAGCGCGGCCATGCTCTTCGCAAAGAAGGCCCGCTTGCCCGTCAGGGCCCAGTAGAAGACGCACCCGAGGCCGTAGATGTCGGTCCGATGGTCCACGGAGTCCGGGTCGTCGGACTGCTCCGGGGCCATGGTTGTCGGCGTGCCGAGCACCGCTCCCTGCTCCGTCGTCTCGAACCCCTCGCCCTTGTCATCGGTGAAGCGCGCCAGCCCCAGGTCAGTGAGCTTCGCCTGAATACCGCGTCCAGTTTGCGTGGACCCCGACTTGAGGAGCACGTTCTGAGGCTTGATGTCGCGGTGAATCACCGACGCTTCCAGTCCGTGGGCCAGCGCCTCCGCGAGATCGCTCATCAGGTCAAGCGCGAGGCCGAGCCCCACGGGACCGTTCTCCTTCACGTGGTCGTGCAGATCCGGCCCATCGATGTACTCCATCACCATGAAGCACTCGTCCGAGACCGTGACCCCTGCCGAGTAGCACGAGACGATGTTGGGATGGTGCAACCCCGCGAGGATGGTCGCCTCGCGGCGAAAGCGGTCCGCGAGCTTTGGATTGGTCGCCTTGTGGAGGACCTTCACCGCCACGTGCCTGTTCAGGTACTCCTGCCGGCCAAGGAAGACGGTCCCCTGCCCGCCGGTACCAATCGTCGACTCGACCTTGACGCCATCGATCTCCGGTCCCAGGTCTGCGGCCCCCTGAATGAGAGTCGCCTCGGGAGGTAACGGCTTGGACCCGCTCGCGCCGCCGTCGGTGGCCTTCTCCCCAAAGAGATCGTTGCCTTCGAACGCCATCGTCAGTCCAACTTCCGAAGCTCGTCGACCAGCAACTTCACCGAGGGTCGGTCCTG
>CBFHHK010000284.1:0-3422 GCA_965655435.1 Planctomycetota bacterium | reverse complement strand
AACGACTCCCTCCTCGTCGAGGATGAACGTGGAAGGCGTCACCTTTGACCCCTCAATATTGAGCATCGGACCGATGATGTAGTCGTTCTCGTAGAGCATCCCGTAGTCGGGGAGGTCTAGGTCGCCGAGGCTGTTCACTGCGTCCTTGAAGGCCGCGAGACCGTTCTTCTGGCCCGGGAAGACCACCTCCAGGCGAGCCCCTAGCTCTGCAAACTCCCTGCTTGCGTCTTCCTCATAGAGCGCCGCGGTCTGGGCTGTGCAGTAGATGCAGACCCTCCCCGGGTACCCCCTCAGGATGACCAGGACGACGCGCTCCCCGCGAAGAGACGCCAGGTCGAAGTCAGCGCCAGCTCCGTTCTTGTAGACCGTCAGCGCCAGCGGTTTGTTGACGTAAGCGGCAGCGGCGGCACCGTCGCCGCCGAGGGTCTCCTCCTCGGCGATCGCGGCACTCGCGCTGGTACGGACGTACATCGAACCACCCGTCTTCTTTGGATCGCTGTAGAACTTCTTCAGGCGTTCGAAATCGCCGATCTCCTTGGACGTGAAGGGCTGAGCCTTGACCGGGACATCAGCCTCAGCCTCGGCCTGAGCGACGTCTTCCGCGCTGGCCTTGGGGGCGGAGCTCTTGGGTTCACTGTTGTCAGCCACAAGGCCGTCGGCCAGCGGCGCGCGCGCCTCCGTCAGCCAGATCCCGAGCGCGCCATCCACGCCCCGGCTGTCTGCCAGTGACGCATCGGTCCAGGTACCGGAGAAGGGCATCGAGGGCTGAAAGGCCGTGGCGTCGACATCCTGGAAGCCGCCACTGGACAACACGTCCCAGGTGCCGGCTGGTCTCCCGACCTCGACGCGCCCCGCTGCCACCAGCTGGCCGTCGTCACCAAAGGCCGCCCACTCACCGTGCGGCGTTCCATCGACGAACTCGCCGATCAGGCGGGGCGTACCGTCTCGGTGATTCAGCCTCCAGAGCCCCTGCTGCCGCCCATTGAGCAGGAACCCCTCTCGACGAACGCGGCCCTCGTCCCATGGTTCAGAGACCCACTCGAGCCCGTCGGGCATGGCCGTCCAGGAGATCTTGGCCTCGGCCCCGCTCGCCCCCGCCGGGATGATCGTCCAGCGACCGACGGCCTCCCCATCCCAGTAGCACCCCTCGGCGGCGAGACTGCCCTCGGGGTGGTAGGACATCCAACGGGCCTGACGCAGACCATTCGCAAAGGCGCCACGCTGACTGACGCGCCCTTTTGAGTCCCAGAACATCCAGTCACCGAACTCGCGGCCGTTGACGAACGCACCCGTGGCCCGCGGAAGGCCGCTGGAGTGCCAGTACTGATACCGACCCTCGCGGCGCTCGTTCTCCAGGAGGCCCTCGTACTCCTTCTGGCCGTTCTCGAAGTAGTAAGTCCACACCCCGACCTGGAGGTCGTTCTGGTAGCGCCCTCTCGCACGGACTCGACCCCCTTCGCTGAGGTACTCCCAGTCGCCGACCTGCTTCCCGTCGCCGTCGACAGCCCCCTTACCCTTCGCGATCCCGCCAGCAAACTTCGCCACGACCTGAAAGCCATCCTGGATCGAATCAACGATGGCGCAGGACGCCGCGAGCGACAGCGCCAGCGGCACCGAGAAACGAAGAGTTGAACGCCCAGGCGCTGAGGTACGAGAGAAAGGCGGCATGCGAGGCAGGAAGGGGGGAATGGGGCGCGGGGAGGGGTTGCGCGCGGGCGGAAGTGTAACACCGATCAGTTGGGCTCAGGCCCTGGGAGCGTCCGGAGCCATGGCCGCCGGCGGTCCTCGCTGCTTGCGGGTCTATCCGGCGACCGCTCGGACTATTCGACGTGGCCCGAAATCTCTCGCGAGGCATCTCTGTAGCGGCGTGACGCGTTGGGGCGGCGAGCTCGTCAGCGCGGGGCATGCGATCACCGCCCACCCGAGGCGCGTTTGAAGTAACTTCTGACTCCATGCCCACAAGCGTCGCTAGGCGGCGCCCACCCGCGGACATCTAGAATGTTTCCATTGGCTTGGCACCCACCCCATGCTTCATCTCCGCCAGGAACAAATTGATGCCCTTGATGCGGCCTATCGCGAGGAGTTTGTCCAGCGGACGCGCGAGGACTTTCGTTCTCGCTGGGCGGGTGAGTGCGCGGAGCTCGCAGACTCCGACCTGGAGGGCATGATCCGCGCCGCGCGCGATCGCGCCGAAGCCCACAACATCGAGAAGGTCGGCGACGTCGTGATCTTCACCGAGGCCTGGCTCCTCCTGGGAGACGACTTTGACACCGACCCGTCCTACCCCTGGGCGGACGAGATCCTCGGGGACCCCGAGATGAGCGGACCCGCCAAGGCCGCGGCGGTTCGGCACCAGACACTCTCGGTCCTCGAGAGCATCGCCACCCAAACCTCCGCCGACTGATGGTGCCCCCGGACGGACCGACCAAGGCCAAGCGAAAGACCGTCGCGGGCTCAAGAGATCCCAAGGCTGCCCGCGCTGCGAGCGCTCGCCACGCGTCCCACGATGGCGGGGACCGCCAAGCGAGCTCGGGGAAGTCGAGCACGAGCTGCGAGAAGGAGCACCCGCCGAAGGACCCGTGCTACCTCTACAAGATGGCCGTCAAGGAGACATGGCCCGCACCGCCAGATCCTCCGGCCCCAGCGGCAGCCCGACCCCGAGCGGAGGTCGAGGCCGACCTGAAGCAGCGCGATCATGACCTGCTCAAGGTGCAAGAGGACCTCGAGGCGGAGCAGTCAAAGTGGTTCCCCGCCTCGGACAAGCTGAAGCGGCTCCGGCAAGCTCGGGATGAGCACCAAGCGGAGACGATGGCGCTGCTCATCGAGTACGGCACCGTGTCTGCGAAGCCCTCTGCCAAGCGGGCGCCCTCAAGAGATCGGGCCTTCTCGGTCGTCCGCTTCGTGCCACCCGAGTGGATCAAGAGTCTCGACGACGCCCAGGCCAAGATGCGCGCCTTGACCAGCGACCTGAAGACGCTGTTTGATGACTGGGACCGAGAACACGAGGCCCATGAAGCCCTCAAGCAGAGGCTCCGGGCCTTCCACGGCGAGCTGGAGGAGAAGCAGCGGGAGGTCGACCGGGTCCAGGCCGCGCTCGAGCGACGCCGGCGCCGGACCAAGATGCGTGAGAAGCGCCTTGATGAGGCCGACAGGCGCGTCTCCGAGTCCTCGAACAGGGTCATCGAGTACTGGAACAAGCGGGGCCGGGCAACGACGCTGAACAACCTTGAGCGCTCCCGCGAGAAGGAGAAGGACCTCCGACTCCAGCTCAAGGCGGCCGAGGCAGACCAGCGCCGCGCGCAGGCGTCCCTCGACAAGCTTGAGCGGGATCAGGCCAAGGCCTCTCGCGACCTCACGGCGACCCACACCAAGATCACCACGAAGACGGACGCCCTGAGGGACCTTGAGGCTGGCGTCCTTGA
>CBFHHK010000283.1:0-4648 GCA_965655435.1 Planctomycetota bacterium | reverse complement strand
GGCGGATGGGCGGTACCGGAGCCATGCGAGCGCCGTCCTCCTCGGCCGCCCGGTGCCAGATGAACTGCGGCTCCTCCCGCTGGAAGCGGACGATGCGGTCCACGCCGCCGGCGGCGAGCCGGCAGAGGAGCTCGATGGGCGGGGCAACCCCCTCGTCGTCGGCGAGGGTCACGTTGTCCGGGTAGGTTCCCCAGATGATCGACACCCGATCCGGCGGCGACTTGCAGGGATAGCGCAGCGTCAGCCGGGTGCGAGCGACCGCGCGGGCGCCGAAGTTGACGAAGTGCGGGATCAGGCTCGGGTCGCCCTGGTCGTACTCGAAGTCGCGGTCCGGGTCAGGAGCCAGGGGCGCCACCCTGGCGCCGTCCACCTTGACCTCGATGTCCCGGCGGAAGAGCTCCACCAGGGCATCCATGGCCGCCGGCGCCTCCGAGGGGTCCAGGGTGGACTCGTCCTCACGAAATGCGTCCGTCGTACTGTCGAGGAACGCGAGGTTGGTGATGATCTGGAAACGCACCTCGTCGTCCTCGACGGCGATGCGGAGGTCCACGTCCGGGCCGTCCTTGGGGTCCAGTCGACCCGACTCGCTCGCTGGACTGGCCGCGGCACAGACGGCCAGGCTCGCGAGGGCGAGGGCTCGGAGGAGAGGCGGGGTGGACATGGGGGAGAGACGATGGGCCTCACAGGGGCTCGGGGCAGCAGGGACCGAACGGCGAACTTACGCCCGAGGAGCCCCCTGGTGCTTGCCTGCCACGGCCTTTGCATACGATAGGGGACTCGCACAGCGCTTCGAGCTTCCGACGCTGTTTCCCTCCCGGTCGATCGTCGCACGGCGAGCCCCACACTCATCCATGATCCTCCTCGACGCCCGCGCCTTCCCGCTTCGCTCCGCTTCCCGTGGCGCGGCCCTGCTGGCAACCCTCCCCATGCTCGCGAGCGGCGCGCTCGGCCAGCAGACCGCGGAGGTCGATGAGACGGCGGCCGCCGAGGGCCGGGCGCTCATCGCGGAGGCCCTCGCCGAGGTCAGCGGCGAGGTGAGGACCTTCAACGATCACCTCACGATCCTCGCCAGTCCGTGGATGGAGGGGCGGCTCCCGGGGACCCGCGGCATGGAGCTCGCGAAGGAGTACATGGAGTTCCAGTTCCGCGCCTCGGGGCTGCTCCCGGCGGTGGGGTCAGGCGGCGAGGCGCCGAGCTTTCGTCAGCCGTTCAACCTCGGCTCCACCAACGAGGTCACTGCGGCCTCGCTGGGGATCGGGGACGCGTCGTTCGTGCACGGCGAAGGGGGCGACTTCACCGTCACCGGCCTCGGTGTGGGCGGCGAGATCGACGCTCCCCTGGTCTTTGTGGGCTACGGCATCGAGGACGGCCGTGATCGCTTCTCCAGCTTCGGTGAGGAGACTGACCTGACCGGGAAGGTCGCGGTGCTCCTGCGCTTCGAGCCCATGGACGCGGACGGGAACAGCCTGTGGACACGGCGGGACGGGAGCTGGTCGCGGCGCGCGGGCTTCAACGGCAAGCTCCAGGCCGTGGCCGACCGCGGCGCGGTCGGTGCCATCATTGTCAACACGCCGGGCGCGAACGACGCCCGGGTCGGCACGTTGCTCGCGGCCGGCGGTGGGGGCCGGGCCATCGCAAAGGTCCCGGTGCTGCACCTCTCAGCCGCGGCAGGCGAGCGCCTGGTCACGGCGGGAACCGGTGGCGCAAAGACCCTGTCCGGGCTGCGTGACGAGGCCAACGCCGGCGCGGCCGTCCTCGAGTTTCAGGGCACCGCCAGGATCCTCGCCGGGCTCGAGCGCCGGGCGGTGGTCGCGGAGAACGTCATCGGGCTCCTGCCGGGCAAGGGGGCGCTGGCCGACGAGTACATCGTCGTCGGCGCGCACCTGGACCACCTCGGTCAGGGGAGCTTTGGGTCGCGAGACCGCGAGAACGCGGGGCGCCAGCTGCACCCGGGAGCCGACGACAACGCCTCCGGAAGCGCGGGCATCATCCTGATCGCCGACAAGATGGCGCGCGACTACGAGGCGGCTGGTGAGGCGGCGAACCTGCGCTCGGTGCTCTTCATGGGCTTCAGCGCCGAGGAGTCGGGCCTGAACGGCTCGAACTACTACGCGAATCACCCGATCGCGCCGATCGGTCAGCACGTTCTGATGATGAACTTCGACATGATCGGGCGGATCAAGGACCGTCGCCTCTCCCTCTCCGGAGCGGAGACCGGCGCCGGACTTCAGGAGTTCCTCGACCCCATCATCGCAGGGTCGCCCCTCGCGATCGTTCAGCCCGAGCGCATGAGTGGCGCGAGCGACCACACGTCGTTCATGCGCAAGGACATGCCCGTGCTCTTCGCGATCATTGCGGACTTCCACGGGGACTATCACACGCCCCGAGACGTCTCCAGCCTCATCAACCGGGTGGACGCCGTGCACGCCGCGAACCTGTTCTACGAGATCGCGCTCGCCGCCGCGCAGCGCCCGGAGGCCTTCCCCTTCGTGGAGCAGCAGACCCGCCGCCGCGCGCGGCGGAACAGGGCGTCGGCCGAGTCCGAGCCGAAGGCGGAGACGGAGCCTGCGCCCGCCGGTGGCGGCGCGCCCCGGGCCGCCACGGTGCAGTTCGGGATCCGCCCTTCGTACACGGAGGAGGGGGTCGTGGTCGAGGGCATCACGCCGGACTCGCCTGCCGCGGCCGCGGGGCTCATGAAGAACGATCGGATCAGGACCTGGAACGGCGCGGCGGTGGACCTCGCGGGCTTCAGCGAGAAGCTCAAGGCGGCGAAGCCGGGAGACAAGGTCAAGGTGGGCGTGACCCGCGCCAGCGGTGAGAAGGTGGAGCTCGAGGTCGTCCTCCGAGCTCGCGGCGGCGGCGCGTGATCGCAGGGGCGGGGCCGGGCCCCGCCGGACAGCCTGGTTCGAGCAGTGCCCGTTTTGTTCGGGCCGTACCAGGCGCTAGTCTCGCCCCATGCACGAGGGGAACATGGAGGAGGCGGTGGGCGCGGACGCGCCCGAGCTTCCCAACGAGGCGCTCGAGCGGCGGCAGCCGCGGGCCGCGCTGATCGCGGTCGCCGTGCTGGTGATCGTGGGGACCGTGGCGATGGCGACGCGCACGGGGTCCGGCCCTAGTCGCGCCGCGGCCCCGGCCGTCCAGGCACGACGCGACGTGATCATCGTCGCCATCGACGGGCTCGGGACCGTGGACGTGAGCGCCGCCGGGACCCCTTTTCTGGCGGAGTTCGGCGCTGGATCGGTGCTGTATCGCGACGCGTACGCGCCGTCGCCGTGGGCCAGCGAGGCCCTGAGCGGGCTGCTCACCGGCCAGCACCGCGCGGCACCGCGTGGCGCGCAGGGGTGGGTTCCCGGGCTCGCTGATGAGCTGCTGCACCGCGGCTACCGCGCCGCGTTCGTTCCTGGCCATCGGCGCCACCTCCACGACGGGGCGGGGCGGCTTCCGGGGACAACCGAGTTCGACGAGGTGCTCCTCCCGACGGGGCTCGATGACCCTGCAGGGGCCCAGGGGTCCTCCGTCGTGCAGGCCGCGCTCCGTTGGCTGGAGGAGAGTGAGCGCCCGAGCCTGCTGGTGGTGACGCTCGCAGACCCCCGCGCGCCGCATCATTTCTACGAGGGAGGGGCCGGCGGTCCGGACCCCAGGTACGACGGCCCCGTGCAATCCGGCATGGCCCATGACGACCTGCTGCGCGTCGGGCCGAGCCTCAACGCCGCCGACCGCGCGCAGCTCGCAGCGCTGCACGCCACGGAGGTCGCCGCCGCGGACGCCTTCGCTCGTCAACTGGTCGAGGGGGCGCGACAGCACCGCGACGTCGCCCCGGTCATCGCGGTCGCCGGACTCCGCCGGGCGGCGCTAGGGGAGCAGGGCCGCTATGGCCTCGTGCCGTCGATGGAACCCGAGGATCTGCGGGTTCCGCTCTGGCTCGAGGTCCCCTCTCGCCTGGAAGCCACTGGGCAGGGACAACACCCAGCGGGTGGGGAGAGGCCAGGGGCGCGGTCGCTCCGCGGCGTCGTGAGCGCACCGGCCTCCTTGCTCGACCTGGGGCCGACGCTCCTCAGCGCGCTGGGGCTGGCACCGCGCGGCGACCTCGACGGAGAGTCCATCTTCCCGGGGGCCGGGATTCCAGAGCGGCCGATCCGAGCTGCGACCTCCCGGGGGATCTGCGCAGTGGTCGGCTTGGATGGAGACCGTGCGGTGATCCTGGAGGCTGAACCGCCAGCAGCCATCGTCCGATCTCGAGGGAACCTGGGTGCGGATCAGCCGCGCGAGGGGCGGTGGGGCCCGGTCGGCAATGTCACAGGGGTGGACGCTGACCTCCGGCTTCAGCTGGCGCGCTGGATGAAACGGGCCAGAATCGCGGCGCCGGGAGGGGGCGTTCCGGACCTCGAGGCGGCCCCCTTCACCCCCTGAGGCGGTCTCGGTGCGGGCCGGCCAGGAGTTTTGGGGGCCCACGGGCCCGCTGGGGCCGGGCCCGGGAGTAGCCTTGCTCGCCGCAATACGCGACCGGGGCCCGCCCCGTTGTTCCCAGTCCCACAACTCGACCCCTCCACCCGCCCCGAAGAGGGTGGGTCAAGACGATGTCCGACGCCGTTGAAGAGGCGCCCCTGGCGCAGTTCAAGTCCGCCCTGATCCTCAGCCTCGAGGAAGG
>CBFHHK010000282.1:0-4742 GCA_965655435.1 Planctomycetota bacterium | reverse complement strand
CCCGTTCATGGTCTCGCTGGAGGAGAAACTCGACCTCCTGATGCGAGCGAGCGAGCGCCTCGGCGGTCGGCGGGAGATCGTCTCAAGGTTGGCGGGGATGAGCCTCCGACGCGAGGAGCAGTGGATGGCGACCTCCGACGGGGGAGCCACCCACCAGGTACTCGTCCGCTCCGGGGGGCGCGTCGAAGCCATCGCCCGCGCCCGCGGCGTGGTGGAGCGGCGGAGCTATCCCAACGCGCTGGAGGGCGACTTCCGGAGCGGGGGGTTTGAGGTGGTGAGGGCCCTGGACCTCGAGGGCAACGCGGAGCGCGTGCGCGACGAGGCGATCGCCCTGTGCCACGCGGACGTCTGTCCGCCTGGCCAGCGGACGCTGATCCTCGGCGGCGGGCAGCTTGCGCTCCAGATCCACGAGTCCGTGGGGCATCCCACCGAGCTGGACCGGGTGCTCGGAGAGGAGCGCGACCTCGCGGGTGGGTCCTTCGCGGCCGCGACGGACCCCGGCTCGCTGGAGTACGGGTCCGAGTGCGTCAGCTTCGTCGCGGACTCGACCGTCGCCGGCGGCCTCGACACGCGGGGGTGGGATGACGACGGGGTGCCCTCGGGGCGCTTTGACATCGTCCGTGATGGTCGGCTCTGCGCCTTCCAGAGCGGCCGGATCAGCGCCGGGCGGGCCGGCGCCGAGCGCAGCCGGTCCGTCTCGAGGGCTGAGGGTTGGTACGCCCCGCCAATCGATCGAATCACGAACGTCTCCCTGGCCCCCGGGCATGGGTCGCTCGACGATCTGTTGGCGGAGACCGAGGACGGGGCCATCCTGGCTGACACCATCAAGACCTGGTCGATTGATCAGGAGCGTCGGAACTTCCAGTTCACCTGTGAGGTCGGGTGGGAGATCCGCGGCGGGCGTCGCTCCCGGCTCCTGCGCCTCCCCACGTACCAGGGCTCGACGCTGGACTTCTGGAAGGGCTGCGATCGCGTCGCAGGGCCGGAGGAGTGGAGGCTTTGGGGCGTGGTGAATTGCGGCAAGGGCAACCCGATGCAGGTGGCTGAAATGAGCCACGGCGCAGCGCCCGCACGCTTCCGCGGCGTCCAATTTGTGGATGTAGGCTCACGGCTCCCTTGAGGGCGCGAGGGGGGGCCAGAGAGGGCCTCCCTTCGCCTGATCCGCCGGGCGAGTTTTGGGCTTACCCTGTCTCGCATTGGGTAAACTAGGGGCTACATGTCTCTCACCGACGCAATGGCTCCGTCCCGGGAGGCTTCCGCCCCGATGAATGGAACATTGAAGAGTGGTGAGGGGGTCCACCGAGCGGTTTGTGCCGAACCGCCAATGGCCCCACCCGCCCCTTCACGCCCGCCTTGCCCCTTTCCACTGCCCACCATTTGGAGTCGAGCATCCGTCTCACCGATCACCACCAACCCCGAGTGGGTGTGCTGATCAGCCACGGCTCCTGATCTTCGAGGTCCCGATGAACATCCCTCATCGATTGCTTGCCGCAGCGTCCGTCTTCGCTGTCTCTCTTCTGTCGTCCGCAGCGCCGGCCCACGCGGGCCACGGCCTCGTTCCTGACGTGGCGTTCGCAGCGAGCAGCACAAGCGTGCTGGAGTCCGGCGGCGCCGTCCCGGTGCTGGTGTCCCTGTCCGTGGCCTCGGCCCAGGATGTGACCATCCCCTTCAGCGTGGGGGGGTCCGCGACCTCCGCCGACGCGAGCGTCGGCATGAGCCCGCTCGTGATTCCGGCTGGCCAGTTGGACGGCTCGATCATCGTCACCCTGACGGACGACGCTGAGTCCGAGGGAACGGAGCGCGTCGTGCTGACCCTGGGTTCGCCGACCGGCGGGGTCCTCGGGGCTGCCACTGTCCACGAGGTGGTGATCGAGGACGACGAGCCAGCGGCGACCCTCGCCTTCGACCTTGCCTCGTCCAGTCAGTCCGAGGCGGCAGGCGCCGCTGTCCTCTCGCTCAGCCTGTCAAACGCGCGGACCGAGGACGTCGTCCTCGACTTTGCGCTCTCCGGCTCAGCCACCCCCGGTGGCGTGGACGTCACCGTCGCCCCCTCCAGTCAGCTCCTGATCCCTGGCGGCTCCGTCACGGGCTCCATCGTCGCCACCGTGGTGAGCGACTCGATGGACGAACCGGATGAGGACCTGCGAGTCAGCTTCAGCGCCCTCAACAACGCTGACTTCGGCGCGATCACGGCGCACGATCTCACCATCCTCGATGACGACGACGCGCCGGCGGTCTCATTCGCCTCCGCCGCGGCGACCGTGGTGGAGGACGACCCCATGGCTGTGCTTGGCGTCGAGCTTAGCGCCGCCAGCGGCTTCGATGTCACGGTCGCCATCACGGCGTCAGGCTCCGCGTCTGAGGGTGCTGACTTTGTCTTCACACCGTCCACGCTGACGATCCCAGCGGGTGCTAGCGCCGGCGTCGTGGACGTGACCATCCTCGACGACGCGGACCTTGAGGGGGCGGAGAGCGCCACCTTCTCGCTTGGGACCCCGACGGCGGCCACCTTGGGGGCCATCCCGGCGACCACGCTCCTGATCATTGATGACGACGGGCCTGAGCCCTCGTTGAGCTTCTTGAGCCCGGCCTCCACGGCGGACGAGGCCGGTGGAGTCCGCGATCTCGCGGTGCAACTGGACGGGTACGCGTCAGAACCGGTCACCGTGGACGTGACCCTCGGGGGCACGGTGCAGGCTGGCGTCGACGTCAACCTGCTGACCACGTCACTCTCGATCCCTGTCGGCGCGCTGGGTGGCATCGTCCAACTCGAGGTTCTGGACGACACCGACCCGGAGCCCGCGGAGACGGCGGTGGTGACCCTCGTCGGGCCCATTGGTGCGAGCCTCGGTGCCCCGGCCTCGCACGTCCTGACGATCACGGACAATGACACCTTGCCGGCCCTGTCGTTCGCGGCGTCGGCTTCCTCCATTTCCGAATCGGCGAGCGTCATTTCCGTCGGCGTGGAGTTGAGCGCCGCGGCCTCATCCGACGTCACGGTCCCGCTGGTGCTCTCTGGCAGCGCGACCCCTGGCGGCGTCGACCTCGGCGTCACGCCGCAGCCGCTGGTCATTCCTGCCGGCGACACCGTTGGGCAATTCGACATCACCGTGGTGGGCGACTCCCTGTACGAGGGGGACGAGGACCTCATCATGGATCTCGGCGCGCTCACAGGCGCCACGGCGGGGGCGGTCGCAACGCACGTGCTCACCCTCGTCGAGGATGATCCCCTTCCAGTGGTGCAGTTCCCCGCCTTCCGGACGGTGGTGGAGGAGGCCTCCGGTGGGTTCAACCTCCGCCTGGAGCTCGACACAGCCTCCGGCCTCGACGTGGTCGCTCCATTCCAGGTTGCAGGTGAAGCGGCGGGACCGGGCGACATCAGCTATCCCGCGGGACCGGCCGTGATTCCGGCTGGCTCGACCTCCGTTGACATCCCGGTGTCGGTCGTCGTGGATCGGATCCCGGAGCCTGGTGAGCGGGTGCTCTTCACCCTCCTCGACGGCGGCGTTCCTGGAGTTGGGGCGCCGGACGGTGCCACGCTCGGAGCGGGGACGTCCTTCCTCGTGATGCTCTCGGACGGGAACGTCGGACCGATCGCCAAGGCGCCGCCCCTGGCGCCCTCGGTCGCGACCGTGACCTTTGACCAGCTCCGGGCGGGGGAAGCCCCGAGGACCGACACGGTGTTCTTCACCAACCTACACTCCGCCCCGGTGACGCTCACGGAACTGGTCGTCCGGGGCTCAGGGGTCTTCTCTGCGTCCAGTCAAGCCGCCCTGCCCGTGGTCCTCGCCCCGGCGGCGAGCGTGGGGGTCGACGTGCAGTTCTCGCCCCTGGTGGCCGGGCCGTTTGCGGCCACGCTGTCTGCGCGCCAGGCGGGACAAGGGGCGCCTCCGCTGGACGTCGAGCTCTCTGGGCGGGCGATTGGTCCGACGGGTGCCGACGTGCTGTTCACGGCGGGGCCCGAGGCGTTCACCGAGCCCGGCGGCCAACTCTGGGTCCGGGAATATGGGTTCAGCGGCGGTGACGTGGCCCAGATCACCGAGCCCGTCGCAGGGACGGACCTGGACGAACTCTTCCAGTGGGTCCGAGCCGGGGGGCAGTTCGGCTATTCAATCCCGCTCCCAAACGGTGTCTACGAGGTGGCCATCCTCAGCTGGGAGCCCATCAAGCAGGGGCCAGGGCAGCGGATCTTTGATGTCGCCGCGGAGGGCGCGGTGATCCTCGACGACCTCGACATCTTCGCCGAGGTCGGGCGCCTCGCCGCCTTCTCCTCGACGCCCGTCGACGTCACCGTTGCTGACGGAGTCCTGGACCTTGACTTCAGCGCGTCCACGGCGCTCGCGCTGGTCAGCGCAGTCTCGGTCCGCGCGGTCCCCGTGCTCAGCTCTCCCACCACGGCGCTGAGCTTCGGGATCGTGGACCAGGGCAGCGAGGTCACCCTCGACTTTGTCGTGGAGAACACGGGGCTCCACCCGGGCCAGATTGATCGTGTGACCTTCCGCGAGCCCTCGCTCGGGTCGAGCGCGGACTTCCGGGTCGATCACGGCGGGCTCTCGTATGTGGGGGACGCAGGGGAGCGCAGCTACTCGGTGGACCCGCCCATCGACGTGCCCCCGGGCGCCGTCAACGTCTCTGTGACGTTCGAACCGACAGAGCACGAGGACCACACCTTCGAGCTGGAGCTGGAGTCCACGGAGCGGGGCGCCGTGCTTTCCTCGATCGTCGCTGGTACAGGCGGCGCT
>CBFHHK010000281.1:0-4743 GCA_965655435.1 Planctomycetota bacterium | reverse complement strand
CCGCTGGGGCCCGGCCCTCCTCTCGTTCCTGCGTCGTCCCCGCGCCCCGGGACTCGCCGCAGTGTCCTCGGCGGCGAGGCGAACCAGGGCCGCTCAGCGGCGCGGCGCGAGGTGCCTGGGGAGGTCCTCGACGCGCTCGCAGCCGAGCTGCTCCATCACCTGGGTCAGCTGGCGCATGAGCATGGTCATGACGTGCGGCCCACCGCGGGCGCCCATGGCGCAGATGGCGTACATGAAGGAGCGCCCCATGAAGGCGAAGCGCGCGCCGCTCGCGAGGGCGCAGGCCACGTCGGGTCCGCCTCGGACGCCGCTGTCGAAGAGCACCTCCATGCGGTCCCCGAACTCGCTCGCGAGGGCGGGGAGCGCCTGGATGGTGGACGTGCCAACCTCCAGCTGACGGCCCCCGTGGTTGGAGACGATGATCCCGTCCGCCCCGAGCTCGAGGACCTGTGCGGCGTCCTCGGGGTTGACGATCCCCTTCACCACGAGCTTCCCCTTCCAGCGCTCGCGGATGGCCGCGATGCGGTCCGACGAGAGCCGCCCGCTGAAGGTGGCGTTCATGAACTGCCCCAGGTGGGACATGTCGAGCCCCTTGGGGATGTAGGGCGCGAGCGTCGCGAACTCGGGCTTGCCGCGCGCCAGCTGAGAGAAGGACCAGGTCGGGCGCATCACCATCTGGGCGATGTTGCGCAGGGACATGCGCGGGGGGATCGCGAGGCCGTTGCGGATCTCCTTGGGGCGGTAACCGAAGGTCGGCGTGTCCGCCAGCAGCACGAGGACCGGGACCCCCGCGGCCTCGGCGCGGTCGAGAAT
Organism: Planctomycetota bacterium; assembly: GCA_965655435.1. Taxonomy (GTDB): domain Bacteria; phylum Planctomycetota; class UBA1135; order UBA1135; genus Saltatorellus. The sequence goes on along the minus strand of CBFHHK010000281.1, from coordinate 3,930 downwards.
CTTGTCCCGCAGTTCGTCCTCGGTCGGGTGGTAGAGCTGGAACCACGCCTTGCCCTCGGTGATCTCCGACACGCGCTCGATGCTCGCGGTGCCGACCGTGCTGAGAATGAAGGGCACCCTCGCGGCGTGGGCGGCCTCGGCGAGGAACTCGCAGGCGCCGGGCCACACGAGCCCCTGGAGCCCGATGGGGGCGACCCCGAAGGGCGCCGCGTAGGTCTGGCCGAAGAGCTCGGTCTCCAGGTCCGCGCCGCCGTAGTCGAGCACGTACCGCGGCTCGAGCCGCACCTCACGGATCTCGTCCGTGTTGCGGCGCATGTTGAGGTTCGAGTGGCACCCGTTGTCGAGGTACTCGAAGGCGAAGGGGGGAACGCGCTTTCGGCCCCGCTCGCGCAGGTGCTCGATCGAGGGGAGGTTCGGGTCGAGGCTCATGGTCGCGGTGAACGATACCCGAGGGCGGTGGAACCAGCGGGGGCTCGATCGACGGATCGGCGCCGGGCGATGCCGGGAGCCCGCAGAGGGTCAGCTCGCGTGGACGCGGACGTGCTCGCCGATCCAGTCCTGAATCGTGCGCAGCTCGTCAAAGCTAGGGTGGCGCAGTCGGACCCACGCGTTGGCCATGTAGCCGGCCTCGACACCCTGGGTCGCGGTCCCCGGGGGGGGGAAGTGAGAGTCGATGATGTGCTCGCCGTAGCGGGCCTTGAGGTCCTCGACGCCCTCGTAGCCCTCGATGCGGCCGTCCGCGGTCGGGCGCAGGGCGATCATGCCGCCGGAGCAGCGCCTCGAGGGCGTCTGGGAGGGGCTCCCCTGGACGATGAGGTGAGCCCACTCACGGTAGATGTCGAAGTCGTTGGCAGCCTGATAGACGTCCCACATACGCACGCCCGGCGGGCGGCAGCCGATCTCGCTGAACTTGAGGCCCTTGGGCCCGAAGAACCACTCCATGTGCGTGGCGGAGGTCTCGATCCCGAGGGTCTTGATGACCTTTCGACCCATCTCTCGGAGGCTGTCGTAGCGCTCGTCGTGCACCTCGTTGGTCGTCGCCATCTGGGGCGAGATCCAGCGGTGGCGCATGGCCTCGAGGACGTTCGGGTAGTAGTGGGTGATGAACTCGTGGGCCACCTCGCCGTCGAGGCTCAGGGTGTCCCAGTAGCCCTCGTGCCCCTCGATGAACTCCTCGATGGCGACCCCCTGCCCGCGGTCGAGCCCGCTCTCGCGGATTGCTGCCTCGAGGCTCTCGTCGTCGTGGGCGCGGGCCGTCCCGGCCGCGCCTGCGCCGTCTCGGGGCTTCAGGATGACCGGGTAGCCGACCTCCTCGATGAAGGCGCGCGCCTCGTCAAGGTCAGAGGTCCCGATGCTCTGTGCGGTGGGGACCCCGGCCTCGCGCAGGGCCTCCTTCATGGCGGGCTTGTCGCGGCAGAGCCACGCGGTCCGGGTGGACGTCCCGGGGATCTCGCACTGCTCGCGAACCCAGGCACAGGGGGTGATGTGGGCCTCGACGGTGGCCTCCAGGCGGTCCACCCAGCCGCGCTGTTGGACGCGGCGGACGGCCTCCAGGAGGGCCTCGCCGTTGGTCACCGACGAGACCTGCTCGTGTCCGTCCAGCCAGCCCCTGAGCTCGTTGTCGAGGGCGCTGGGGGGCGCCTCGGCGATCGCCGTCACCTTGGCGCCGACCTCCTTGAGTGCACGCACGAACTCCCGCTGATTGGAAGGGAACGAGGGCTCGACGAAGATGACGTGCATGGCTTGGAGTGGGTGCGGGTGCGGGGGCCGGGTGTGAGGGCCGGGGGCGCTGTTCGGGGCGCGGCTTGCTCGGGCGCCGGCTCGCCGAGGCGAGCACAATGAAGCGAGTGAGGTGGAGCGAGTTCAGTGAGGCAAACTCAGCTCGCGGCCCACGGGAGGGCCAGGGGGCTTGGGCGGGAGCGGTCCGTTCGGGGCGTCGGGCACGGCGGCGGGCTCCCGGCCGCGCTGCGGCGCTCGGCCGTGATTCTCGATAGGGGCGTGCTGCCTGGGCTCGGCGTGGGGGCCAGCTGAAGGAGAGCCATCCGAGGGGAGCCCATCGCTGGAAATCAGCGCGGGGCCGCCCGCCGTTCCAAGGCGAGGCGCCGGGCCCGGTCAGGCTAGCTGAAGGTCGGCCATGATCGCGGCGTAGAGGTCCTCGTAGCGGTCGACCTGGGCGTCCCAGGAGAAGTCCTTGGCCATGCCGCGGAGCTGCATCTGGCGCCAGGCCTCGGGATCGCGCCAGACCTCGAGGGCGTGGGCGAGGGTGTCCTCGAGGGCGACGGAGGTGTGCTCGTAGAACACGAAGCCGGTCCCGCGGCCGTCCTCCAGGCGCTCCACCGTGTCGGCGAGTCCGCCGGTGCTGCGGACCACGGGGACCGTTCCGTACCGCAGGCTGTACATCTGGTTGAGGCCGCACGGTTCGTAGCGCGACGGCATGACGAAGAGGTCGGAGCCCGCTTCGATCCGGTGGGCGAGGCCGTTGTCGTAGCCGATGTGCACGCCGACCTTGGCCGGGTAGCGGTCGCGGAGCCAGCGGAAGTAGCTCTCCTGCTCGGGGTCACCGCTGCCGAGGACCAAGAGGCGCACGTCGTGGTGGTCGAGGAGGCGCTCGGCGAAGTCCGGGATCAGCTCGAAGCCCTTCTGGTGCGTCAGCCGCGAGACGATGCCGAGGACCGGACCGGATGGCTCGGGCGCCACGGCGAGCTCGTCGAGGAGCGCGTCGCGGCACATGCGCTTGCCAAACAGGTCGTCTGGTCCGTAGTTGGCGGGCAGGTGCGGGTCGATCGCGGGGTCCCACTCGCCGTAGTCGACGCCGTTGACGATGCCCGCGAGGTGGTCCTCACGCCGGGCCAGGAGGCCCTGGAGACCGTGGCCGTACTCCGGGGTCTGGATCTCGCGGGCGTAGGTGTCCGAGACGGTGGAGAGCCAGGAGGCGTGCAGGATGCCCGTCTCCAGGTAGTTCACGGCGCCGGCGGCGAGGCGCTCTTGGTGGAACTGATCCCGGACGCCCGCCAGTCCGATGCGCCGGATGGCGTCCTCGGAGAACACGCCCTGGTAGCCGAGGTTGTGGATCGACAGCAGGGTCGAGGTCCCTCGCAGGAGCTCGTCCCAGCCATAGGTCGACTTGAGCAGCAGCGGCAGGAGCCCCGTGTGCCAGTCGTTGGCGTGGAACACGTCCGGCGCCCAGCCCGTGCGCTGACAGGCCTCGATGGCGGCCCGGCAGAAGGCCGCCCAGCGGATCGGCTCGTCGTCGTCGTTGGTGTAGAACTCCTCCCGCCCGAAGAGCTCCGGCGAGTGGATGAACTCCACCTGGAGCGGGACGCCGTCGGCGTTCTCGGAGTCCGGCAAGGGCGCCTTGCGGACCGAGACCGGCACATCCCAGCCGGGAAAGCTGATGGGGAACGGCGAGAGGAAGGACTCGGTCTCGAGCCCTGCGCGCTCGACCCGCCCGTAGAGGGGGACGAAGAGCCTGACCTCGTGGCCACGTTTCCAGAGGGTTCGGGAGAGCGCCGCGGCGACGTCGGCGAGGCCGCCCGTCTTGGCGAACGGAGCACACTCCGCGGACACCATCGCGATGCGAAGGGGCAGCTGCATGGGGGGAGCTTAGCGAACCGCCGGGTGGGGGTCGGGCAGGGCCAGGAGTTCTGGTGGGAATCCAGACCCTGTTGGTGGGTATCCTCCAGGCCAGATGTCACGCGCCAACACCGTCTTCGTCGCGCCCTTCGCCCTCCCCAGCACGCTGAGGTTCCTGCGGGCAGCGGCCCTGCTCCCCGACACCACCTTCTCGGTGGTGACGCAGGAGTCAGCCGCCTCGTTCATGGCCGCGTTGGATGAGGAGGTCCGCGGTAGGATCGCGGATATCGTCACCGTGGCAGACTGCCATGACCCGGACCAGCTCGAGGGCGCGGTCCGGCGAGTCGCCGCGAGCAC
>CBFHHK010000280.1:0-4756 GCA_965655435.1 Planctomycetota bacterium | reverse complement strand
CGACCACATCTATCAGGACCCGCACACGCCGGATCCCAAGCTGACGCTCCACTACGGGGACCTCTCGGACTCCTCCAACCTGACGCGGATCCTCCGCGAGGTGAGGCCAGACGAGGTGTACAACCTCGCCGCCCAGTCCCACGTGGCGGTGAGCTTCGAGGCGCCCGAGTACACCGCGGATGTGGACGCCCTCGGCACGCTCCGGATCCTTGAGGCCATCCGCTTCCTCGGCCTCGAGCAGAGCACGCGCTTCTACCAGGCCTCCACCAGCGAGCTCTACGGGCTGGTCCAGGAGACCCCGCAGCGCGAGACGACCCCCTTCTACCCCCGCAGCCCCTACGCCGTCGCGAAGCTCTACGCGTACTGGATCGCGGTGAACTACCGCGAGGCCTACGGGATGTACGCCTGCAACGGCATCCTCTTCAACCACGAGAGCCCGCGCCGCGGCGAGACCTTCGTGACCCGGAAGATCACCCGAGCGCTGGCCAACATCGCCCAGGGGCTCGAGCAGCGGCTGCACCTCGGCAACATCTCCGCCCTCAGGGATTGGGGGCACGCCAAGGACTACGTGAGGATGCAGTGGATGATGCTGCAGCAGGAGGAGCCCGAGGACTTCGTGATCGCCACGGGCGTTCAGTACTCCGTCCGCGAGTTCGTCACCTGGTCCGCCGCCGAGCTCGGCATCGAGCTGGAGTTTGAGGGGGAGGGGGTCGATGAGGTCGGTCGCGTCGCCTCGATCTCCGGGGACGCGGCGCCTGCTGTCAAGACGGGGGACGTCATCGTCAAGGTCGACCCGCGCTACTTCCGTCCAGCCGAGGTGGAGACCCTGCTCGGCGACCCCACGAAGGCCAAGGAGCGGCTCGGCTGGGTCCCCGAGATCACGACCCAGGAGATGTGCGCCGAGATGGTCGCCGAGGACCTCAAGACCGCCCGCCGCCACGCGCTCCTGCGGGAGCACGGGCTCGACGTCCCCGTCTCGCTGGAGTCCTGAGGCCATGAGGATCTTCATCGCAGGCCACCGGGGCATGGCAGGCAGCGCCATTCGCCGGCACCTCGAGGCCCACGGCGGCCATGAGCTCATCGTTCGCACCCGCGATGAGCTCGACCTAACGGATCAGCGGGCCGTGGCGGGATTCATGGAGTCCGAGCGCCCCGACCAGGTTTACCTGGCGGCGGCCAAGGTCGGGGGCATCCACGCCAACGACACCTTCCCCGCCGAGTTCATCCACCAGAACCTCACCATCCAGGGCAACGTCATCCACGGGGCGTTTGCAGCTGGCGTGAGGCAGCTGCTGTTCCTGGGGTCCTCGTGCATCTACCCCAAGCACGCGCCGCAGCCCATGCCCGAGGCCTGCCTCCTGGACGGGCACCTTGAGCCCACCAACGAGCCCTACGCCATCGCCAAGATCGCGGGGATCAAGATGTGCGAGGCTTACAACCGGCAGTACGGCACGGACTACCGGAGCCTCATGCCCACGAACCTCTACGGTCCAGGGGACAACTACCACCCTCAGAACTCCCACGTGCTCCCGGCGCTCGTCCGGAAGTTCGTGGAGGCGCAGGCCGCGGGCGCCGCCAGCGTGACGCTCTGGGGTTCCGGCGAGCCCAGGAGAGAGTTCCTGCACGTGGACGACCTCGCCGCCGCGGCGGTCTACTTCTGCAACCTGGACGCCGAGCGCTGGGGGGCTCGATCCTTCGTGAACATCGGGACCGGCGTGGACCTTCGCATCCTCGACCTCGCCCGAGCGATCGCCGCGGAGGTCGGCTTCGAGGGCGAGATCGAGCTGAACCGCAGCATGCCAGATGGGACACCGCGCAAGCTCCTCGACGTCTCTGTAGCCACCTCCCTGGGCTGGACCTCCTCCATCTCCCTCGAGGAGGGGCTGCGCCGCACGGTAGCGGAGTTCAGCGAGGCCACCCGGCTCTGATGGCGCGCGGGGCGCGGCCCCTGCCTGGAGCCCTGGAGCCCTGGGGCCCTGAGGCCGCGACTCGCCAGCCAGCCCCCCCGCTCACCGGGTCAAGGCGATCGCGCCGCACGCTTGCCTCGCGAGGGGGCTCCCTCAGGAGACGGCGGAGGCGGCACCGGAGCGGGCCTTCTCCCCTTCGGTCGCCCTGTCCGGCAACCGCTCCAGCCCGTTGAAGGAGAGGAACGGGTGGAAGAGGGCCAGCCGGCGACCGAGGGTCGCGGTGCTCGCGTCATGGGAGACCGAGGCCCGGAGCACCAGCACGGATCCCTGCCGCCGATCATTCACCGGGATCTCGATCCTCGTGACGAACCCCGAGGGGGAGGGGGTGCCCTCGGCGCGGACGGGCTCCCAGCGCAGCTGGAAGGGGCTCCCGTCCCGACGCTCGCCCTCCATGGAGAGCTCGGAGAAGCCCAGGATCTGCCCGGCCTTCGTCACGACACCCCACCAGTCCTCGAGGGTTCCCGCCTCGCGGAACGCGAGGGCGAGCTCATCCACGGCGTGCTTCTCGTCGCTCACGGACCTCGCTGACGAGGCCACCTGGCGGAACGCCTCCACTGACTCCTTGATCCGGATGGCGCCGGAGAGGCTGAAGAGGAGGCACAGTCCGAGGAGCGCGGCGGCGAGCGCAAACAGCTGCGCGGTGTCCCCCATGGTCGCGCCAAGGACCACCACGGACGTCGCCGCGGCGGAGGTGCCCACCAGGACCGCGACCGCCTTGCGCTGACCGAGGCCGAGCTGGATCAGGCGGTGGTGGATGTGGTTGCGATCCGCCGACATGACGGAGCGCCCCTCGATGAAGCGGCGGGCCATGGCGAAGGTGGTGTCGAGGATCGGGATCCCGAGGGCCACGAGTGGAATCGAGAAGCCCGACAGCGTCGTGGCCCCGGACGCGACCAGCGCCGCCGAGGCGGACAGCATGAACCCGATGGAGAGGCTCCCCGCGTCGCCGAGGAAGACCCGCGCGGGGTGCAGGTTGTGGGGCATGAACCCGCCGATGGACCCCATCAGCGCGATCAACATCAGGCCGACCGCCACGTGACCGCCCTGGAACGCGATCCAGGCGATGGCGCCACACGCGACCACGCTGAGCCCGCTCGCGAGGCTGTCCAGTCCATCGATGATGTTGAGCGCATTGGTGGCGCCCACGATCCAGAGGATGGTGAGGGGCACCCCGAAGACGCCGAAGTCGATCCGCGTCCCCCCCACCTCGTAGTCTCCCAGGAAGCTGAGGAGGCTGAGCCCCTCGGGGCGGGAGAGCCAGATCCCGTCGATGGAGACCCCGGACAGGACCACGAGCCCCGCGGCAGCCAGCTGGACGAAGAGCTTCGTCATGGCCCCCATGCGCAGGATGTCGTCCCGGAGTCCGACCCCGAACATCAGCAGCCCGCCGATGAGGATCGCGATCACCTGTCGGTCCAAGGTGACCTCGAGGGTGCGGACCACCGGCAGCCAAGGAGCCGCGCAGATCGCGAACAGGAACGCCGCCATGACCGCTGCGCCCCCGAGGTACGCCACCGGTTCCCGGTGGACCTTGCGGAGCCCGGGCTGGTCCACCCAGCCGTTGCGACGGGCGATCGCGCTCGTGACCGGCGTGATCAGGAGCGCCGCCAGGAAGGCGCAGATGGGTAGAACGAGGAGGAATGACATGGCAGCGCGTTGGCTCAGGTGCTCATCGAGAGGGCCGCTTGTGCTGCCGGCTCACTGCTCCGCCTCGCTCGCCCGGCGCCGCCTCGTCGAGGGGGCGACGTCGACCCTGCGGGGCAGCTCATCCCCGTCCGCTCCGCCTTGGGCTCCCCCACCCACCGGGCCGCCTGCTCCCTTGGAAGAGGTCGCCTCCGACGCGGGGAGCGCGGCGGTCCCGGCCTTGGAGGGCTCGCTCCACCTCTCGGTCTGGCCAACGGATCCAGCGGCGGGCGCCTCGTCGGCGCCGTAGCCATAGCCATAGCCATAGCCATAGCCGTAGCCGTAGCCATAGCCGTAGCCGATCCCCGTGGGCATCGCGTTCATCACCACCCCCAGGAGCTTCGCCCCGACGGAGCTGAGCCGCTCGTAGGCCGCGGCCGCCGCAGCGCGCTTGGTCTTGTCGACCCGCGCCACGAGCACGGTGGCGTCGCAGCGCGTGGCCACGATCCGGGCGTCCGTCACGGCCAGCACCGGCGGCGAGTCCACGATCACCCGGTCGTACTCGGCCGCGAGGGCCGCGAGGAGCTCGTCGAAGCGCCGGCTGTTCAGCATCTCCGCCGGCGCGGAGGGGATCGGGCCCGTGGTCAGGACCTCCAGACCCCCGAGCTCGGTCTTCTGGATGAGGCCTGGCAGCAGGGCGTGGGGGTCCACGAGGGCGTCCGCGAGCCCCCCCTTGTTGGGCAACCCGAAGACGGCCTGCTGGCTGGGCGAGCGCAGGTCAGCATCCACGAGGATCACCGACTGCCCGGCCTTCGCCATGGCGATGGCGAGGTAGGCGGACGTGGTCGACTTCCCGTCCCCCTTCTCCGGCGAGGTCACGTGAATGACCTTCCCGGACTCCACCGGCAGGCTGAAGTAGATCGCTGTGCGCAGCCCCCGAGCCGCCTCGGCGAGGCCGGCGTGCTCGGACCAGGAGCGGATGGCGTCGAGGTTGCCATGGTCGATCCGGGTCCTGGGAAGCACCCCGAGGAGCGGAGTCGGGACGGCGCGGGCCAGATCGGCCTCCGACCTCAACCGCTGGTCGAGCAGCTCCCGGAGCCAGCTCAGGCCGGCGCCGGCGAGCAAGCCCAGGATCAAGAACTGGGCCAGGGTCCGCGTCTTCGAAT
>CBFHHK010000279.1:0-4817 GCA_965655435.1 Planctomycetota bacterium | reverse complement strand
CCGCCGCCAGATGCCCTGCCGCCGACAGATGCCCTGCCGCCGACAGATGCCCTGCCGCCGACAGATGCCCCGCCGCCGCCAGATTTCCTGCTGCCGCCACCGCCAGGAAGAGCAACAAGCAGGCCCATCCCAGGGGCCAGACGGCTCCTCCTCCACACTTCAACTCGTCCGACACCATTTCACACAGCCCCCGTGCCTCTTGCGGAGCCCGCCGGCGCCCCGCCCTTCGGGAGGCACCTCCGCTCCGCTGACCTGTTCAGGATCACCACCCATCGGGCAGTGGCGCCAAACGCAGGAGCGGGGCGCCCACAGCGGGCGCCGCGCTCCCAGGGAACGAACAGCTCGGCTGCGGATTGCGGCCGATTCGTCACCGCCCGCCTGCCACCGGCTGGCGGGCGTTGGGCGGCGGGCGCCGTCCTAGACGCCAGGCCGCACCACGTACACCATCAGGACGGCGATGACGACGAGCGCGAACGCGAGCCAGCTCAGGGACTTCGTGGCCTCCGGCTTCCGGTAGGCGACGCCCGCGAGCGCCGAGAGGCCGAGCCAGCAGCCGATCTTGACGAACACCCAGACGTCCCACGCGTATCCCATCTTGGCCATGAGCCCGAAGCCGCCGACGAGGGCGGTGAGGCTCGTGATCCCCGACAGCATGAGGTTGGACCGCCGGCTCTCCGGGGTCGGGGCGGCGAAGGCTCGGAACGTGATCGCCACGAGGAAGATCACGGAGACGAGGTGGATGACTTGGTAGATCTTGGGATCCATCGCGGGGGGGGCCGACAGGGTTGCGGAGTGCGGGGCGTGAGCAGGGAGTGTAGGGCTCCGAAGCGCGGGATCCGAGCGTCTCCCCCTGCGCGTCGCTGTCTCGCCCTGCCACCGTGCAGGAGGGGCCCTTTTTGAATTGGATGCCGAAGGGGACGCCCGATGAGCTCAATCGCTACGGTGCGCTCAGATGTCCCATCCCCCCAAAGGTCCTGACCGATCCGTCCTGCTCTGCGGCCTCCTGTGCGTCGCCCTGGCGGCCGGGGCGGCCCTCGTCCGCCCGTTGCTTGGTGAGTCACGGCTCGTCCCATCGCCCTCCGTGCTCGCGCTGATCATGGGGCTGCTCCTGGGCCTCGTTCCGGCGATCCAGACGCACATGGTGAGCGCAGCCAAGACGGTCTCGAAGCGCGCGATTCCCGCGGCGATCGTGCTCATCGGCTTCGGCATGGACCTGGGCCCGCTGCTCGACGGAGGCGCCCTGGGCGGAACGCTCCTCGTCGTGCTCGCAGGGATCGCGGTGGCCTTCGCGGGAGCCCTTCTCGCCGGCAAGCTCTGTGGCCTCGATCCAAGGGCCTCGCTGCTCCTGGGAGCCGGCACCGCGATCTGCGGCAACAGCGCGATCATGGCGGTGGCGCCCACGGTCGAGGCCGACGAGGAGGACCTGGGGCTCGCCATCGGCGTGATCAATCTCCTCGGCGTGGCGATGCTCTTCGCGCTTCCCCCGGCGGCCATCGCCGTGGGGATCGAGGGACAGGCGGGTGGCGCTCTCGCCGGCTTGACCGTGCACGCCGTGCCCCAGGCGATCGCCACCGGTGAGGCCTTTGGCCCTGAGGCCGTGGAGTGGGCGACGCTCTACAAGCTGCTGCGGGTCGCGATGCTGGTCCCCATGGTCGTCGTCCTCGCGCTCCTCGTCCCCGCGAGGGACGGGACCCGCCGCCAAGGCAGCGGCGTTGGCGTCCCCCACTTCGTCTGGCTCTTCGCCGTGGCCTCGGCGCTCCGGGCCAGCGGCTGGCTGGACGCCGAGCTGTCCATCGCGGGGGACACCCGCCCCACGTGGGGCTGGCTGAAGCAATCGGGGAGCTGGCTGCTCGCAGCCGCCCTCGCGGCGATCGGCATGACCCTCCACGTCCCCCGGCTCATCCGCGTCGGGCCGCGCTTCCTCCTCGCCGGCGCCCTGGCTGTCACGGCCATGGTGGCGGTCACCATGCCGCTCGTGATCTGGCTCCTGGGGTAACGGCCAGTTCGAGGGATCCAGACGCCAGGCACAAGGGCCCCATTCGCCGGGTTCATGGGACGCAGAGTCCGGGTTCATGGGGCCCAGCGGCCCGGCTCATGGGACCCCGGCGCCCGGTTCATGAGATCCAGGCGCCCGGCGCCTGGGGCCCAGACTCCTGGGGCCGGACCCCGCGCCCGTGGAAGACCCGGCTTCCGTGGGAGACCTGACTTCGCCGGGATAGACGGCGATCGTGCGGGGCTCACACGCCCTTCCGCGACCGGGAACCGGCCACTGCTCAGGGGCCCTCAGCAAGCCTCCTCGGCTGCCCCAGGGTCGTGCGTCGCGGCCCCTCTAGGCGCCTCGTGCCCCCCCACAGCCCCGCCACAGCCCCCCCGAGGCGCTCAGAGCCCGAAGGCTCCCGATTTGAGACAGTCACAACGGGCACTGGCGTGAGAGTATTCATGAACTCAGGGGGACCCTTTCGCGGCCCGCTGCCCTCCACATGCACGTGAGGCACTCGCTGTCTTCCCGGTTCCAAGCTTCGCCAGGGGTCACGACCCCGCCTGCTCCTTCCCTCCATCCCAGTTCAATCCAACATGCGCGTCTCGAAATTCCTCGCCGCCACCTCCCTGATTGCCGCCCCGTTGATGGGGATCGCGGGCGCTCAGGGAGCAGATGACTGCTCCAATGCCCAGCCCATCTCCGGGCTCGGGACGTTCGCGTTCGACAACACCAGCGCCACCAACGGCGGCCCCTCTGGCTGCGGCAACATCGGAGACGATGTCTGGTGGGCCTGGACGGCTCCGAGCACGACCGACTACCAGGTCTCCACCTGCGGCAACGCGACCTGGGACACCGTGCTCGCGGTCTTCAGCAGCTGCTCCAACGAGATCACCTGCAACGACGACGCCTGCGCCCTGCAGTCCACCGTCAGCTGGTCGGCCATGGCGGGTACGACCTACCTCATCCGCGGCGGCTCCTACTCCGGAAACAGCAGCGGCGTTGGCTCGATCGAGATCACCGCCGGCGGCGGCGGGAGCGGCGGCTGCGCCAACCCGGCCATTGGACCCGACGTCATCGTCGGCGGCCTCCCGGGGATCTCCAACTACGGCGCCACCGGCGGCATGGCTGGTTACTCCCTCGGGACCACCTCCTGCAACGTCGGCGACGCCGAGCTGCTCTGGATCTCGAGCAGCAACCAACACCCCGTCATCGGCCAGAACATCTACCGCATCGACGGCGGCCGGTTCGAGCAGATCGGCCAGAGCTGGCTCAAGCACGGCTTCACGGCGCTCCAACAGGGTCTCTGCTGCAACTGCAACAGCTCCGGCACCGGCACGCGCCTCGGCGTCGGGTGCTCCGACCCCTACAGCTCCGGGCTCAACGGCTCGCAGTCTGGCCTCGGCCCGCGCTTCCAGGTCAACGCCTTCACCGGCGCGTTCAGCTACCCGTTCGCCCAGCAGGGCCAGACGGGCGACCGCGTGTTCAAGCGGATCCAGGTGGCCAATGACGACGTCGACCCCAGCCTGAACCCCAGCGCCACGTACTGGGGCGAGTCCCAGTACATCGCCCCCGACGACGCGCTGGCGGGCAACGGCTTCAACAACGTCTCCTACGTTCCCCTGAGCCGTCCGGGCTCGACGACCAACGGCGCTTGGCGCCTCAACATCGGCGGCGCGACGGTGCGTGAGCAGCCCGCGATCTACGCCTGGTCCGCCACCACGCCGACGGCCGCGATCGAGGAAATCAACGTCCCCGGTGAGGGTCAGTTCGTCGCCGGCTCCAACGTCATCGACAACGGCGACGGCACCTGGACGTACAACTACGCCATCTTCAACAACAACAGCGACTTCTCCGGCGAGAGCTTCACGGTTCCGCTGGGGTCGAACGTGACCGTCACCAACCCCGGGATGTCGTTCCCGCTCTACCACTCGGGAGAGCCCTACACGAACCTGGACTGGACTCCGACGGTGACCGCCACGGACATCACCTGGAACACCCAGAGCTACATGGTCAACCAGGACGCCAACGCGCTGCGCTGGGGCACGACCTACAGCTACTGGTTCACCGCCGACGCCGCCCCCGAGGCGAAGTCCGGTGTCCTCGGCCTCTTCAAGCCCGGTAACCCCGGCCCCCAGGTCTTCCCGACCGAGGGCCCCGGCACCGGCGGTGGCACCCTGGTCATCCAGAACTACTGCACCGCAGTCCCTAACTCGAGCGGCCAGACCTCCACGATGATCGCGTCCAACGTCGACCTGACGCTGCGCACCATGGATCTCGAGGCGGTCAACCTGACGCAAAACGCGTTCGGCTACTTCCTCGCCTCCCTCACCGAGGGCTTCATCCCGAACGCTGGCGGAAGCCAGGGCAACCTCTGCCTCGCGGGCGATATCGGCCGCGGCGTGGGTGGCGGCATCCTGTTCTCCGGCCCGACGGGCGCGTTCGCCACGCCCGTGGACCTGGATCAGATCCCGAGCCCGACGGGGATGACCTCGGCCATGAGCGGCGACCGCTGGCACTTCCAGGCCTGGCACCGTGACTCGGTGCTCGGCTTCGCCACGTCGAACTTCTCCGACGGCGTCTGGGTTCAGTTCCCCTGATCCAGCCCCTGGCATGAAGCGCGGCCCGCGCGGGAGGTTCTCCCGCGCGGGCCGCGCTCGTTCACACGGGGCTCGTTGCGCCCCGCCTCACGTCGCCCTGCGCTGACGGCCTCCAACAGGGGCCGGCCCCGCCCCGCCCTCGTTCTCGCCCTCGCCGCCCTGAAGCGCGGAAGGGTCTGAGGGGCGGTCCAACCCGGGGTCCCGCGACTCCCGGCGCGATGGGTGGCTCGGCGCGACGG
>CBFHHK010000278.1:0-4825 GCA_965655435.1 Planctomycetota bacterium | reverse complement strand
CCGCCAAGTGGCAGCTTGGATCGCTTATCCGCAAGTTACCCTGATGCAGAAGAGGAGAGTCCCATGAGATTTAGCGTTGCATTGATTTGCATGATGGTCGTTGCCTCTGGGTGTGGACCGTCGGAGCGGGAGAAATTCGAAGCCACTGAGAAATTGCTGTCGGCGTGGGATTCCGGTGTAGTGGCCGATCATTCAATGCAGGATTACATCCGGGAACTGATCAGCGTAGGTGCGGATGTCAATGCGAGAAGCACTGATGGCCGGACCCCGCTGATGTTCGCCGCAAGGAAATCCACTCCTGAGATTGTTCAGCTGCTTCTCGAAAAGGGTGCGGAACTCGAAGCGAGAGGCAGGGATGGCTGGACCCCGTTGCTGCACGCCGCAAGGAAATCCTCCACTCCTGAGATTGTTCAGCTGCTTCTCGAAGAGGGTGCGGATGTCAATGCGAGAGGCATCTTTGGCAGGACCCCGTTGATGTTCGCCGCAAGGAAATCCTCCACTCCTGAGATTGTTCAGCTGCTTCTCGAAAAGGGTGCGGATGTCAATGCGAGAGGCCCTGGTGACAAGACCCCGTTGATGTTCGCCGCATCCGCTGAGATCAAACAACTCCTCATCGATGCAGGTGCTAAAGAGTAGGCTGGCAAGTCATAGCCACTTGTCCTCGGAAGGAATCGATCATGAAACCTATCTGTATCGTCGCTCTGGCTTGTGGTGGAGTGGACAAGCGATCCGAGCTGCCACTTGGCGGTGACGGGTGAACGGTGCCTGACGGGTGTACGGTGCCAGGCACCCATCCACCGCTATTGCAATCTCCCGAGTTGGTGTAGCCGAACACGTCGCGTCTAGCAGGCCGTCGAAAAACGACCCGCGCCCCAGGCGGGGGTCGTGACCTCGACGGGGCGATCAGCGAAGATGCCCGCATGTCGATGAAGCGTCGAGCTGCGGAGCGGCAGGAAGAGCATGACCCCCCCACGATCCGCTGCTCCGCCAAGTGGCAGCTTGGATCGCTTATCCGCCGGCGCACCACGTGGGGCTCGATTCGATAGGGACGTCCCAGAGTGGACGCGAGAATCGTCTGCGGTGAACCCACTCCACCTCCTGAAGACCCAATGACCGTCCTGGCTCAACTATCAGCGCTCTGCTGCCTCATTGGCTTCGCCGCTCCCGCCGCCAGCCAGCACTGCGGCGGCCCGTGCGAGATACCGCGGGGCGCAGATCCCATCTCCGCCAACCCGCGGTTCACCCTGGTCATGGGCGAGGAGACGGATAACTAGCGCTACCTGTTCAACTGGGTCTGGACGCAGGACGGCAAGCCCACGCACCGCCTCGAAGAGGTCTGGCGCGAGCCACCGTTCGTGGGCTTCGGCTACCGGCGGATGTTCGTCTCCCCAGCCGGCAACGGGTTTCTCGTGACCGGCAACCATTACGCAAAGACCTGGCGCAAGTACGAGAGCGGCGGCTACGAGCCCATGCTGTTCGTGTTCTGCGACCCCAAAGGGAAGCGTCTCGTGGAGCTCCCCCTCGAGCGCATGCTGACGAAGCCGGAATGGCAGACGAGACCGTGCCTGAACTGCGACTGCTGCGAGGACGTCCTCCACGCCTTTGCCGTGGATCCGGCCCTCAGCAAGAACGGCTGCTTCGTGGATCTGCAGGCCTTCGGCACGAATCGGCCCATCGCCTTCTTCCTGCCCCTGGGTCTCCCCATTCTGGACAAGGGCGCGTTCGGGTGTACGGTGCCAGCCACCCATCCACCGCCGAACCGCGCCACCGCCGCAACCCACACCGTCCACGCTCGTCCGTCATCGGAGGCAACCGCCCGACATGGCACGACGACCCCGAATGGACGACCAAGGCTCGTGGCACCACATCATGAATCGCGCGGTCGCGCGCAGGCCGCTGTTCGAGAACAGGCATGACGTCCGGCTCTTCCTCGCTCACCTCGCGCAAGAGGTCCGCGCTGGGAACTTGGAGGTCCACTGTTGGTGCGTGATGACCACGCACTTCCACCTCCTTGTACGCAGTCCGGTCGGAGAGCTGGGCGGGGCGATCGGGCGTGCCACGAACAAGTACGTGCGTAGGTACAACCGCTCTCGCAAGAGAGACGGCCCTCTAGTACGCGGGCGGTTCCGTTCGAGGGTCGTGGACTCTGAGCGATACAGGCACGCTCTGGTGCGGTACATCGACGACAATCCAGTTGCTGCGGGGGTTCGAGATGAGCCCTGGAACTACCCATGGGGCAGCGCAGCGACCTACGGTCATGGGCGGATCCGCCCCTGGCTAGAGTCCTCCTGGATCGAAGCCGAACTGGACCCCAGCCTCGTACGGAGTGCGGGCTGGGGCGCCGCATACAGGAGCCGATTTCCCGCGCGAATGCGTGCTTCGGAATGCCGCTGGATCGACGAGACGTTGGCAGAAGGGAGGACGGGGCCCACACCCCATGACGACCTCGTCCTCCAGAATCCCAAGCGAGTCCTCGACTGGATGAGGCGCAAGGCGGAACTGGCGGACGGCTGCGAGGCGGCATTCCCGGTTGCCGATCTGGCCTCCACCCAAGCGGCGATCAACGACGCCACGCTGGACCGGGAGGGCCCACGTCGCAGAGGCCGTCCGTTGGATCTCCACCTCGTCCTCCGGGTGGGCTTGGGCCGTGACCTCGCCGGAGCGACCTGGGCGCAACTCGGAGCGCTCGTGGGGCGATCTCCGAGTCAATGCCGACGCCTCTTCGTTGGTCACCACCGACGGCTGCTGCGTGAAGCCGAGGACTACCGCGCAGCCGTGGGAGAGGCTGGCTACCTGGCAGTTCGTCGGTGCCGGGGGTAATAGCGGTGGATGGGTGCCTGGGCACCGTACACCACCGATCAGCGTCGCACGGTGGCGTAGGCAGCGGGGAGGACCACGAGGTTGAGCACCGTGGAGCTGATCAGGCCGCCGAGCACCACCACGGCCAGGGGCGCGAGCAGCTCCGTCCCGGGCTCGCCGCTCGCGAGGACCACGGGCAGGAGGCCGAAGGCGGCGGTGAGCGCGGTCATGAGGATCGGGACCATCCGGTCCTCGATGCCCGTGCGGATGGCCTCCTCCACCGGCACGCCCTCGGCGGTCAGCGCCTCCCAGCGCCCGCCGAGCAGGACGCCGCCGCGAAGCGCGATGCCGAACAGGGCGGCGAAGCCGACGAGGGTGGACAGCGACACGACCGGCGCGCGGAAGGCCCCGCTCCCGGACACGAGCGCGGCGAGGTTCGCGAGCGGCTGGTCCACCACGAGGAACAGCGCGAGCACGCCGCCCACAGCCGCGAGCGGCAGGTTGAGGGCGATGACCATGGCCGCGATCCAGCTCCGCACGGTGGAGCGCAGCAGGATGATGCCGAGCCCCAGGGACGCGAGCCCCGCCAGGAGCAGGGTGCGGCGGCCGCGCTGGGCCGCCTCGTGCTGGCCCGCGTAGCGGAGCTCCACCCCCATGGCCTCGCCGATGGGCCGGAGGCGCTCGCGCGCCGCCTCCACCGCGTCTCCCAGGTTGGCGTCCGACTCCACCCCGCAGGTGACCACGGCCTTCCGGCGGCCCCCCTGGCGCAGGAGCATCGCGGGCACGTCGTCCACCTCGATGCGCGCCAGCTGGTCCGCCCGGACCCGGGCGCCGAACGGGGTCACGATCTGCACGCTGCGCACGTCCGTCGCGCTGCGGCGTTGGTCGCGGTCGAGGCGGACCACGAGGTCCATCCAGCGCGCGCCCTCCACCAGGCGGCCCACCTGCGCACCCTCCACGGCCAGGCGGAGCTGCTCCGCGGCCTCACCGGCGGTCAGGCCCACCTGAGCCAGGGCCTCGCGGTCCCAGTCCACGCTGAGCCCCTCCACGGTCAGCGTCCGCTGGGCGTTGACGTTCCGGAGCCCAGGCACGCCCGCCAGGGAGGCCGCGACGGTGGCCGCTGCGGCCTCAAGTTGCCCCTGGTCCTCGTGATAGAGCTCCACCGTGAGGTCCGCCGCGGTGCCGGAGAGCACGTGGGACAGCCGGTGCTCGATGGGCTGACCGAGCCCGGTGGTGATCCCCGAGAGGCTCGCCAGCGCCTCCTCGATCTGCCCCCGCAGACGGCTCGCCTCGGCGGGGTCCGCGAAGGCGACCTCGAGCTCCGAGTTCCATACCGGCTCCACGTGCTCGTCCCGCTCCGCTCGCCCCGTGCGGCGCGCGACCGCGGCGACGCCCTCCACCGAGGCCACGCGCGCGACCACCGCGTCCGCGAGGGCCTCGCTCTCCACGAGGGAGGTGCCCGGCGGTGCGTAGACGAAGACCGTGGCCATCCCCTCGTGGAAGGTGGGCAGGAAGCTCGTCCCCAGCTGTGCCGCGAGCAGGCCCGCCCCGGCCACCAGCGCGGCCGCCCCGAGCAGCACCGCCGCCCGCGCCCGCAGCACGAGCCCGAGCACAGGCCGGTACATCCGCAGGAGGACCCTGGCCAGGGGACCATGCCCGCCCGCGCCCGAGGCGGGGCCGGTCCCTCCGAGGAGCAGACGGCACAGCGCCGGCGTGACCGTCAGCGCGACCGCGAGCGAGGCGAGCAGCGCGACCACGAAGGTCGCCCCGAGCGGTCGGAAGAACTTGCCCTCGAGCCCCTCGAGGAACATGAGCGGCAGGAAGGCCAGGGCCAGGATGAGCGTCGCCTGGACCATGGCGGGCCGGATCTCCCCGGTCGCCGCGATGACCACCTCGGGCACCGCGCGCTGCTCGCCTTCAGGCTGGGCCCGGTTGATTCGCAGGCGTCGCAGCACGTTCTCCACGTCGATGATCGCGTCGTCCACGAGCACCCCGATCGCGATGGCCATGCCGCCGAGCGTCATGA
>CBFHHK010000277.1:0-4836 GCA_965655435.1 Planctomycetota bacterium | reverse complement strand
TGGCGGACGCGGCGGCGCCTCGGGGCACCTGGACCTTCGACGGTGACCTGGATGGCGACGGGAAGCGGGACGGCGTGCTGCAGCTTGGCGGGAGCATCGGTTCCCAGACGGAGATCCACTTCAGTGCGGCAGGCGATCCGATCCTCTGCACGGGCCCCGACTACCTGCCGGACGACGTCTCCGTGCGGATGGTGGGGGACGTGGACGGGGACGGTGTCGCCGACCTCGCCCAGGGGGATTGCAACTTCAACCTCCCGGACGCCGCGCAGGCCAAGAACCTCGGGGTCGACGCGATCGAGCTCGAAGGGATGAGCCTCGCGGCCGCGCTCAAGCTCGAGTCGAAGCCCTGGTCCGTCTCCATGATCGAGTCCGGCTGCGTCTGGGTCTTCTCCGGCGCGACGGGCGCCGTGATCATGGGGATCTACGGCGAGCCGGGAACCGCCACGGGCCTGGGCCGGGAGGTGTTCCGGGTGGGGGACCAGGACGGGGATGGACGCGCCGACCTGGGCCTGCTCATCGGCGCAGAGCTCCACGTCTTCGGGACCCGCCGCCAGTTCCCCGCCGACGTCTTCCAGTGGCTGCCGGGCCACTGGCTGGGGGAGATGACCTGGGAGGGGACGACCATGACCATCGAGGAGGTCTGGCTCCCCGAGGCCGCGGGCGCGCTCCACGCGGTGGCGCGGACCTACATCCCCGGGGAGCGCGAGGGCGGCAGCTTCGAGTTCCTGCGGATCGAGCGCGACGGGGACGCCGTGGTGCTCCAGGCCCAGCCGTCGGGGGAGCCACCGACGCCCTTCCAGGCCGTCGAGCAGACGGCGGGGTCGGTGCTCTTCCAGCGCGAGGGGACGGGCCTGCCCACCTGGATCCGCTACACGCGGGTCGGCGACGAGCTCCGGGCGGAGCTGGGTGAGACCGACCAGCCGCCGGCGCTCTCCCTGAGCTGGCGACTCAAGGCGGAGTAGCCCCTTGTCCGCCGGAGCCCGGAAATCAGGCGGGTCGTTCGAAGCGGGCGTGGCCTTAGACTGCCGTTCATGGACAGCCCCACGACCCAGGACGCCTTCCTCCGCACCCTGCTGCGACTGATCCTCGCGGCGGCCCTGCTCACGGCGCCGCTGTTCCTCTTCGGCGAGGGCTTCGAGGCCAAGTACGTGGGGCGGGTCGCGCTCTCCAACGGGGCCTGCGCGGTCCTCTGCCTGGGGCTGCTCGGGCTCGTCCGGCGCGGGAAGGGGTCGATGGCTGGATCGTTGCTGGTCTGGGGCCTCGCGCTCCTGGTGGGATCGCTGGCGTGGGGCAACGGTGAGCCTGCCCACGTGAACGTGATCAACTTCGTGCTCGTGACGCTCCTGGCGAGCGTCCTTGGGAGCCGCCGGGAGGTCCTCCTGCTCGGCGCGCTGTCGGCGCTCGAGATGGGGGTCATCGCGTGGCAGCGGCCCCTCATGCCGCCGGGCAAGGACCTCGCCGAGGCGCGCTTCGAGTCGCTGGTCCAGATCCTCCCGACCTTCCTGGTGGTGGTGGCGATCCTCTGGCTCCGGGCCGGCATGGCGGAGAGCCGGGCGGGCGGCGGGTCCGGCGCCGCCGGGGCGGACCCCCGGCCCTGAGCTACTCCCGTCGCCCCTCATCCAGGAATGAGACGGGATCCGGCGGAGGGGCAGCGGGGACGGGCTCGCGGACTAATCTCGGCCACCTCCTCCCCCGATCTCCAGCCCTGCCGATCTCCATGAGCCGTCCCGCAAACCCCGGCGCCCCGACCTCCCTCCGCCGCCTCCTGACCCGCGCCGCGTGCTGTGGGGGGCTCCTGCTCCTCGCCACCAGCACCGCGCCCCAGTCCAGCGGGTTCTTCCAGGTCTCGTACCTGCCGGACCTGAGCGGCCTCGAGTACGCGGGTATGGACGTGTTCGTCGCGGTCCACGACGCCAAGGACGAGCCCGCGGAACTCAACCGGCCTCGGGTCAGCCTCGTCATGTCGCCCCAGGATCCGCGGGGCGTCCTGTGGAAGCCCCTGCGCATGGACTGGCCGACGGCGCCGAGCAACGACCTTGAGAGCATTGCGCGCATCGGCGGGAGCGACCGCTACCTGCTCTGCGAGAGCGGGGACGACGACCCGAACCGGACGCCCCGCATCTTCCGCGCGCGCCTCACGGGGAACGAGATCGACATCGAGACCGAGGTGGACTGGCCGGTCCCCATCTCCAACGTCGAGGCCACCGCGGTGGCGCGGGTGCAGAACCAGCTCTACTTCCTCTACGCCGAGCGGGCGGACAACCAGCCCTCCACCCAGCTGAGCTGGGCGCCCTTCAATCCCGGCACCCTGCAGTTCGGCGCCTTCCAGTCGGTGACCCTCGACAACCCCGACCCCCAGAACATGGTCCGGGGCGTGGTGGGGCTCGATGTGGACCAGGCTGGACGCATCTACACCGTGGCCTCCTTCGACCCCGAGGCCGCGGGCCTGCCCGGCGATCCGGACTTCGGCCCCTTCCGGAGCTCGGTCTGGCGCGTGGGCCGGATCCGTCCGGCCCAGGGTGGCGCCACCGTCGCCCTGGATCCCGAGCCCACGCGGGTCGCCACCATCGACGGCTTCAAGACCGAGTCCGTGACCCTGGGCTTCGAGAACCAGCAGCCGACCCTCTACGTCGGCTTCGACGACGAGAACTACGGGGGCACCCTGCGCCCTCTGCTCCCGGTCCAGTGACCCCCTGGGGATCCACAGAGCCTGGTGGCCTGCCGGCTCGGGGGCCGCGGCTGCGCTGGCAGCGGCGGCCCCTCGCCGTTCAGTGTCCCTCGCCGTCCTTCGCCGCGGGCGTCGGCTCCCCGTAGCGCAGCTCGAGCGCCCGGGGCCCCTTCGGGCCCGGCGTGAGCACGTGGACTCGGTCGTAGGCATCGTGGGGCAGGTGCCCCTCGGGAACCCGCGTGTTCATGGACGTCTCGGTGAGGTCCCGGAGCGTGACCCCCAGCCGGGCGGCGATGGCGGGGATCGTGTTGGAGTGGCCCGCGACGGCGATCACGTCCGTCTCCTTGGCCCCCGCGAGCCGGGCGATCAGACCGTCCATATCCCGGGCGGGGATGGTCTCACTGGTGAGCTCTCGCTCCCTGGCCAGGGGCGCCAGGGTGTCCCGCGTACGCTTGTACTCGCTGTGCACTAGGCCCGTCACGCCAGCGGCCTCGAACATCCGGGCGAAGGCCTCAGCCCGCTCGCGGCCCGCCTCGGAGAGGTCCGGGTCGCGCGGGTCGTCCTTCGCCTTCTCCGTGTGTCGCACGAGGATGACGGTGGCCTTCAGGCGCGGCGCGGCGGCCGGCTCTTGGCCCCCGGCGAGGGCGGGGAGCGAGGTGAGGGGGAGGGCGGCGGTGGCGGCGAGGAACTGGCGTCGGGAGGTGCTCATGGCCCCACGCTAGGGCGGCGCCGCTCGCCGCGCACCCCTTCAGGTGGCGTTCGCCTCAGCCCCCGTTCGCCTCGGTGAAGCGAGCGCAGGTCAGGGCGCCGTGGCTGTCGTGCCAGGCGAGGTCGCCCCCGGAGAACCACAGGGCCTGGGGGGACTGATGCTCCACCTCCAGGGCCGCGGTCAGGCCGCGGGCCAGGGGGCGCTCGGCGATCACGTCGATCCACGCGATGCGGACCGGGTCGGCGCCGTCGAGGGTCTTCAGCCACTGCTTGAACTCGAACTCCGCCCGGGTGCTCGTGGGGCAGATGGGGGACTTCTTGAAGACCACCACGTGGGTGTCGGCGGAGGCCTCGCGCAGGGCGGAGAGGGCCGCCTCGGGGTCGGCGGGCAGGGTGATCTCGCGGGGCTGAGTCATGGGAGGAGGGGGGCTAGCTCCGCTTCTTGCGGGCCGTGGTCCTGGGGGTCGCCTTCTTTTTGGCCGAGGACGCCGTGGACTTCGAGGTGCGGGCGGCGGCTTTCTTCCCCGTGGTCGCCTTGCGGGTCGCTGCCTTGCGGGCGGGCTTCTTCTTCGCCGCAGGCTTCTTCGCCGCGGCCTTCTTGCTCGCCGCCTTCTTCTTGCGGGCCGTGGCGCTCACCACGTTGGCCTCGTAGTGCTTGATGAACCTCGCCGCGGTCATGCGCTTGACGGCGGCGCCGATGGAGGTGAGGCACACGTCCTCGATCTTCTTGAAGCGCACGCAGGACTTGCCCATGTCGAGCTTCTTGCCGGACTTCGCCCACTGCTTCTCGAAGCGCGCGGCCTCGGCCTCGTCCCCGTAGATGCAGAACAGGTACACCGCCATGTGGTTCTTCTGGCTGGCGATGCTCATGAACGGCAGCGGCTGCTCCGGGCTGCAGTGGTAGCCGTCGGGGTAGACCGAGTGCGGGATGAAGTAGCCGATCATCCCGTACTGGATGCCCTCCTTGACCTTGGGGTCCAGGTTGGCCTTGACCACCTTGCGGATGGCCTGGAGGGCCTTCTTCCGGTCGGGGTCCAGGGAGGCGAGGTACTGGGTGACGGTGGTGGGCTTGGCATTCATGCCCCCAGCCTAGTCCCTCCCGGAGCGCCAGGAAGGTCCACCCCGCGGGTGATTTGGAGCGCATCATGCGCCCCATGAGAGCGAGCGTTCCAGGCCCCGACGAACGGGAGGCTCCCCGTGCGGCGTGACGAGATCGAGCCCGTCCTCCGCGCGGCTCTGGAGGCGTCCCTCGAGGTCCAGCGGGGCCTCGACGCGGCGCGGGTCTCGGCGGAGGCCGAGGCGCCGGCCCTGGTGCCCCTGCCCGAGTCCGGCGTGGGCGCGGCGCGGGCCCTGGCGGAGCTCGTTCGACGGGCCGAGGGTCGGGCGGTGGCGAGTGCCGGACCACGCTACTTCCACTACGTGGTCGGGGGCGTCACGGGGGCGACCCTCGCGGCGGACTG
>CBFHHK010000276.1:0-4889 GCA_965655435.1 Planctomycetota bacterium | reverse complement strand
CACGCGCTCGACGGTCTGACGGGAGAGCTCGTCGAAGACGACGATGTCACCGATCCGCCCGAGGAACTCCGGCGAGAAGGTACGGGCGAGGGCGTCCTCGGTGATGACCTCGAGGGCCGCGCGCCCGATGGTGGGGGCGCCGCCGAAGCCCACCGCTCGCGTCGCGGAGGTGACCTCCTCCGCGCCACAGTTGGAGGTCATGACCACGATGGTCCGCTCGAAGGAGACGCGACGCCCCTTGCTGTCGGTCAGCGCGCCCTCCTCCATGATCTGGAGCATCAGGTTGTGCAGCTTGGGGTGGGCCTTCTCGACCTCGTCGAAGAGCACCACGCACTCCGGCTCCGCCGCGACCGCGTCGGTCAGCTGGCCGCCGTCGTCGTGCCCCACATACCCGGGGGGGGAGCCGATGAGCTTCGAGTACTCGTGGGCGAGGGCGAACTCGGAGCAGTCAATGCGGACAATTCCCTTGTTCTCTCCGCGGGCGAAGAGGTGGTGCGCCATCCGGCGAGCCAGCTCCGTCTTGCCGGTCCCGGTCCTGCCTGGAAAGAGGAAGGAGGCGAGGGGCCGGCCGCGTTCACCGAGCCCTGCAGCGCAGGCACGGACGGCGCGGGCCACGCTGTCGATGGCGCGGTCCTGGCCGAGGACGTCCTTCTTCAGGTCCCTGGAGAGCGTCCCTGCGGCGCTGCGGAGGTGGTCGAGCAGGGAGTCCCGCTCGGCCTGACCCTCATTCGCGCTGGCGGTCTGGGGCCTCGCTGCGGAGGTCGGGTCCACGGTCAACCGGACCTCGTGGATGTCCAGGCCGGGGTTGACCTCCACGCAGAGTTGGTAGAGGAGATCCTCGACCATCAGGGGGTCATCCGGGAAGAGGCGCTCGAGGCGCCCCTCGAGGTCGCCCCGGAACTCGGGCATGCACGCCTCGATGACCATCTTTCGGTACCCAGCGCGGCCCAGACCAGGTCGGTCTCGCAGGCTGAACGCCCCCTCCTCCAGCGCGAGGATCTGCACGAAGCAGTCTGCGAGGTCGAAGTAGCGGTAGAAGCTACGTTCGGGGGCTGTACTGGACACGATCGGTGGGGATGGCAGGAGTGGCGGGGGCGCGCCGGCAGACGCTGAGTCTGTAGTTCGTCGATCCACGGCACCGATCTTGACGCAACACTCCGCCAAGCCCGATCTGACGCACCACTTTGGCTCGTTCTGGTCTGGAAGCGGCCTGTTCCGGTCTGGATGCCGCCTGTTTTGGGCTGGAAGCAGCCTGTTCTGGACTGGAAGCCGGATGTGCAGCGTGTCCGAGCGCCGGGTGAGGCCTAGACTTCCCCACAGATGTCCGCCGAAGACGACTTCAAGTTCCTGGTCAAGCTCGTTCACCACGGTCACCTCGAGCGCGAGCAGGCCGAGCCGCTGCTGGGGCGCCTGAAAGAGGGTGAGCCCCTCCCCGACCTCCTCCTGAGCCTGAGCGGTTGGGATGAGGAGCGCGTGGACCGGATGATCCGGACCGAGGCGGGGGAGCGCCCCGAGGTCACCGGGCACGAGGTGCTCGGCTCCCTGGGGGTCGGGGGCACCGCGCGGGTCTTCCGAGCGCGGGAGAAGAAGACCGGTCGGCAGGTGGCGCTGAAGATCCTCGAGTCCAGCTATGCCTCGAATCCCGTCGAGGTCAAGGCCTTCGTGGAGGAGGCCCGGCTCCTGCAGCGCCTGGATCACCCCGGCCTCGTGAAGGGCTACGGGCCGGCCAAGTCCCAGGAGCAGCTGCTCTCCCGCATGGAGGTGGTCGAGGGGCGGACCCTGCTCGAGTACCTCGATGACGGGCACCTCTTCCAGGAGGACTCCGCCTTCAAGATCGTGCTCGAGGTCGCCGAGGTGCTCTCTTACATGGCGACACAGGGCCTGGTGCACCGGGACGTCAAGCCGGGCAACATCATGCTCACCGACTCCGGGCGGGTGAAGCTGATTGACCTCGGCTTCTGTGCGGCCCAGGACACCAAGGACGGAGAGGGGACGGCCCGGGGGACCGCCCAGTACCTCTCGCCGGAGCAGGCCGAGGGCGGCGCCTGCGCCGACCTGCGAAGCGACATCTATTCCCTGGGCGTCACCCTGTATCAGCTCACCATCGGCAAGCTCCCCTTCGATGGAGACGAGAGCGAGGACGTGCTGCGCCAGCACGTGATGGAGAAGCTCTCCTCCCCTGAGCTCAAGGGCCGCGGGCACTCGCCTTACCTGCAGTACTTCATCGAGAAGATGATGTCGAAGGAGGCGGACCTCCGGTACCAGGACTGGCCGGAGCTGGTCACGGACATCCAGGAGCAGGTCCGGGGCGCGGAGAGCCTCGACTACAAGGCCTCGGCGGGTGAGGGGCGCGGGCGGCGTCGGGTGAAGTCCACCGGGCGCTCCAAGCGGAGGGGATGAGCTCGTGACGGATCCGACGCGACCCGTGACCGAGGCGTCGGGGCACGGAGCAGACCCTGGGCTAGAGGGCGTGGTTCCCTTTCAGTTCTCATGCCACCGCTGCGGGCATTGCTGCACCGGCGGCGAAGGCTACGTGTGGCTGGCGGACGGAGAGGTCGAGTCCATGGCGGCCGCGCTGGGGATGTCGCCGGAGGCCTTCCAGCAGCAGCACGTGCGCACCGTCCCCGATCCGCGAGAGCCCGGCGTCATGCGTCAGGCGCTGCGCGAGCGGAGCGAGGGAGAGGGCGGACGCTGCACGCTCCTCGAGGGCAACAACCACTGCTCCGTCTACAGCGCGAGGCCCCAGCACTGCCAGACCTTCCCGTACTGGCCGTCGGTCATGGAGACCGGGGACGGCTTCGAGCGCGCCCGGGCGACCTGCCCCGGGATCCGGGTCGAGCCCACGGAGGAGCAGCGGCGAGAGGGAGCGCGGCAACTCGCGGAGATCTACGCGGAGCTGGACGAGCTCCTGAACGCGGTCCGGCCGGTGTGCCTCGCCCGCGGGATCTGCTGCCGCTTCGAGGAGGCGGATCATGTCCTCTACTCCACCGGGCTCGAGGCGGACCACGCCGCGGCGACGCTCCCTGAGGCCCCGGCGCCCGAGGCGGAGGGGCGCTGCCCGTACCACGTCGCTGGCAAGTGCACCGCGCGGGAGGCCCGGCCCCTGGGGTGCCGGACGTACTTCTGCGACCCGTCCATGCAGGACGCCTTGGAGGCCACCCACGAGCGCTTCCTCGCACGGATCCGAGAGGTCGAGCGCTCCCTCGACTACCCCGCGGTCTATGCGCCGTTCCCCGCGCTCCTCGCGGACCGCGGCGTCGGGCAAACGGGGAAGGAATCGACGTCGGATTCGTCTTCACCGCCATGCGATCCGTGAGGAGAGACTGTCCCAAGGCCCCCCGGTCCCGGGGGGAGCGTGGCGCCTCGGTGGTGCTCTTGCTGCTCGTCTTGGCCGCGCTCGCGGCAGCCGGCCTCCTCGCGCTGTTGATGATGCCGGGGGACTGGCGCTCCGAGGGGCAGGGACCGCCGGACCGACCGGAGCCTGGGGAGGCTGGCCCCTCGGCTGGCCCCTCCGCTGGCCCACACACCGGCCCAGCGGCCGCCCCTGCGGCGTCCGCTCCCGATCTGGCGAGCGAGCCCGAGGCCCTTGACGAGCGCCCCTACGACCTGAACGATCAAGCCATCTCTGCGCTGGAAGACGGCCGCTTCGACGAGGCCGTGGAGTGGCTCGAGGAGGCGGCGGCGGCGCGCCCGGACGTGGCGGCGTTCGGCGCCAACCTTGGAGAGGCTTACCTGCGGCGGGCCCGCGCGGAGGAGGACGGCCCGGACGCGGCGATTGACGACTTCGAGGCGGCGCTCGAGCGGATCAAGGACCCTGAGCGGCGCGCGCAGGTCGGGGTGCTGCTGGACCGTTCCCGGCGGGTCCGGGAAGAAGAGCGCGACTTCGTCGTCGAGCCGACCCTGCACTTCACCTTCCGCTACGACGGATCCAGGGAGGGGCTCACCGATGGAGTGGACCGCCTCAAGGTGCTGCTCGAGGAGACCTACCAGGAGTTCGGCGAGCAGTTCGGTCGTCGGCCGGTGGAGGCCGGGGAGGAGCGGATCGAGGTGGTCCTCTATGACTCGGAGGGCTTCGATTCCGTGACGGGCCTCGGCGACTGGGCGGGCGGCGTCTTCGACGGGAAGATCCGCGTGCCGGTGGAGGACCTCCGGACGGAGCTGCGCTTCGCCCGGGTCAAGAGCGTGCTGCGCCACGAGACCGCTCACGCGTTCACTCGCTCGATCGGCGGCGCGGCGGTGCCGTCCTGGCTGAACGAGGGCGTGGCCCAGTGGCTCGAGGAACCCGCTCGACGGACGAGCGGCGTGGAGATCGCTCGCGCGCGGCTCGCGGCGGCGTCGCTCTTCCCGCTCGCTCGCCTCAACGGGAACCTCGTCGGCTGGGAGGACCGCGGCGAGGTCGCGCGGGCCTACGACCAGGCCCTCGCCTTCGTGGACCACCTCTCGGTCCAGTACGGGCCCGAGATCGTCTTCTCGATGATCGCCGCCTGCCGGGACGGTGGGGTGGAGGGTGCCGCGGAGCACTTCAAGGCTCGGACCCTGGTGGACCTCGACACGGTCCTCGGCGACCTGGCCAACTCCCTCGGCCACTGAAGACCCGCGGCCCGCGGGCACGGGCCGCCGGGTCTTGGGTGTCACCTCGCGCAGCGCCGAACGTCCTGCCCAAGACGGCCACCCCGACCCTCTGTCTGGGAGGAGTCGCGCCCTGGCCCCGTCTGGCTCTTGGGGTTGGGAGGACGGGCTGACAGGGACGGGCTGGCTGGAACGGGCTGACTGGGAGGACGGGCGCACGGTAGAAACGGGCGCACGGCAGTCAGGGGCGCACGGTAGACACGGGCGCACGGTAGTCAGGGGCGCACGGTAGTCAGGGGCGCACGGTAGTCAGGGGCGCA
>CBFHHK010000275.1:0-4913 GCA_965655435.1 Planctomycetota bacterium | reverse complement strand
GACGGGCGCGGGCGCCGGGCGTCCCTCGGCCAGGCCGGGCGGGCTCAGCTCGAGCACAGCCACAGCGTGTCGGCGATGGCCGAGCAGCTGGACGCGGTCTACCGGGAGGCGCTGGAGGCCTCTGGCAAGCGATGAGGCTCCTCCACGTCCTCACCACGCTCGACGTGGGCGGCGCCGAGATGCACGTGCTCAAGCAGGTGCGCGGGCAGGTCGAGCGCGGCCACGAGGTACGGGTGCGCTTCCTCAAGGGGCAAGGGACCCTGGGCGAGGACTTCCTCGAGGCCGGCGCCGAGCGGGTGGAGCGCGCGGCGGCGGGGCCGCTGTTCCCGTTTCGGCTGCGGGCGGACCTGGGGTGGTGCGACATCGTCCACTCGCACCTCCTGAAGGCGGACGCATTCACGGCCATGGCCGCGCTCGTGTGCGGGGCGCGGCGCAAGCTGGTGAGCGGCAAGCACAACGACGAGCAGGTCCTGCGCCGGCCCCTCGTGAGCCTTGTCCACGGGTGGATCGGTCGGGTCCCCGCGCGCACCGTGGTGCTCTCCGATCACGTGGGACGATTCATCGAGACCCACGGGCGCGTCCCGAGCGAGGCGCAGTCCCGGGTGTACTACGGCCTCGACCCCGCGCCCTTCGAGCGGGCCGCCGTCGAGACCGACCGCGCCGCCGTCCGCGCCTCGTTGGGCCTCGGCGCGGAGGACGTGGTGTTCCTCTGCGTCGCGCGCTTCGCGCCCCAGAAGGCCCACGAGGTCCTCCTCCAGGCCCTGGCGATCGCCCGCGAGACGGCGCCGCGGGTGCGGCTCCTGCTGGTGGGGGACGACCCCTTCGGCGACGGGCGCGAGCGCGCCGAGGCGGAGGCGAAGCGGCTCGGCTTGCTAGGGGCTGGCGCGGCCGACGCGGTCGTCTTCACGGGCATCCGCCGCGACGTGCCGAGCCTGATGGCCGCCAGCGACGTGTTCTGCATGGCGTCCCGGTGGGAGGGGCTCGGGCTCGTGTTCCTGGAGGCCATGGCCGCCTCCACGCCGGTGCTCTCCACCAACGTCTCCGCCATCCCCGAGGTGGTGGTGGACGGGGAGACGGGGCGGCTGGTCCCCCCCGATGATCCAGAGGTGTTCGCGGAGGGGATGCTCGCCCTGGCGGGCGATGAGGTGCTGCGAGCGCGACTGGGCGCCGCGGGGCACCGCCGCGTCCTGGCTCGCTTTGGCCTCGACCGCATGGTGGATGAGACCATCGAGGTCTACGGGGAGGTCATCTCCGGCTCCAGGCGGTAGCTTGAGGGGGTGATCCTCCTCCCCCTGGTTGTCGCCCTCGCCCCGCTCAGCGCTCTCCTCGACGGGGACGGCCCGGCCGTGGACTTCGCGCGAGACGTTCGCCCGCTGCTGGCGCGCCGCTGCTTCCCGTGCCATGGCAACGACGAGGCGACCCGCGAGGCGGGCCTGCGCCTCGACCTCGAGGCGGAGGCCATCCGGGATCGGGACGGTTTTCCCGCCATCGTGCCCGGCGACGCAGAGGCGTCCGAGCTCTGGGTGCGCGTCACGGATGACCTCGATCCCATGCCCCCCGAAGAGGCCGGGGCGCCCCTCGATGAGGCCGAGCGTGCGCTGCTGCGCCGGTGGATCGAGGGGGGCGCGAGCTACGCGCCTCACTGGAGCTTTGAGGCCCCTGCGCGGCCGCCCCTGCCCGGCTCGACGCGGAGCGGGGCTCCTGAGGGCGGTTCGGCCGAGGAGGGCGTCCACCCTGTCGACGCCTTCGTGCTGGAGGCGCTCACCCAGCGGGGTCTGAGCCTCTCGCCCCCCGCGGACGACCTCCAGCTCCTGCGCAGGCTGAGCCTCGACCTCACGGGGCTCGCGCCCACGGCGGACCTCGCCGCGGCCTTCGCCGCCTCGGAGGATCCGGGCAAGGTCGAGCGGGTGGTGGACCAGCTGCTCGCCTCGCCGCAGTACGCCGAGCGCTGGGCCGCGGTGTGGCTGGACCTGGCCCGCTACGCGGACAGCACGGGCCACGGCTCTGACCCCCTCCGCACCATCTGGCGCTACCGCGACTGGGTCATCAACGCCTACGACCGGAACCTGCCGTTCGACCAGTTCACGGTCCAGCAGCTGGCCGGGGACCTGCTCCCGGACGCGACGGTGGACACCCGCCTCGCGACCGCCTTCCACCGGAACACGATGACCAACACGGAGGGGGGCACGGACGACGAGGAGTTCCGCGTCCTCGCCGTGAAGGACCGGGTGAACACGACCATGGAGGTCTGGATGGGGCTGACGGCGGGCTGCGCCGAGTGCCACAGCCACAAGTACGACCCCATCAGCCACACCGAGTACTACGGGCTCTTCGACCTCTTCAACCAGACCGCCGACACCGACCGCAGCGACGACCAGCCGCGGCTCGCCACGCCGACCCTGGCGCAGGCTGACGCCAAAGCACGCCTGGACGGTGAGCTCGCCAGGATCGACCGCGCCCTGGCCGGCGCCGAGATCGACGTGGATGGGGGCGTGGCCCGGCTGATGGCGGCGCAGCGATTCTGGTCGCCCGGCGAGCAGCGCGTGCTGACGCGCGATGCCGGGGAGGGGACGCGCGTGGACGCGGTGGAGCTCGACGCGGACCTCGGGAACCTGACGGGGTCGGCCTTCGGCCTGCGCCTCTCCGCCCTCGCGGCGCCGGAGTTGCCCGGCGGAGGGCCGGGCCAGAGCCCGGGGAACGGGAACTTCGTGGTGACGGACCTGCGCGTCGCCCGCCGGACCCAGGGGCCGGCGCCCGTGGCTGCGGGGCTCCGGATCCACCTCCCTG
This sequence comes from Planctomycetota bacterium, assembly GCA_965655435.1. GTDB lineage: Bacteria > Planctomycetota > UBA1135 > UBA1135 > Saltatorellus. The sequence continues at coordinate 2,126 of CBFHHK010000275.1, read as the reverse complement.
GCCGCGACCGCATTCTCTCGCTGGCGGAGGTGGAGGTGTTGGGCTCGGACGGCGTGAACGTGGCGCTGGGGGCGACCGCGACGCAGTCCTCCACGGGCTTCAACGGTCCCCCGCAGCTCGCGGTGGACGGCAACACCAGCGGGGTCTACGACGACGGCTCGGTGACCCACACCTCCACCGAGGCGAACCCCTGGTGGGAGGTGACCTTCGCAGCCCCCGCCGAGGTCCGCGGCGTGCGCGTCTGGAGCCGGACGGACGGCGACCTCGAGGCGAGGCTCGAGGGGCTCCAGGTCTCGCTCCTCGACGAGGGCGGGGAGCCGCTCCTCGAGACCGCCCCGTGGCCGGCGCCCAACCCGATGGCGGAGGCGCGCTTTGGCCCGGACGGGGCCGTGCCCCTGCTCGTCCGGCCCGGCTCGGCCAGCTTCGAGCAGGCGAGCTTCACCGTCGCCGCGGCCCTCGACCTCGACCCCAAGACGGGGTGGGCCATTGGCCCGCGCCAGGGCGTGGACCACGCGGCGATCTTCGAGCTCCCCGCGTTGGACCCCGACCCCGACGGCGCGGTGAGGCTCCTCGTGCATGTCGGCCAGGAGTGGGGGCGAGACCACACCCTGAGCCAATATCGGCTCAGCCTCGGGCGCGGGGAGCGCCTGCCTCTGGCGCTCCCCGCCGATGTTCGCGGGCCGCTGGCGCGCCGCTTCGACGGGCTCAAGGCCGCCGCGGAGCCCCTCAGCTCGGAGGCCCTGGAGGGCCCGCGGGCCGGTGATGAGGCGCTGCTGGTGGAGTTCCTCAGGGAGCGAGACCCCGCCCTCGATGACCTGCGCGAGGAGCGAGCCGCGAGGGCGGCCGAGCTCGCCGCCGTGGGCGTGGTGACGACGCCTGTGATGGAGGAGCTCCCGGCCGAGCGCCGTCGCGACACGCACGTGATGCTCCGTGGGAACTTCCTGCAGCCGGGCGAGCAGGTCCACGCCGCGGTGCCAGCGGCCTTCGGTGGCCTCGACCCCGAGGGGCCGACCGATCGCCTGGCCTTCGCGCGCTGGCTGGTGAGTGAGGAGAACTCGCTCACCGCGCGCGTGCAGGCGAACCGCCTCTGGGCGCGGCTCTTCGGCCGCGGGATCGTCTCCACCGAGGGGGACTTCGGCTCCCAGGGGGCGACCCCCACGCACCCCGAGCTCCTGGACTGGCTGGCGGTGGAGTTCCGCGAGAACGGCTGGGATCAAAAGGCGCTGCTCAAGACGATCGTCACGAGCCGGGCCTACGGGCAGGCGTCGGCGGTCCGGCCCGAGACGGCCGAGGCGGACCCCGACGGGGTCTGGCTCTCCCGCTATCCGCGCCAGCGACTGGAGGCGGAGATGGTGCGGGACGTGACCCTGCAGGCGGCGGGCCTGCTCTCCCCCAAGCGCCTCGGCCCCTCCGTCTACCCCCCGCAGCCCGAGGGCCTCTGGCAGGCCGCCTTCAACGGTCAGCGTGATTGGCGCGAGAGCATGGGGGAGGACCGCTACCGCCGGGGCGTCTACGTCTTCATGCGCCGGACCATCCCGTACCCGATGCTCGCCACGTTCGACGCCCCGAGTCGCGAGGCCTGCACGGTCTGCCGGACGCCGACGAATACGCCGCTCCAGGCTTTCGTGACCTTGAACGACCCCGCCTTCCTGGAGCCCGCCCGGCTGCTCGGCGCGCGGTACGCCTCGCGGGCGGCGGCAGGGTCTGCGGGGCGTGAGGGCACCGATCGCGAGGCCCCGGCGGGCCCGGATGAGGTCACTCGGGTGCTGCTCGAGGAGCTCCTCGAGCGCGCGCTCCAGCGCCCGGCCCAAGCGGCCCAGTCGGACGTGCTGGCAGCCCTGCTCGCGGACGCGAGGGCAGCCTTCTCGGCGGACCCTGACGCCGCCCGAGCATTCGTCGGTGCGGCTGGCCCGTGGGCGAGCGCCCTCGGCCCCGAGGAGGCCGAGGCCCTGGCGGCGGTCGACCCCGTCGAGGCCGCGGCGTGGACGGTGACCGCGAGCACCGTGCTCAACATGGACAGCTTCCTGACCAAGGAGTGAGCGATGGACCCTCTCCCCGAAGATCTACTGACCTCGACGCGGCGGACGTTTCTTCAGCGGGGCGTCGGGCTCGGCGCCAACGCCCAC
>CBFHHK010000274.1:0-4970 GCA_965655435.1 Planctomycetota bacterium | reverse complement strand
TGGAGGACGCCGACAAGAGTCGCCGTCTCGGCGACGCGGAGCGGCGGATCAGAGCACGCTCTTCCCGAGCGCAGAGAGAGCAAACTCCCGGGCAGCAATAGCCGTCCGGTTGCCGTCGTCGAGGATCGGGTTGATCTCGGTCAGCTCCAGGCTCACCAGCTTGCCTGAGGTGGCGGCCATCTCCATGACGGTGTGCGCCTCGCGGTAGGTGATCCCGCCGGCGACCGGCGTCCCGACGCCGGGGCAGACGCTCGGATCCGTCCCGTCCACGTCGAAGGAGAGGTGGAAGCCCGCGGTGCCGTCCGTGGCGTGGGCGATGGCCTGCTCCATCACGGCGCGGATCCCCTGCTCGTCGATCTCCCGCATGGTGAAGCACGCGACGCCGCTCTCGCGCACCGCCGCCGCCTCGTCCCGGTCCACGTCGCGGATGCCGACCATGGCCACCCGGGCGGGCCGCACCATGGGTACGGTCGCGCCGAGCCGGGTGAGGACGTCCGGGCCCGACCCGAGGATCGACGCCAGCGGCATCCCATGGACGTTGCCGGACTCCGAGGTCTCGGGGGTGTTCATGTCCGCGTGGGCGTCGAACCAGATCACGCCGATCTCCTGATCGGTCGCCTGGAAGTGGCGCGTCACGCCCGCCACGGTACCCACCGCGATCGAGTGGTCGCCGCCGACGACGAGGGGGAAGTGCCCCTCCACCAGCGTCTCCTGGACCGAGTCCGCCAGCGCCGCGCAGGACGCGGCGATGGGCTCGAGGTACTTCGCCGAGGGATCAGAGGGCGCCTCCCCGCGGGGGTCGCCCACGGCGATATTCCCGCGGTCGATGAAGCGCGAGCCGAGCCGCTCGATGCCCGCCTCGATCCCCGCGATCCGGAGGGCGCTCGGCCCCATGTCTACGCCGCGGCGGTTCCCGCCAAGGTCCATGGGGACACCGATCAACGCGACAGATTCAGGGGGCATGGTCGTCATGGTTCGAGGGATGACAGAGACGCAATGGGAGGGGACAGTGCCGGGTCAGCGGGTGCGTGATGCGAGCGCGCCGAGGATCGCGCCCTGGAGCGCGGGAAGGTCAGCTCCAGCAGCCGAATTCAGGCGCCGGCGGAGCGCCTCCACCGCGGGCAACCCGCCCCACTCGCCGATGGCGTAGCCGAGTCGGCGGACATCTTGCTCCGTCGTCTCCACCGGCGGGTTCACCGCCCAGGAGATCAGGGTCCGCTCGCCGTAGGTCGCGCGCACGACGCCAGCGGCGAGCACAGAGACGTTCCAGGGCAGCTCCCACACGGCCTTCTGGAGCAGGGGCTCCACCGACCGGTGGCCTGATTGTGCGAGCCCAGACGCGAGCGCAAGGTTCATGTCTGCCGCCCCCTCCCGAGGGAACAGCCGCGCCATCACGCGCAGGTCGCTGGCTCCAGGCCGGCGCGCCAGCGCGCGGGCTCCGAAGATCGCCTCGGGGGTCGTGGGCAACATCCCAGGGAGCTCCCTGCGCAGGACGTCCGTTTCCACGGGGGCCCGCGAATACAGCAGGAGGATCGCGTCCGCCGCCGCGCGGTCCGGTCCCTCGAGGCGCGGCGAGGCATCCCGGAGGAACTCGATCACGTCCGCGTCCGGGGCCGCTCGCTCCAGCACCTGGAACAGGTAGGACGTCATGCGGGGCTCTCGATCGCCGGGCGGCAGCGAGAGGATCCGGCCCGCCCGGACGCTCCCCCCGATGTTCCCCATCCGGATCAGCGCGCCGATGGCGTTGGCCCGGACCCACGCGACAGGGTCATCCGCGACCTCGACCAGGCGCGTCGTGTAGTCCGGGTTGCCCGCCGCGCCGAGCGCGAAGGCCGTGAGGGCACGGACCGAGGGGTCCTCGCTGCTGAGCGACCGCTCCACGAGGTCGCCGTAGCGCCCCTCTGACTTCTGGAGGAACGCCACCGCCGCCGCCGCCGAAGCCGGCTGCGACACGGCGAGCTGGATCGTCCGCGGGAAGAGATAGGCGAGCTCCTCGTGGAGGATGGTGAGCATCAGCCACTTCCACTCCTTCCAGTCCGCCGGCCGCCAGACGCCCGCGCCGATCATCGACTCGATCACCACCGGCATCCGCTGGGCGCCGACGACGATCCTGCGCACGCCTTCCCCATCGAGGAGGGCCTCGAGGAGGTGATCCCTCGCGCCCTCGATCTTCAGGTCGAGGACAAGCTGCAGGACGAGCGCCTGAAGGAAGGCCTCGTTCTCACCGAGCTCGTTCAGGAGTGTGGCGCCCCAGACGGAGCCGTCGACGAAGCCGTAGGCACGCGCGGCGTCCCAGCGCAGCTGATAGAGCCGCCGAAACGCGCTGGGCATCCTCTGACCGATCGGGTCGGCGGCGAAGGCCAGCACATCGCGCGCCTCGCCGGCGAGCCCACCGGCGCCGCCCGCCATGGTCGCCACGTGGCCACGGCCCGCAGAGGTCCCCGTACGGACTGCGGCCACCATCGCCGCCGTCCGCACCGCGGGGTCCTCGTCCGAGGTGAGGCCGATCAAGACGTCGACCGCGGGTCCGACCCGCGCCCCGAGCTCACCGAGCCCGAAGATCGCTGCCAGGCGATCCTCGGTGGCCGCGACCTCCGTGGTGGACTCCACGAGGGCGCGCCGCGACTCCAGGGCGCCCGCCGCCCCGAGCGTGAAGAGGGCGGACTCGTGACCGGGCGCACCAGGCTCAAGCTCCTCGAGGTCGGCCCGCGCGAGCGTGGCGGAGCGGCGATCAAAGCCGGTCCGAAGGTCGCGCTCGCGGAGGCGCGCGCCGTCCGAAGTCGGGGCTGCAGTGACGGACGCGGCACCACGCTGCTCCCCGGCAGGCTTGCCACTGACCGGGCCTTCGGTCGCGCCGCTCTGGGCCACCAGCGGGGCCCCCGCTAGCAGCGCCGTCACCGGCAGAGCCGCCGCCAGCCGGGCCGCGGCCCCCCAACGGGTGAATCGAAGGGGGAGCCCGAACAGCGTGTCGGGACCGAGGAGGCGGCGCTTGAGGGGCATCATCGATGATCTTCGGGTCTGGGGCTCCCGGCGAGGAATACTATCGGCCAGCCAGACCCAGAATCGACGTCGATTCCCCCGGTGGATGGAGGGTCAGCTCAGGAGCGCCACAAGCTCGTCCCTGCGGGCGTCTCGGGTCGCCTCGAGCTTCGCCTCCAGGTTCAGCCGCAGGAGCGGCTCCGTATTGGACATGCGCACGTTGAACCACCACCAGTCGTCCGAGGACAGGTCCCCGTACTCGACCGTGATACCGTCGAGCTCATCCTGCCGACCGTCGGCGTAACGCTCCTTGAGCTTGGCGATGGCCGCGGCCTTGTCCTCCACCTCGAAGTTGATCTCGCCGGTGGAGTGGTAGCGGCGGAGGCCCTGGACCAGCTCGGAGAGGGTCCGCCCATGGTTCTCCTCCCGGGTGAGGAGGTTGAGGGCGCTCACCATGGCCAGCGCGCCGGAGTCGCAGACGAAGTTGTCCCGGAAGTAGAAGTGCCCCGACAGCTCGCCGCCGAAGACCGCGCCGTGCTCTCGCATGGTCGCCTTGATGAAGCTGTGCCCCACGCGGTCCCGGTGGGCGACGCCCCCACCGGCCAGGATCTCCTCCTTGACGACCCATGAGGAGCGGAGGTCGTAGACGATGTGCGCTCCCGGCTCCTTGCGAAGGAACTCCCGCGCGAGGAGCGCGGTCATCAGGTCCGCGGTGACGGTCTCGCCGGTCTCGTCCACGAAGCAGCAGCGGTCAGCGTCCCCGTCGAAGCCGACCCCTGCGGACGCGCCGCTCGAGCCGACGAGCGCCCGGACATCGTCCAGGTTCTCCTCCTTGAGGGGGTTCGCCTCGTGGTTAGGGAAGCTCCCGTCCGGCTCCATGAAGAGCGTGCTGGTGGTCAGCCGCGGGAGCCTCGGCAAGATCCCGGGGAGCGTGTGCCCGGCCATCCCGTTCGCGGCGTCGATGGCCAGGGAGATGTCCCCCTCCATGTCGCAGAAGGACGCCACGTGGGCGGCGTAGGCCTCGTCGAGGTCGAGCTCCTCCAGGGTCCCGCGGGCAGCGACCGCTCCGGGGTAGGGCTCCCCGCACATACGCTCGATGTCCGCGATCCCGTTGGCGCGGGAGATCGGACGCGCGCCGCGGGAGCACAGCTTCATGCCGTTGTACTCACCGGTGTTGTGGCTCGCCGTCACGCAGAGGCCGCCGTCCACGTCCTGGGACCCGATGGCGAAGTACGTCATCGGCGTTGAGGCCAGCCCGATGGAGACCACGTCCGCCCCGGCGTCCCGCATCCCCTCGATCACAGCCTCGGCGACCTCGGGGGAGTGCACCCTCATGTCACGGCCGACGAGCAGGCGCTTGGCGTCGAGGAGGCGAGCGAAGGCGTGGCCGATCCGGCGGGCGATGTCAGCGTCGAGCTCGGTGGGGTGGACGCCGCGGATGTCGTAGGCCTTGAAGATTCCCATGGGGTAAAGCGGGGTTGGCTGCTTGGAGAGCCGGCCCTCAAGGGGCCGGTCGCGCAGGGTAACCATTCCGCGACCTGAAGACCCGCACGGGCAGGGGTTTGGGGGGCGCGCTCGGGGGTCTTCAGGACCCCAAGAACTCCGCGCCAGAGCGCTGCCACCATGAGCGCCAGGCCCCCACCGCCCGGCCTCGCTCCGCGCCCTTCCCGGCGGGGTCGAAGCCGAACTGCTGCCCGGAGATGCTCCGGAGCGAGACCACGGCCGCCTCGCGGACCGCCGAGCGGTCGTCATCGAGAGCCTCGATCAAGGCGGGAACCGCGGACTTCGCCCGCAGCGCCCCGAGGACCTGCGCAGACACCATGCGGACAAAGACGTCCTCATCGGCGAGCATGGGGGTCACGTGCGGAGCGACGGCGAGGTCCTGGGTCTGCCCCAGGGCGAACACGGCGTCGAGGCGCAGACCGGGGTCCGGGCTCTCCAGGTCCTCGAGGTGCTGGGACCACGCGGCGATCGGGCCGCCGTTGCTGCCG
>CBFHHK010000273.1:0-5001 GCA_965655435.1 Planctomycetota bacterium | reverse complement strand
GCCCCCCCCCCGCCCCCGCTCCTCGTTGTGGCGGGCCCGGGCTGGACGAGCTGGTCGCCGTGACGCCCTTCGGCGTCGAGGTCGAGCTGCCCTCCTGGATCGGGCGCACGGAGGTCGGGCCCTGGTGGAGTGAGTTCAGGGCGCTGACGACGGCCTGGATCCCCGACATGGTCGTCACGCAGGGGATGCCCTGGGTGATGGAGGTCGAGCGGATGTAGGTGTCGTCGTGGCGCGAGCCCGGCCCGGAGGGTGTGTTGAAGACCATGTCGATGGTCCCGTTCTTGATGGCGTCGACGATGTGGGGCCGTCCCTCGTGCACCTTGTTGATGCGCTCGGCAGGCAGGCCCGCGGCCCGCAGGGCGCGCCAGGTGCCGCCGGTCGCGAGGAGCTCGTAGCCGAGCTGGGCGAGGGTGCGCGCCTCGGAGATGATGGCGCGCTTGTCCCCGTGCTTGACGGTGATCAGGACCCGGCCGCGCAGGGGCAGCCGCATGCCGGCAGCCTCGTAGGCCTTGGCGAAGGCGTAGCCGAGCTCGGTGTCCGAACCCATCACCTCACCGGTGGAGCGCATCTCCGGGGAGAGGAGCATGTCGGTGCTCCTCGAGGGTCTTGCCCATCATCACCTTGGCGGCGAGCTTCGCCAGCGGGACGCCGATGGCCTTGGACACGAAGGGGACGGTGCGCGACGCGCGCGGGTTGACCTCGATGACGTACACGTCGCCGTCCTTCACGGCGTACTGCACGTTCATGAGCCCGATCACCCCGAGCTCCATTGCCATCGCCTTGGTGGCCCGCGAGATCTCCTCCTGGAGGGCGTCGGAGAGGGTGTAGGGCGGCAGCACGCAGGCCGAGTCACCGGAGTGGATACCGGCCTCTTCGATGTGCTCCATGATCGCGCCGAGGACGACGTGCGTGCCGTCCGAGATGCAGTCCACGTCCACCTCGATGGCGTCCTGGAGGAACTTGTCGACGAGGATCGGCTTGTCCGGGGAGGCCTGAACCGCGTGGGTCATGTAGCGGTCGAGCGCCTCGTCGTCGTAGACGATCTCCATGGCCCGGCCACCGAGCACGTAACTCGGCCGCACGAGGACCGGGTAGCCGATGGTGCGAGCGATCTCGAAGGCCTCGCCCACGCTCTTGGCGATCCCGTTGGGCGGTTGCCGCAGGTTCAGGTCCGAGAGCACGTGCTGGAACCGCTCTCGGTCCTCGGCGCGGTCGATGGAGTCCACCGAGGTACCGATGAGCGGGGCGCCGGCCTTCTCGAGGCTGCTCGCGAGGTTCAGGGGCGTCTGCCCGCCGAACTGGACGATGATCCCCTTGGGCTTGACCGCGTGGACGATGCTCATCACGTCCTCGTGGGTGAGGGGCTCGAAGAACAGGTGGTCCGACGTGTCGTAGTCCGTGGAGACGGTCTCGGGGTTGGAGTTCACCATCACCGACTCGTACCCAATCTCCTTGGCGGCGTAGGCGGCGTGCACGCAGCAGTAGTCGAACTCGATCCCCTGCCCGATCCGGTTGGGGCCGCCGCCGAGGATCATGATCTTCTCGGCGTCTGTCGTGCGGACCTCGGTCTCTTGCTCGTAGGTCGAGTAGTAGTAGGGCGTGGCCGCCTCGAACTCGGCCGCGCAGGTGTCCACGAGCTTGTAGACGCGCTCGATACCGAACTCGCGCCGGGCGGCCTCCACGGCCTGGGGCTCGGTGCCCACGGCCACGGCGATCTGTGCGTCGCTGTAGCCGTACTCCTTGGCGCGGCGCAGGAGCGGCTCGTCGAGCAGGGAGCCTGCGAGCTCCTGCTCGAACTCCACGAGCTGGCGCATGTTCTCGAGGAACCACGGGTCGATGTTCGTGGCCTCGTGGATCTCCTCCGTGCTCCAGCCCGCGCGGTACGCGACGCGCAGGTAGATCATGCGCTCGGCGTTGGGAACGCGGAGCTTGCGGGAGAGCTCGTCCTCGGCGGTGGGCGTGATCGGGTCGATCGGCGCCTTGGGGTCGAGCCCGAAGCCAGCGAGGCCCGTCTCGAGGCCGCGCAGGGCCTTCTGGAGCGACTCCTTGAAGGTCCGCCCGATGGCCATGGTCTCGCCCACGCTCTTCATCTGGGTCGTGAGCGTCGGGTCCGCGCTGGGGAACTTCTCGAACGCGAAGCGCGGGATCTTCGTGACGCAGTAGTCGATGGTCGGCTCGAAGCAGGCAGGGGTCTGCTGCGTGATGTCGTTCGAGAGCTCGTCCAGCGAGTAGCCGACGGCGAGCTTGGCGGCGATCTTCGCGATGGGGAACCCGGTGGCCTTGGAGGCGAGGGCGGACGAGCGCGAGACCCGCGGGTTCATCTCGATGACGATGATCCGGCCCGACTTGGGGTCGATGGCGAACTGGCAGTTGGAGCCGCCACACTCGACCCCGATCTCCCGCATGATCGTGATCGAGGCGTTACGGAGCGCCTGGTACTCACGGTCCGTGAGGGTCTGGGAGGGCGCCACCGTGATGGAGTCGCCCGTGTGGACGCCCATGGGGTCCAGGTTCTCGATGGAGCAGATGATGACGACGTTGTCCTTGCCGTCGCGCATCACCTCCATCTCGAACTCCTTCCAGCCCACCAGGGACTCCTCGACGAGCACCTCGGAGTTCATGGAGAGCGAGAGGCCCCGGGACACGATGTCCTCGAACTCCTCCACGTTGTAGGCGATGCCGCCGCCGGCGCCGCCCATGGTGAAGGCGGGGCGGATGACGCAGGGCAGGCCGATCTGGGCCAGGACCCGGCGGGCGTCGTCCATGTCATTGGCGATCCCCGAGCGGGCCGACTCGAGCCCGGCCTTGGTCATCGCCGCCCGGAAGAGGTCCCGGTCCTCGGCCTTCCGAATCACGTGGGCGTCGGCCCCGAGCATCTCGATGTCGAGCCGCTCAAACGTCCCGCGGTCGTGCAGGGCGAGGGCTGTGTTGAGGGCTGTCTGGCCGCCAAGGGTGGGCAGGACCGCGTCCGGCTTCTCCTTCTCGAGGATCCGTTCGACGACCTCTGGGGTGATGGGCTCGATGTACGTGGCATCGGCCATCTCCGGGTCCGTCATGATCGTCGCCGGGTTGGAGTTGACCAGGATCACCCGGTACCCCTCCTCACGCAGGGCCTTGCAGGCCTGGGTGCCGGAATAGTCGAACTCGCAGGCCTGACCGATGATGATCGGTCCGCTTCCAATGATCAGGATCGACTCGAGGTCGTCTCGACGGGGCATCGCGCTATTGGGGGCTGAAGAGGGGGGGCGCGGTGTTCAGCCGAGTCGGCCAAACTTCCCCAGTAGACCAGATCTCGGGGGGCTGATCTACGGCTCATGGCTGGTTCTCGGCCCGCCCCCGAGCGGGCCCTGTCGCGGTCTGCGGGGCCCCGTCGCGGCCAGCGGGGTCCAGGGAAGGTCGGGCGTCGATCAAGCTTGGCTCAAGTGCCCCCGGGCTCGGCGGATTCGGTGCTGCGGGAGCGCAAGGTGGTGGCGCAACAACACGGCGCCCTGCACTTCCCATGGCCAAGTCCCTCCTCCTCCCGCTCTTCGCCCTCCCCCTCATCGCCGCCTGCGGTGGGGGAGGGGCCACCGCGCCGCCGGATTCCGGGGCCTCGCTGACGACCTACGCTGGCTTCGAGCGTGAGAACGGCCGGCTGCTCCGCTTCAGAGGCCTCCTGGGCCCCTCCAGCGACGCGGCCCCGGACGCGACGCTCGCGCTCACGGAGGTCGACTCGGTCGAGCTCACCCCCGGGTTCCTGTCCCCCGGAACCGGCGGCTCCATCACGACCGACTGAGCGGCTCAGGGCCGGAGCTCGGTCAGGCAGCGGACGGAGCGGACGTCCCTTCGGGTGCCTGGGCCCGCCCGTTCCAGGAGCACGGGTTCGATGCCGACGGCGCGTGCGCCCAGGACGTCGTTATCGAAGGAGTCACCCACGTGAAGGGAGCCCTCCGCGCTCGCTCCCAGGCGGTCCAGCGCCCGGAGGAAGAGGGCCTCGGAGGGCTTCTCGGCCTCCTCGACGGCGCTGCACAGCACGGCCTCCGGCCGGAGCCCGAGGTCACCCAAGAGGGCCTCGAGGGCGTAGCTCCAGTTGGACACCACGCCGATCCGCCAGCCGCTGGCCCGGGCCCGATCGATCAGATCCACTGCCCCCGGGAAGACCCGGAAGGTCCGGGCGTCCTCGAAGACGGAGAAGAGGCGTTCCTGGGCCAGAGCGGTGTCTGCGCTGGACAGCCCGAGCCGTTCCGCGAAGATGACCTCGATGAAGCGCTCGAACCACCCACGGCTGTATCGGAAGGCGCCGCCGTCCGGCGTCGGGATCCTCACGGGGAGCGCCGCGTGAGCCTCGGCCATCAGCTTGGACATCGCGAGCGGACTCACCTCGGCCCCGCGGGCGACGGCGGCCTCCGCGTAGAGGGCTGCGCGCGAGCTGCGCTCGATGGCGAGGGTGCCGCCGAAGTCGAGGAGAAGGGCTCTGGTCATCGTCGAGGTCGCGCCCGGCGGCGCGGGGCCATCATGCCTGTGCTGCTCGCGGGCGTCTGCCTGCTGCAGACCGTCTCGTGTGTCAGCACGGCCGTGGACGACCCCAGGCTGGCCCGGGCCGAGGCCTACGAGCGCGTGGGGTCGTGGTCGGAGGCGGCCGGGCTGTGGACCCAGATCTACTTCGACTCCGGCTTCAGGAACCTGGAAGCGGGCCGGCTGGCGGCCCGGGCATCCCTCGTGGCAGGGCGTCCGGACGAGGCCCTCGTACGCCTCGATGACCTGCTCGCGCGGACCCCTGGCGTCCCTGGGCTCCTGGAGATGCGGGGGAGCGCGAGGGAGGGCCTGGGGCAGCTGGGCGCCGCCCGGGCGGACTACGAGGCGGCCCTCGCGGTGGACCCCGACCTGCCCAGGGCGCTGTCGCGGCTGGGTGCTCTCGACGTCGCGGAGGGCAACGTCGAGGAAGGCCTCGCGCGCCAGACCCGGGGCGTCGCGCTGGATCCAGGTGACCGCGATGCGCAGTACGTCCTGGGGGTGGCCAGC
>CBFHHK010000272.1:0-5033 GCA_965655435.1 Planctomycetota bacterium | reverse complement strand
CCGCCGCCGGCCGCCACGCCCGCTTCGTTCAGGGTGTCCGCGTCCTCGGGGAGCGGCCGCCACCAGATGTCCGAGGCGCGGCTGCGCTCGTCGGTGGGATAGGAGTGGCCTCCGCGGACGTTGGCGACGGTGACGGACGGGACGCCGTTGCGGTCTCGCTCGCCCGTGAACGTCACCGCCGAGCGCACCATCTCGATGTAGTGTCCGCCGGGCATCGTGTGGAAGCGCCCGCTCTTCGGGGTGCCGTCGCGATAGGGCATGTGGCACTCCATGCAGCCCTCGTTGTGCTCTGCGAAGGGCGTCGCCTTCCACTGCTGGACGGTCTTGTGCTGGTCGTGGCACCCCGAGCACATCTCCACCCGCTGCAGCTCACGCCTCGTGGTGGGCTGGCAGGCAGCTCGGGGATTGTCGATCTTCCCCGCCATCTTCCCGTCGGGCAGGAGGTGGCAGGTGAGGCAATCGACGCCCTCTGCGCGTCTTGAAGACCGGGGCAGCACCCGCTCACCGAGCCCGGTCTCGAAGATGGGGCGTGGGGCGTGGCAGTCGATGCAGTCCTTGTTGGCGAACTGGTCCGACTGGACCCGGACGTCCTCGTTCAGCCACGAGTTCGCGTGGGGCGAGGAGGCCCACTCGTCCCAGATCTGGGAGTGGCACTCCCGGCACTGCTCGGAGGAGACCCACTCCGCGGGCGTCTGCGCGCTCGCCGTCTCCTCCGGGGTGCCGATGAGGGCGGAGAAGAACCAGCTCGCGAGCACGAGCACGATGATTCCGAGGACGATACGCATGGGTTCCTTTAGCCCAAGGGTACGCCCGAGGTCACGCGGTGAAAGGGAAGACCTGCTGGCGCCGGTTCGATGGGTGCGTCACTGCGCCCCGCGGTGTCGCAGCTCGACCTCGCCGAGCGGCCGTGGTGGGCGCCTCGGGGCGGCCCGAGTGGCGACCCCGGAGGCGTCCCGGGGCACCGCCCGAGTCCCGGCGGAGGCGCATGTCCCCATGGCCGCCCGTCGCAGGCCCGGGCCTCAGCTCAGCCCGCGGTCGCCGAGAGGGCGCCGTCGGCGCTGACCGAGACCGTGCGTGAGGCGACGCGCTCCGCCTCCCCGGGGTCGTGCGTCACGTGCAGGGTCGTCAGGCCCAGCTGCTCCCCGAGGCCGGCGAGCCGATCGAGAAGCGCCGCGCGGCGCGGGGCGTCGAGGGGCCCAAGGGGCTCGTCCAGGAGCAAGATCCGCGGCTCCGCGGCGAGGGCCCGCGCGAGGGCGAGGCGCTGGGCCTCGCCGCCTGAGAGCGTCGGAGCCTTCTGGTCGGGGATCCCGGGGAGGTCCACCAGCTCGAGGAGCTCCTCGGCGCGTTGCCTCGCCGCCGTGCCCGTCAGGCCGCGCCGCTTGAGCACGAACAGCAGGGTCTGCAGCACCGTCATATGGGGCCAGAGGGCGCCGCCCTGGAACAGCAGCCCGACGCCGCGGTCCTGGGGTGGAGTGAGGCGGCCCTGGGCCGCTGAGACCGTCTCACCGAACAGGCGGATCTCACCGGCAGCCGGGGTCTCGAGCCCCGCGATGGACCGCAAGAGGGTGCTCTTCCCTGAGCCGGAGGGGCCCACGAGGAGCACGTGCTCGCCCTCCTGCACGTCGAGGTCCACGGGGCCCAGGATGGTGGTCTCGCCGGCCTGCACCATGAGGCCACGGATCGCGATAGCGGGTTGATGTTGGGGGCTCATGGGAGGAAGCGGAGGCGGCGCCGTGAGAAGAGCGTCCAGAGGAGCCCCGGCAGGAGGATGGCGAACACCACCAGGAGGGACAGGGCGGAGACGAAGTCGTCTCTGCCGAAGTGGACGGCGTTGAAGACACGGAACATGGCCGTGTCGTTGGCGGCCGGCACGAGGACGGCGGCGTCCAGCTCCCGGACCGAGAGGGCGAAGACGGCGATCCAGGAGCCCACGAGGGAGGTCCAGATCCCGGGCGTCACGATCCCGAAGAGGCGGCCCGCTGGGCTCGCTCCGGCCAGCTCGGCCGACTCCTCAAGCCGCCGATCGAAAGAGCGCACCGCGCCCGCACAGATGAGGGTGGCCACGGCCAGGAACCTACCCGCGAAGAGGACGGCCACCAGGGCGCCAGAGTCGTAGAAGGCGCCGGTCGCGTTGTGGTTCCACAGCACGATCGAGCCGATTCCAAACAGGGTCCCCGGCGCTGCGAGGGGCAGGATGGTGACGAACTCCAGGGGGACCCCCCGGCGCCCCCGGGCGATCGCGTGGCCGAGAATCAGCGCCAGCGGGGTGGCCAGGGTGGCGGCACCAAAGGCAAACAGGAGGCTCCAAAGCAGGCTCTCACGGGAGAGGTCCAGCGCCCTCGCGAAGGCGCTCGCGATGTTGCTGGCGAAGGCGGGGAGCCCGCCCCCAAAGTCCGACATGTCGTCCGCTGCGGAGGCGTCCAGGGCGGCCTGGACCTCGGGGGCGGCGGGGTCCACAGAGCGCTGCCGCCCCTGCGGTGCCGCGGGGCTGGGACCTGGGGTCGGCACCGTGGTGGCCGTGCCTCCTGCCGCAGCCCTGGCGGCGGCTTGGGCCGCCGCGACGGCATCCGTGACCCCCGCCGCGCTGATGGCCGGCGCGGTCGCCGCTGGCGCGTTCTGCGCGGCCCCGCCTCCCAGGGTCCAGGCGTCCCTTCGAATGGAGACGCCGCTGAAGACCCGGGAGCCGCCGCCGGATTCGTAGGCGAGGCGCCCGATCGGGAGCAGCGCACCGACGGTGACCACGGCGGCGCAGAAGAGGGTCGCCGGCACTCGCCAGGCCGCCAGCTTGAGGGTGCGGGGGTGCTGGAAGGAGGCGTCGATGGTGACCCCGCCTCTCCGTGCCCTGGCGCGGAGCAGGGGCAGCACCACCAGGGTGGTGAGGGCGAGGAGCGGGAGCGCCGTCGCCACCGCTCGCGCCTCGTTGCCGTCCACCTGCCAGGTGCTGAAGACCTCGCCCGCGTAGACGTTGAACTTGCGGCCGACCGAGGACACGTAGTCGGGGAGCGCGAAGTCGTTGATCGCAACGACGAAGGCGAGGAGCGCGCCGCCGAGGGCCGAGGGGAGGATGAGCGGCAGCTCCATCGCGATCACTGCCCTGAGCCCTCCGGTCATGAGCGCGGCCTCCTCCCTCCGGGCGTCGATCCCCTCCGCCGCGCGGGCCGTGAAGAGGGCGACCAGGGGGAAGGAGCTGACGCCCAGAATGAGGGCACACATGACGGGACCGCGCAGCGGGAGCAGCATGGTCCAGGTCATGGCGAGCATGATCGGCGGCAGCAGGATCGGGACGATCCCGAGGGCGCGGAGCGCGCCCGCGCCGAGCACGTCCGTTCGGCTGACGAGGAAGCCGAACGGGAGCCCGATGAGGAGGGCGATCGACGCCGCCCCGAGGCCCAGCAGGACCGTCGAGAGCAGCAGAAGGAGCGTGCGCGTCCCGATCAGCCCCGCGATCGCCGACGGGTCGCCGACGAGCCGCTCTCCCATGAGGAGCAGCGGCAGGAGGCAGAGCACGAAGAGGCCCAGCAGGCCGACGGCGAGCATGGGGCGGCTGACGAGCGCCGTGGAGCGGTGGGGCGCGGCCAAGGGAATCAGCGGATGAAGGTCTCGCCCAGCTCCTTGGAGCGCGCGCCGATGGTGGAGCCGATGTCGCTGTATTTCACGTTCATGGCGCGGAAGTCTCCGATGCGGCCGACGTGGTCCGGGCGCGGGACGTCCTCGCGGACGGGGATCTGAGCGGAGCGTGAGGCCGCGAGCCTGGCTTCGATCTCGCGGGTGAGCACCCAGTCCACGAAGAGCCGGGCGTTCTCCGGGTGGGGGGCGTCCTTGAGGATCATCACGCTGTTGGGGATCAAGAGCGTCCCCAGGGGCGCGTCGTCCTTCATGAGCACGCCCGGGCCCGGCTCCTGGTCCGGATAGACCCGCCGCACCGGCGCGCCCTGCAGGCGCGCGACGTTGAAGTCATCCGTATCCGTCCAGGCCCAGGCGAGGGCGCCGTTCTTCACGAGCGTCATGGCCTGGCCGTTGCTCTCCGGGAGGTTGACGGCCCCAGCCTCGTTGGAGGACACGACGCGGGAGAAGAAGTCCCTGGCCCACTCCTCGCCCATGACCTCGTAGAGCCCGGTCGCGTGGGTGAGCGTGGTCCCGGTGAGGGGGCGCGCGATGCCGCACTTCCCGGACCATCTTGGGTCGAAGAGATCCATGGTGCCCTTGGGCTCCTCGCCAGCGGGGACCAGGTCCGTGTTCACGATGAGGACCCGCGCGCGCGCCGCGAAGCCGGTCCAACGCCGCTCGGGGTCCCGGAACAGCTCGGGGATCTCGGCGGCGCTCGGGGAGTCGTAGGGCTCCAGGAGCCCAAGCTCGGCGAGGCGGATCGTCTGGGCGATCTCGTTGTTCCAGAAGACGTCCGTTCGCGGGCGGCCGGCCTCCTCGATGATGGCCCGAACGTGCCCGACGGTCTTGGACTGCTCGATGTCGTACTGGACGCGGACCTCCAGCCCGGAAGACTCCTCGAACTCACGCATGAGCTCCTCCGAGAAGACCTGGTCCAGGGAGACGCGTACCACGAGGTCCGGGCCATCGCCGCAGGCGGAGAGGGTGGCCGCGAGGGCCAAGGGGAGGCTAAGGGAGGGGAGTCTCATGGCCTGGAAGATAGGCACCCGGAAGCGGGGGGCCACACCCCGGTCCGGAGGTTGTCTCCAAAAGCAGCCGCAGGCGTCTCGAAGGACGGGGCAGTATTCCCCCACGATGACCGCTCTGACCCCGCTGCTCCTGTCCTTGATCTGCGTCCCCCAGGGGGACGAGGCGCCCACCTACAGCCTCTTCCACCCGGTCCCGGAGGGTGAGCTGCGGCCCCTCGCGTCGGACCGCCCCGACGCCACGGAGAGCCCGATCACCCTGGACGCAGGCCACCTGCAGTTCGAGGTGAGCGTGGCGGACTGGTCCCGGGACCGGGGCCGGGAGCGGTTCGTGGGCTTTCAGACCAACGCGAAGGTCGGGCTCTCGGAGAACACAGACCTCCAGTTCCTCGTGGATCCCTA
>CBFHHK010000271.1:0-5043 GCA_965655435.1 Planctomycetota bacterium | reverse complement strand
TTTGTTTCTGGCCCGCACAGCCAGCCCTGAGCTTCCTGTTGGCCTGGCGCCGCCCAAGGGCCGAACTTGGGCCCCACGACCCCCACGCGACATGCTCCGTACAATCGGGCCATCGGCCTGTGCCCTCGCCGGTGCACTCATCGTGGGCGGCCTCGCCTACACCTACACGCCCCTCGAGGTGCCGGGGTTCATCATCGGCGCCGTCATTGGGCTGCCAGTGGCGTGGGTCTTCGGTCGCCACTTCGGACCAGTGGACCTCTTGGCGGGGTGAGCCGCCCGGCGAACGGGCTCCGGCCTCGCCTCGACGCAGGGCGCCCTCGTCCGGGCGGATCGCGGCCGCGACGGCTCCAGCAGACTCGTGACGCAGAGGGTCTCGAAGGAGGGCCGGGGGGGCCGACGGGAGGCCCCAGTGGGAGCTCGGTAGGACGCCCCGGCTGGGGCCACCGACATGCGGGCTAGCCGAACGGGAGCGCGTCCGCGAGGGAGAGACCCGCCTCGTCCTTGGGCGAGAGCTTGGGGGGCCCACCTCGGTCCAGCGGCCATTCAATCCCGACCGTGGGGTCGTCCCACTTCAGCGCGTGCTCGTGCTCGGGTGCGTAGAAGTCGGTGCACTTGTAGCTGAACTCCGCCGCCTCGGTGGTGACGTAGAAGCCGTGGGCGAACCCCGGGGGCACCCAGAGAGCGTGCTTGTTCTCCGCCGAGAGGAACTCACCGACCCACTTGCCGAAGGTCGGAGAGCCCTTGCGCATGTCCACGGCCACGTCGAACACCTCGCCCTCGCTCACCCGGACCAGCTTCCCCTGGGGGTTGGGGTTCTGGTAGTGCAGACCGCGCAGGATCCCCTGCGTGGACCGGGATGTGTTGTCCTGGACGAACTTCATCGGGGCGCACTCGCGCTCGAACTCGTCCGCCCGGAAGGTCTCCATGAAGAACCCCCGCTCGTCGCCAAAGACCTTGGGGACGCAGAGGACGACGTCGGGGATCGCTGTGGGCCGATATTCCATGGTGGCCAAGCCTATCTCGTCCGATCGCCAGAGGCGCCCGCCGGCGGGGCAGTTTGTCCTTCCGGGTGGTTCTCGCCTTCCTGGGATGAGGCCCCAGGGCTCGCCTTGGGACGGCCCAGTCCGGTGCCGATTTGCCTGGCCTCGGAGGGGATGGCGACTGCACGCGATGTGTCCGGAGCCAAGCCCGTTAGACTCCCGCCCATGACGACCACACCCAGGCGCATTGGAGTCCTGACCGGCGGCGGCGATTGCCCCGGCCTGAACGCCGTTCTCCGCTCCGTGACCAAGCACGCCATTCAGTCCGGGCTCGATGTCCACGGCATCGAGGATGGGTTCCTCGGCCTGATCGAGAACCGCGTCCGCGACCTGCGATACGACGACGTCTCGGGCATCCTGAAGCTCGGCGGCACGATCCTCGGCACCTCGAACAAGGCCAACCCTGCGCGCTTCGCCACCGGGCAGGCCGAGGACGGCACGGTGACCTGGGAGGACGTGACGGCGGACTGCTTCGCGACCATCGAGGAGCACGGCCTGGAAGCCCTCGTGGTGATCGGAGGGGACGGCACCATGGCCTGCGCTCAGCCCTTTGCCGCCGCGGGCATCCCGGTCATTGGCGTGCCCAAGACCATCGACAACGACGTCCACGGAACCGAGCTCACCTTCGGCTTCCAGTCTGCGGTCGAGGTCGCGACCGAGGCCCTCGATCGAGTACACACCACCGCGGAGAGCCACGGGCGCGCCCTGGTCGTCGAGGTCATGGGACGCAACGCCGGCTGGATCGCGCTCCACGCAGGGATCGCAGGAGGCGCCGATGTCGTCCTCATCCCGGAGATCCCGTTCCGCCTCGACCACATCCTCGAGCAAATCGACTGGCGCACCTCCATCGGGCGTCGCTCGACGGTGATCTGCGTGGCCGAGGGCGCTTGCATGGAGGGCGGTGAGCAGGTGATCCACACCCTGGACCCCACCTCGCCGGATCCGGTCAAGCTCGGCGGCATCGGCGAGCAGATCGCGCACGAGATCGACAGCCGGTCGGACGTGGAGGCGCGCGCCGTCACGCTCGGTCACGTTCAACGCGGCGGGTCGCCCGTCGCAGATGACCGCGTGCTGGGCACCCTGTTCGGTGCCCACGCCACCCGCCTGCTGCTCGACGGGGCGGCCAACCGGATGGTGGCCTGGCGCCACGGCGCCGTTGGCGACGTGGACATCACGGTCCCCGGCCAGGGGCAGCGCACCGTCCCCCTGGACGACCCCCACGTGCTCGCGGCGCGGTCCTGCTACACCACCTTCGGCGACGAGGTCCCCCGCAAGCTCCGAGAGGAAGCCCGCGGCCGTGGTCCCCGGGGACTGCTCCGCTGAGCTCCGTGGGCCACCGCCTTGGTGCATCTTCGGTCGACGTTCGCTGGTGGTCTGGACGGCCCCGCGTGGGCCCTGTCCGCGCAGGCTCTGTGCGAGTGGACTCTGTGCTCGTGGGCCCTGTGCTCGTGGGCCCTGCGCTCGTGGGCTCTGCGCTCGTGGGCTCTGCGCGCGCGGGCATCGCGGCCCCTGACGCCCCCACCAGCGAGGGCACCTCTCGCCAGGGGCGGGTCGGTGCCCCTGAGGCTTGGGCCGCGCCCCTTGGCTCCCTCGGCCGCGTGAGCGGGAGCGGGCACAGATGACGGTCGTCGGGCGGATTGCACCGTCACCGACCGGGCGGCTTCACCTCGGGCACGCGCGGTCGTTCCTCCTCGCCTGGTGGTCAGCCCGCGCGCAAGGGGGCCGAGTGGTCCTCAGGATCGATGACCTCGACCAGCAGCGCACCGTCCCCGGTAGCGCCGACCAGCTCCTTGAGGATCTCTCCTGGCTGGGGCTCGACTGGGACGGCGAGCCGCTTCTGCAGTCCAAGAGGACCGCGGCGTACGAGGAAGCCCTGGCCCGCCTCGGGGGACATGGGGCGATCTACCCCTGTGTCTGCACGCGCAAGGAGATCGCCAGCGCGGTCAGCGCCCCCCACGCCTCGGAGGGTGAGACGCGCTATCCGGGGACGTGCCGCCAGGACCCCTCGAGGGCTCGCCAGGCCCCCGCAGGGGCCCGGGCGCTTCGGTATCGGGTCCCCGACGGACCCGTGAGCTGGGTCGACCGGTTCATGGGACCCGCGGAGATTGATGTGGCGCGTACGGCCGGGGACTTCGTCGTCGCCCGCAGGGACGGCGTGGCCTCCTACCAGCTCGCCACCGCTGTTGACGACGCCTTTCAAGGGGTCACGGAGGTGGTGCGGGGCGAGGATCTGATGCCGAGCGCGGCCCGCCAGATCCTCCTGGCGAGGGCTCTGGGGGTGGCTAGCCCCGAGCAGGCCCACGTCCGCCTCGTCGTCGACCACAGGGGCGAGAGGCTGGCCAAGAGGGACGGGGCGGTGACCCTGGACGAGCTCCGTCGCGCCGGTATGACCCCAGAGCGAATCTGTCGCTGGGCGGCGCGGAGCGCAGGTTTGACCGAAACCGAGCATCCCCGGCCCGCGAAGTTCTGGTTGTCTCAGCCCATGATGGAGCGGGAGGTGGTTCAGCCGATTCGGCTCCCCCTCCGTCTGCTCGAGGACCTCTGACCCCGATTGACCATGATTCGCCTCTCGCCGAGCCTTTCCGCTCCTGCGCTCACGCTGGGCCTCCTCCTCGCGCTCGTCCCCGCTCCGGGTTGCAGCACCGGAGACGCGCCGCCGTCCATCGAGAGCGCGGCCGGCTCCGAGTCCGCCACGCGCCCTGCCGATGAGTCCGCTGGCGTGGCCGACGCGGGTGCCGCGAGTGCGGATGGGGTCCTCGCGGACGTCGCGCCCCGCGACGGTGGCGACGCCGAGCCCAGCTCCACCACGATCCAAGGCGCGGCCCAAAGCGGGGCCGCTGACTCCAGCCCCGGCGAGGCCGTGGCTCCAGCCCCCACTCTCAACGACCCCATGAGCAACAACGATCAAGTCGAGGCCCCGTCCGAAGAGGTCGCCACCCTGGGTGCCGGCTGCTTCTGGTGTATCGAGGCCGTCCTCGAGCAGGTGGAGGGCGTGAAGTCCGTCGAGTCCGGTTACACGGGCGGCGAGACCCTGGACCCGACCTACAAGGACATCTGCACCGGGAGCACGGGGCATGCCGAGGTGGTCAAGGTCACCTTTGACCCGTCCGTCCTGAGCTATGCCGAGCTCCTGGACTGGTTCTGGCGCCTGCATGACCCCACCACCCTCGACCGGCAGGGGAACGACCGCGGCACGCAGTACCGCTCCGCGATCTTCTTCCACTCGGACGAGCAACGAAAGATCGCCGAGACGTCCAAGCGGGACGTCCAGCCCACGTTCTCGGACCCGATCGTCACCGAGGTCAGCGCCGCCGCCACCTTCTATCCCGCCGAGAAGTACCACCAGGGCTATTACTTCGACAACACCTCCCAGGGCTACTGCCGGATGGTCATCGCACCGAAGCTCAAGAAGCTCGGCCTGAAGTACTGACCTCACGGCGGCTCCCGAGTCCGGCGACGGATCAGCATCCTCCCCTGCAACGCCACGTGGCGCCCCGCCCCACGTCTCGAAGTGGGTGCAGGGGTCGATGCAGGTCCAGGAAGGCAGACCTGGCCACCCCCCTTCGCCTTTGGACTTCAGACTTACCGGCAAGGGACCCGATGGACTCGCTTGACATGCCCTCTTCGGGGGCTATTCTTCGGCCTCAATCCCCGATAGCTCAGTTGGTAGAGCAAGCGGCTGTTAACCGCTGTGTCGCAGGTTCGAATCCTGCTCGGGGAGCCACTCTTTCGCCCGCTGCGATGAAGCCCGCTGCGCTGGAGCCCGCGGAGGACCCCAGCGCGGAGAAGTGGGCCAAGCGGTGACCCGCAAGACAGCTCCAGGCCTGCCCGTGAGCGTCGCAGCATGCGGGGGCGGTCCTTGCTGGGGCCCGCCGTGGTGTCCCCCGAGCGGTTGGCTGAGATGCCTCCGCGCCGCAGGACGCGAGGCTGAGCCTGGCCGCTCTGGACCAGGGCACCTCGGCGACCCGCTGCACGTCTACTGCGCGTTCCACCGAAGGCGAGG
>CBFHHK010000270.1:0-5103 GCA_965655435.1 Planctomycetota bacterium | reverse complement strand
TCCTCGCTCCCGCCCTCGAGCGAAGCCGACCCCGAGGCCGCCGCGATCTTGCCCGCCACGAAGTTGCCCGTGGCCGAGGCGAAGAACCAGGTGCCCATCACGATGGACGCCAGGTGCGCGGGCGCGAGACGGTTCATGGCGCTGAGCCCCACCGGCGAGAGGCACAGCTCGCCCGTCGTGTGCAGGAGGTAGATCAGCAGGATGTAGATCACCGGGATCAGTCCGCCGAGCTCTCCCGCCTCCGCGCCGTGGACGAGCACGAGGAAGCCGGCGCCCAGCTGGATCATCGCCAGGCCGAACTTCGCCGGCGCCGACGGCTCGATCCCCCGGCGGCCCATGAGGGTCCAGATCGAGGCGAACACCGGGGCGAGGAGGATGATGTAGATCGCGTTGATGGACTGGAACATCGACGCGGGGACCTCTGTTCCCGCGAGGCTCCGATCCACCATGCGGTCCGTGAGCAAGGTCAGGGAGCTGCCCGCCTGCTCGAAGAGCGCCCAGAAGAGGATCGAGCCCACCATCAGGAAGGTCGCCGCGAAGATCCGGTCCCTGGACGGGCTCCGGAAGGTGACCACCTGCTGGAGGGTGGAGCCCACGGCCATCAGGCCGCCCACACCCATCAGGCCGCTGAGCGCGGAGTTGGGGAGCGCGACGGGCGCGTACTGGAGCAGGTAGCCGAGCACGGCGATCACGCTGCCCGCGATGTAGACCTGCAGCGGCCCCTTGGGCGCGCGGTCGACGGAGCCGTGCGCGAGCTGGAACGTCGCGATCCCGAGGACGAACAGGATCAGCGCGAGGCCGACGCCCCAGAGCAAGGCCCCGACCACGTCCTGGTTCTGGATCAGGTACCAGCAGAGCCCCACGGCTCCGACGCCGACGGCGTAGAGGATCCACTCGAAGGGGAGTCCCAGGGACCGGTCCTTGAGCCGGGCCTCCGACGGCGCCTCGCCGCGGCCCATGAGGAGGGGCTTCCCCCACATGAAGACCAGCAACCCGAGCAGCATGCCGAAGCCCGCGGCGCCGAAGCCGTAGCTCCAGCCGTACTTCTCGCCGAGCCATCCGCAGAGGAGCGCGCCGCCCGCGGCGCCCAGGTTGATCCCCATGTAGAAGATCGTGTAGGCGCCGTCCCGGCGGACGTCCTTCAGCGGATAGAGCTGGCCGACGATGACGGAGATGTTCGCCTTGAGGAAGCCCGAGCCCACGATGATGAAGGCGAGGGCGAGCCAGAAGACGCTCAGCGCCGCCGAGTCCGTGCCCCCATCTCCCTCGAAGGCCATGAAGAAGTGGCCGAGGGTGAGCAGGACCGCGCCGAAGAGGACCGCCTTGCGCTGACCGAGGTAGCGGTCCGCGAGGTAGCCGCCGAGAACGGGCGTGATGTAGACGAGCGCCGTGTAGGCGCCGTAGATGACCCCCGCATCGCCGTCCGAGAACAGCCAGTGCTTGGTCAGGTAGAACATCAGCAGCGCCCGCATCCCGTAGTACGAGAACCGCTCCCACATCTCCGCGAAGAAGAGGATGGCGAGCCCCAAGGGGTGTCCAAAGAACCTCCGGTCGGTGATCTCGGGGAGGTCAGGGCCAGGCGCGGTGGAGTTGGCTGCGGGTGTCATCGGTCTCGACCTTGGCTGGTCGTGTCGGCTCGGAGGCGAGGGAGGTGGGCCGGGCCCTGCGAACAGGACCCTTCAAGGCTCGATGCCGGAAGTCGAGGCAGTCGAGTGGCCGCCGCCGAGCGAGGGAAGGGGAGCGGGGTGAGGAACGTAGCGGCGACGCCCCACCCCGAACAGAGACGTCCCTCCAATCAGGCCTGGGGCCCGTCCCGGGCAGGCCTGAGGCCGCCCCGGCTTGCAGTCACCGGAGCTAGGCCTCCCGCGGGGCTCCGCCCTTTGCCGACGCGACCCAACGCGGGGACGCCCGCCGGCCCGCGTCTCCTCAAGCCCACTTCTCCACTCACAAAGGGGGCGGGAGCCACGCTGTGCGCCGGTGAGTGTCTCGCTTCGACCCCCGCCGTGGGCAATTCGAGACGCCTGCGGCGTACTTCGTGGCCCTCCATAGAGTGAATCTCGGCGGGCTCGGCGCCCCCCACCTCCTTTCCCATCGCGTCGACCGGCGAAAGCGCAGGTCTGTCCCCGAATCTCCCTGGCCTCCCCCACCCGAGGCTCGGCCACCGGCGGCCGCGTCTCCGCTGAGCCCGTGGTCAACCTCCACCGAGCCGTCGCCCCAACCGTGCTCTCCAGTTCCCTTACGAACCACACCCAGCGCTGGCTCGAGCCAATGCTGCGCTGGCTTCGTCGCGGCTCGGTCGTTGGGATCTCCTGCCTGGCAGCTTCCCAGGGGGCTGCGGCGCAGACGACGTTCAACTCGCAGCAGGTGCTCGACTCGATGATGGACGGCGCCTACGACGCCGTGGCCGTCGACATCGACGGGGACGGCAGGCTGGACGTCGCTGCGGTCTCGAGCTCCGACAACAGGGTGACCACCTTCAAGAACCTGGGGAGCGGGTTCTTTGACAAGGCCATCGACATCCCCTCCTCGCTGGACCGACCCGTCTGCGTCGAGGCTGCGGACGTCGACGGCGACGGCGACATGGACCTGCTCGTCGCCTCCCAAGGGGATGACAGCGTGACGTGGTTCTCGAACCTGGGCAACGGCACCTTCGCCTTCGGTCGGTCGATCTCGACCACCTGTCTCGGCGCCCGCTCGATCTGGCCCGCCGACCTCAACGGTGACGGCGAGGTCGACGTCCTCGTCGCCTCACAAGACGACGACTCCGTCTCCTACTTCGAGAACACCGGCGGCGGGTCCTTCAGCGCTCGAAAGCTGATCTCGATTCAGTCGGACTTCGTCCAGTCGGTTCACGCCGCCGACCTCGACGGAGACGGGCTCATGGATGTCCTCTCCACCTCCGACCCGAACCGCGTCGAGTTCTTCCTCAACCTGAGCAACGGCAACTTCTCCGGACCGCACGTCATCACCCAGTCTGCCTTCTTGCCGGAGGCGATACGCACGGCCGACCTCGACGGCGACGGTGACCTTGACGTGATCACGGCGTCCCTCGGCGACGACAAGGTGGCCTGGCATGCGAACGATGGAGGACTGTTCGGACCGCAGCGGATCATCACCTTGAACGCGGACCTGGTGGAGTCCATCGAGGCGGCTGACGTCGACGGAGACGGCGTCCTGGATGTGCTCTCCGTCTCCGCGCTCGACCACAAGGTCGCCTGGTACCGCGGCGGTGGCGGCGGCAACTTCGGCGCGCAACAGGTCATCTCCACGGCCCAGGACTATCCCGTCGGCCTGGGGGTTGGCGACCTCGACGGCGACCTCGACCCGGACATCATCGTGGCCTCCGTCGGCGATGACACGGTGAGCTGGTACGAGAACCTGACGCCCTTCCCCGACTGCAACGGCAACGGCATCAACGACCTCGTCGAGATCAACGCAGGCCTGGAGGAGGACTGCAATCGGAACCAGGTGCCCGACAGCTGCGAGCTGGCGTCCGGAGCCGCGCTGGACTGCAACGGCAACAATATCCCCGACGAGTGTGACATCGCCGCCGGCCTCCTCCGCGACTGTGATGCCAATGGCATTCCCGACAGCTGTGAGCTCGCCTCCGGGGCCGCGGCGGATTGTAACGGCAACGGCTTCATCGACATCTGCGAGGTGAACGCTGGGCTCGAGACGGACTGCGACGGCAACGGCGTCCTCGACAGCTGCGAGCTCGCCGCGGGAACGGCATTCGATTGCAACGGCAACGGCATCCTTGACCGTTGCGAGGTCGCCGCCGGGACCGAGTTTGATTGCGACGGGGACGGAGTGCTCGATAGCTGCGAGCTCGCGAACGGGTCCGAGGTCGACTGCAACGCCAACGGGGTCCCTGATCGATGTGAGATCGCCAGCGGCGCGGCCTTCGACTGCAACGCCAACGGGGTCCTGGATGAGTGCGATATCGCCGCAGGCTTCGCCCGCGACTGCAACGGCAACGGGGTCCCCGACGACTGCGACCTCGCCCTGGGGACGGAACAGGACTGCAACGCCAACGGCATCCCCGACAGCTGTGAGATCGTCCAGGGGTTCGCGGCAGACTGCAATGGCAACGGCATCATCGACACCTGCGAGCTGATCAACGGCACGAAGCAGGACTGCAACGGCAACGGGATCCTGGACAGCTGCGACATCGCCGCCGGCACGGAGGTCGACTGCAACCGCAACGGCGTCCCCGACACCTGCGACCTCGCCAGCGGCTCCTCGAGCGACTGCAACGGGAACTCCATCCCCGATGAATGCGAGATCGCCAGCGGCGTCGCGCAGGACTGCAACGCGAATGGCATCCTCGACAGCTGCGAGATCGCCGCGGGGGCCGCGATGGACTGCAACGCCAACGGCATCCCCGACGCCTGCGAGCTCACCGCCGGCACCGCCAGCGATTGCGACGGGAACGGCATCCTGGACAGCTGCGACCTCGCTGGAGGTGCGGCATTCGACTGCAACGGGAACGGCGTCCTTGACCGCTGCGACCTCGCCAGCGGATCGTCCCAGGACTGCAACGGCAATCAGATCCCTGACGAGTGCGAGATCGCAAGCGGCACCGAGCAGGACTGCAACCTCAACGGGATCCCGGACAGCTGCGAACTGGCCGCGGGAACGGCGCTCGACTGCAACGGGAACGGCGTCCTTGACCAGTGCGATATCGCCGGCGGGACCTCCGAAGATTGCAACGGCAACGGCATCCCCGACGAGTGCGAGGTCGCCAGCGGCGTGGAGCAGGATTGCAACGCCAACGGCGTCCTGGACAGCTGCGAGCTCTCCGCCGGCACCGCCTTCGACTGCAACGGGAACGGCGTCCTGGACGACTGCGACCTCGCCTCCGGGACCTCCGCGGACTGCAACGCCAACGGCATCCCCGACGAATGCGACATCGCGGCAGTGACGTCTCAGGACTGCAACAGGAACGGCATCCCCGACGAGTGCGAGATCGCCAGCGGGACGGAGCCTGACTGCAACGCCAACGGGATCCTCGACAGCTGCGAGCTCGCCGCCGGGACCGCCGTCGACTGCAACGGCAACGGCGTCCTCGATGAATGCGACCTCGCAGCCGGCACGTCTGAA
>CBFHHK010000269.1:0-5222 GCA_965655435.1 Planctomycetota bacterium | reverse complement strand
AGGCGAAGCGCAGCTGGGGCTCGGGTCGTGCGGGCGCGAGGGGTGGGGGCTCGGCGCGGAGACGCAGATGCTTGAGGGAGGCGAGTCGAGGCGTCCTTCACGGGGGGTACTCTCCGCGAGAGCCCCGGAGAGCAACACGAATCCGTCGAGGGAATCTCCGGCGGATCGTCTCGCCGCCTCCCGGACACGCCAGGGGACGAGAGAACGGGCCCGGAGCCCTCCGCGTTCCCAGGCTCATTCCCGTTGGCTCATTCCCGTGCGCTCGGTCCCGTGGGCTCGGTCCCGTGGGCTCGGTCCCGTGGACATCTCGGCGAACGGCCGGACGCGAGGTCCATGCGACCGGACCTCGCCCGAGACCCGGCGCGGGTCACGACGCACACGTCGAACCGGGAACCCCATTCGAGCCGAATCCGCCCCCGTTGGTCGACCCGCTCGATCCGCTCGTTCCATCGATCCCGTTCTGCACACCCGCGCCACCGACGCCCTTCTTGCCCTGCCCTCCAGGTGTCGCAGCTCCGCTGGCGCCCCCGGTCCCAGCCGCTCCTCCTCCAGCCTTTCCGTCACCGCCGTCGCCGGCAGCGCCACCCGGCGCGAGCGTCACCGACGCGCCGTCGCCTCCATCGCCGCCGTTCCCACCACGCCCCACGAACGGGTCCTCGTCCGACTCTCGATAGCCGTTTCCGCCGTCTCCGCCCTTGCCACCGGCCTTGCCCTCAGCGTCTCCGCTCTCACCGCCGTCGCCCCCCTTCTTTCCGATCGACTGGGGGTCGGTCGCAGCGCAGCAGTCCGTCGCATCCGTTCCGTCTTGAGCACGAGCGCCGGAAACGGACGGTGCATCCCCCCCGTCACCACCGTCACTTCCGTTGGGCGATGCCTGAGTACCGTCCTTACCCCGGCCTCCGTCTCCCGGCGTGCCTCCCTCGTTCTTGTTCGGCTTACTGCCCGTCTTACCGTCCCCGCAGTCCCCGAGGGGTTCCGGGGAGGTCCAGCTCCCGTCCAGTACTCGTGGGTGACCGTGGGCCTCGACCGCTCCGGAATCCCCGCCGTCACCGCCGGTCGCGTGCGCGCCGTATCCATCCCCACCATCGCCGCCGTCCCCGCTGATCCGGACCGAGTAGTCGATCTTTGCGCTGTCGACCCACCCGGGGAGCAGATGTCGATCGGTCTGCACTTCACCCACCTGGATCACCGCACCGCCGTCCCCGCCGGGAGCCCCCGCGCCACCGTCTCCTCCGTGGCCCGCGCGGACCGTCCCCACGACGAGGACGTCCGGCGCGGACAGGGTCACGTGACCACCGCGGCCTCCGGCGATTCCGACGCTCCTCGGGGGCGGAAGGTGGCCGAGCGACCGCCCGTCTCCAGCACGAACGGACCCGGTGACGGTCAGCACGTCGTCGGAGATCAGGGTCAGGTCCAACGATCTTCCGAGATCGGCGGACCCGCTCTTCACCGCAAGGTCTCCGTCGATCTGCAGTCGTTCGTGCGCGTGGAGTTCGATCCCCTCGGTCAGCGAGATCGTGACCCCCTCCGGCACGAGAATGACGTCGGCCTCGATGCGCCCGGCGTAGTTGGTCCCCGGCACGAGAATGACCGTGTCCGGGACGACGGATGGATGAGCGGCGGGCGTAGACGAGACGAGCAGTGCGAGCAGTGCGAGCAGTGCGAGCATGGTGGAGTCGGTGCCTTGGGGGATAAGCGATCCAAGCTGCCACTTGGCGGAGCAGCGGATCTCGGGGGGTGGCTGAGAGGGAAGAGAAGGGAGGGGCGTGGACCGCCCCGGCCGAGGGCCCGGCCAAGGGAGGGGCCGCTGAAGCGCTCTATGATCAATGTGCTCTCGACTGGAGACTTGGCTGTATGGCTTCTGCTGCTTCGGGCTGCGAGAACATGCAAGCTCGCGTTGTCGCAGTCGTGAGAAGAGCTGGGACGATGCCCTCGACCACACGGCGGCGTGGGACCCTCCCATCGATCCCACCGAGGTCCGAAGTTCCAACGAATTCGTGCTGCAGCATCTCGAGCGCCTAGGCTCACCGGCGTCCGAGGTCATCCGCATGAAGCTGTTCCAGGACATGAGCTTCGAGGTGGTTGCCGAGGCGCTGGAGGCTCCGACGGGGACGGTCAAGGGCTGGTACTACCGCGGCCTGGATCGCATTCGAGACTGGGTGAGCATGGAGGCGGCGTTGTGAGCCGTAGGCCCGAGAGGGCCTGGCCTCCGTGCCACCGGGCCATCGGCAGGGTCCGAGCCTGGAATTCGGGATGGGAATTGGGCCTCCGGCAGCCACCGCGGCGACCGGCAGGGGCAATCGGCAGGAATTTGCGAGGATCGGTGCATAGTCTCGTCGCGGCGTGGGCTCTCCACTTGCGAACGTCCTATGTCGAACTCTCAAGACCCCACTACGGAGCATCACAGCTCCTCCGCTGAGGGCGCCGCGGCGCTCGATCCCAGCGAGCTGCTCGAACATCTCGATTGGGTCCGTGGTCTCGCCCGGCGGCTCGCACGTGACGAGTCCAGCGCGGATGACCTGGTACAGCGGACCTTCCTTTCCGCGCTGCGCTGGCCTGCGCGGGTGCGGCTGACGCAGCCCCGGGCCTGGCTCCACAGCGTGCTTCGCAACGAGGCGCAGAAGGAGTGGCGCGGCACGGCTCGACGGCAACATCGCGAGGAGGTGGCGGTGGAAGCTGCGCCAGGTGAGGCAGCGGACCCTGCCGAGGTCGAGGAGCGCTTCGAGCTCCAACGCGAGCTGGTCGGAGTGATTGACGCACTCGATGAGCGGTATCGAACCGTCGTTCTTCTGCGCTACTTCGAGGATCGAACGCCGACGGAGATCGCCGAGCAGCTGGACGTTCCTGTGAACACCATCACCAGTCGGCTGATGCGTGCCCGTGGGCAATTGCGCGATCGGCTCGATGGGTCGTACGGCTCGCGGTCTGCCTGGTCCGCAGTCGCCCTGCGGCTCCCTCTTCCTGCGTCTCCCGAGGCATCGCTCGCATCGACTTCGGCAGACCTGTCATCACTCGCTTCTCCCAGCTCCGCCGGAGGGTTCACCGCCTCGGTCGGCGCACTCCTCGCATCGTCACTCGCCATGAAAGTCCTCGTGTCCCTCGGCACCGCCGTCGCACTCTTCCTACTGGTTCATACGACGCTGCAGTCGCGCCCGATCGAACCGATCTCGGACCTCGCGCCTCGCGTCACAGATGAAGGCCCCGTAGAAGCCATCGCGGCCCCGTCGTTGGAGCTTGCGGAGCCGCGCGCGGACCGCGAATCTGCGGGGGCTGCTGATGCCGTAGGGGCTCCTGCGGAGCCAGAGACGACTGTGGCCGTTCAGACGTTCCGTGGGCGCGTCGTTGACGCAGACGGCACACCGTGCGCGGGCATTGTGTTGCGGCCCGACCAAGCGGACCCCTCGCACTTGACGATCACCAGCGACGCGAACGGAGCCTTGTCCTTCGAGCTAGGGGCATCCGCGCGGGCCGCGAGCTTCCGTTGGGTGGCTGCGTCACCGGATTGGGTCACGCTGTTGACGACGACGGTGGACGCTCGCTTCATGGAGGATGACCACGAAGCGTTCGTCGTGGTGACGCGTACGGAGCACCTGCACGGAACGGTGGTGGATACGGACGGCACTGCGATCGCGGATGCGACGGTGACGCTCGAGCTCCCCGAAGGCTTCCGCGCGCGCTATGACGCATTGCTGGCGAGCACCATCGACCAGTCGTGGGAGACGACCGCGGACGCCGCCGGGCGATTCGAGATTCCCAATGCGCCGACGGGTGCGGGGGCGCTCGTATCTGCCGATGCTATCGGCTTCTTCGCGAAGCAACAGGTCGCCGTCGAGGACGTGCGTGACGGCGACGGGCACGTAGAGGTCGTGCTTCGCTCGCTCGATCCTGCGCGGTTCCTTCGAGGAATCGTGTTAGACGAGGTGGGCCTGCCCGTCGAGGGTGCGTCGGTGGCGTTCGATGAACGCCTACGGGTGACAGCGTCGGATGGGACGTTCCTCTTCCACCTCGACGAGGACGGACTGTTCCGGTCGCGCGCCACGTCGATCGTTGCTCTCCAAGCCGGCCGATTGCCCGCAACGTTCACGGCGCCTACTGGCCCCGCGGGGACGCCAACATGGCCGAGTGAAGTCGAGCTCCGACTGGGGCCGACTGCGCTCACGATTGAGGGCCAGGTTGTGAACGACGACGGCTCTGCGGTGTCGGGTGCCAAGGTCTGGGTGACCGACGTCTCGGTTGTTGCAGCAGATGGCAACATGACGGCGGTCACTGCCGAGTCACTCCTAAGAGGAGATGAGACGTTCTGGCATACGGTTGTGACCGACGACTCGGGTCACTTCACTCTCGACGGCTTGACCGATCGTGCGTATTCACTCTGCGCGCTGCGGCCGGAGACCGTGGAGCTGACGCCGGTCACCGAGGTGGTAGCGGGCGTAAGCAAGGCCGTGCTGCGGTTTGCGAATAGCAACACACTCGCGCCACTGAGCGGTCGCGTTGTGAATGCGGCGGGGGACGCGTTGGCGGGTGTCGATGTCGAGGTGTCGCGTGAGACCTTTCGCGCCTCCGTACGCGCCGGGGGAACGCGCATGGAGCGCGCAGCGATGGTGGCGATCGCGACTGATGAAAGCGGTCGCTTCATGTTCACCTCCCTCCCGCTGGATCCCAGCGTGTCGCTTGTCTTCACGCGCCCCGGCTACAGCACCCGGTGGATCTCACGAGAGA
The DNA here is from genome assembly GCA_965655435.1 of Planctomycetota bacterium. Classification (GTDB taxonomy): domain Bacteria; phylum Planctomycetota; class UBA1135; order UBA1135; genus Saltatorellus. Next base: position 503 of record CBFHHK010000269.1, on the reverse strand, counting down.
AGCTCACCATCGAGAACGGTGAGGCCGTCATCACCTTGCATCGGGAAGCACAGGTGCGCTTTCGCCTGGCCGACGACGCCGCGGAGATCGACCAGATCTCGTTCGTCAATGCCGATGGAGACCGGGTGATGTTCCATCAGCACGTCAACGGCGTCCGCCACTTCATGCGCTACGTCGAATTGACGGATGGCAACAGTCAGACGCTTGTGATCTCGGACGAAGCGGTGCGTGTTGAGTACTGGCGAGGAAGCGAACTCGTCTGGACCACGCCGTTGGAGCTCGACTTCGAAGCTCCGGCCGTGATCTCGCGCTGATTGAGGCATGGTCGCCGCGCCCTACATGCGACGCGGCACCGAGCTTCACTGGGAATGCACGACGTCCTGATGGGGAGCGTGGCTACCGTGCGTCTCGTCGTCCCAACGGGGAAGCGGATCCTCCATCTGCCGCCACGCCGGTTCGCCTTCGTTGAATTCTGCCTCGGTCAATAGTGCTCCCGTGAGAGC
>CBFHHK010000268.1:0-5231 GCA_965655435.1 Planctomycetota bacterium | reverse complement strand
TGCGGGCCTGTGGGTCGCGGGCCGCCGCTTCTGGCTCCGGGGCCGCGCGAGCGTGGCGATCCGCGCGATCCGCGTCGTCCCCAGGGACCCCGAGCCCCTCGCGCGCCTGCTGCAGCTCGTGCCCCCGAGCACGCGGCGAGACCTCGCCTTGCCGGACGGGAGCTCGGTCGGGTCGCGCCTCGTCCTCCTGCAGCGCTTCGTGGCGATCCTGCGCGAGCTCGGCAAGGACAGCTTCTACGTGCTGATGGACCGCGTGGACGAGGCCACCATGCTCTCGGGTCGGGCGGAGCTCATGCGCCCCTTCGTCGAGCCGCTCCTGGAGCACCGGCTCCTCCAGTTCGAGGGGCTCGCTCTCAAGCTGTTCCTCCCCATCGAGCTGAGCCGGCTCTACCTCGGCGCGTCCCCCGAGGAGCTGAAGAACATGCGGTTGGACAAGGCGAACACGATCCCCGAGCTCCGTTGGACGGGGCAGGAGCTCGCCCAGGTGGCCACCCAGCGCCTGGTGGCGGTCCGGAGCGGCGGTCCGGAGACCGAGTCGCCGGGCGCCCTCCTCCGCGACTACTTCGACGACGAGATCACCGAGGACGAGCTCCGTGGAACCCTGGCCGAGCTCGGGACGCCGCGCCTGGCCTTTGGCTTCCTCGGAGCGGTGCTGGCGGAGCACGCCAGAGACCTGGGCGACGAGCTGGATGAGGGGAGCCCCGAGTGGCGTGTGCCGCGACGCCGGTTCGACCTCCTGCGCGCCAGCTGGCTGGACCGCGCTCGCGGTCTCAGGAGAGCCCTGAACTGAGATGAGGGCTTTCCGTCGCCCGGCACTTCCCGCGGTTTTTGAACCGGAAGTCGGGGCGGCGGCAGAGACTATTGGGCTCCTGGCCACCATGCGCACCATCTTCCCCGCCCTCCGACACCGCACGCTCCTGAGCGTGCTCCTTGTCGCTGTCACGGTCTCCGTGGTCACCATCATCGCGGTCTCGATGCAGCGCGGCGAGGAAGCGCCGGTGCCCGCGCCAGAGCCCCTGGGCCCCCCGGTCTTCGTGACCGGTGGGACGCCGTCCCAGTAGCGGCGGGACGTCAACGCGCGACCCCAACGCGGGGTGTCTGAGTCGGCCAGAGATCCGTTCGGCGGGCGCTCTGCTCGGTTCGTGACCGGGCCCCCGGGGTGGCGGTCGTCCGTCGTCCGCGGCGGCCAGCGGTCCCAGGCACCAGTGGTCCCAGGCGTCAGAGGTCCCAGGCGTCAGCGGTCCCAGCGGTCAAGAGGCTCGGTCCTTTGGGGTCCCGGCCGTCGGGGAATCAACGTCATCGCCGCGCCCCGTACAGGCGCCGCCATTGAGTCCGGGCCCGAAACGAGCCGCGGCGGCTTCCCCCGGGGGGAAGCCGCCGCAGACTCGAGCGCCTTGGGGCCCGAGGGACCCCGTCGCAGCGCTCCGAGGTCGAGTCGTTCAGCTCGCGGAGAGCTCGTCCTCTCCGATGCGATCATCCTCCGGCATCGGCCGCGGGGGGATCTCCATGAGATCCGGGGTCGTGGGCTCGGCCTGCGGGTCGAGGGCGGTCGCGTTGAGCGTCGCGGGGAGAGGGATCGCGGTGATGCCACCCTCGATCTGCGGCGCGCTCGGGAGGCCGCCAGAGGGCACCGGCTGGATGAGCTTCTCCGGCTCGGTCTGCCCGTACGCGGCCGTCAGCTCGTCGACCCCGCCGCGGACCTCGTTGGCGCGAGCTTGGAGCGAGGCGATGTGGCTGAGCACCTTGCGTCGCTCCATGAGCGAGTCCACGAGGTCCTGCAGGCGGAGCCCGATGGCCTCCTCGCGCGCCTCGAGCCGCTCGGCCATGGCGTCCACGGCGAAGTCGGCGTAGCGCGACACGAGGTGGCGGTGGGCGCGCTGGATCGTCTCCACGAAGAAGCGACTCTTGAAGAGGTCGATCTCGCGCAGGATCGCCCGCCGGCCGTCCTCTCCGAGGCGGCGCGTCTTGCGGTCCACGGGGATCCGCGCGGCGGGATTGGACTCGTCACCGAAGAGGCGTTGGCGGCACCTGGCCTGCGAGCGGAGCAGGAGCCAGTCGAGCACGCTGCGCTTGACCGGGACGCGCTCCAGCGCCACCGGCGCCGTCACGTGACCGAGGACAGAGTCCCGACTCATCGCGCCCAGGGATTCAAGCCCGAGTTCGCCCAGGTCGATGCCCGCGGCGTGCAGGTCGGCGCCGATGTTGCTGGGGAGCAGCAGCCCCGCGGTGCCGGGCTGGACCTCTTCCTCCAGGGTCTCGGCCACGAAGCCCGTCAGTTCGGCCTCGAAGCCTGCGAGCCGGGGGATCAGGTCATCGTTGATCAGCGACTCGAAGCTGGCGTCGGAGAGGAACCACTGGTTCACCAGTCGGTCGAGCTCCTTCTCCGTGGCCCTGCTGGCGACACTCGCTCGCTCGCGGATCGAGGGGGCGAGCTTCTCGTCGAGCTCCTGGAAGGCGCTGCGCCAGTCGAAGGCGCGGAGCCGGTGCACCGCGTGGCGGCGTCGCTGCTGCTCCTGGCGCTGGGCGTCGAGGGCGTCCGCGTGCTCCCGCAGGGCGGTGATGGAGTCGTGGTCGCAGACGGCCTTGAGGTCACCGAGGAGGCACGAGGCCCGCCTGAGGCTGTCCCCGAGGAACGCGACGAGGTAGTCCGTGCTGTTGAGGTACTCGGTCAGGTCCTCGAGGAAGGCGTCGAAGTTGGCCTGACCCCGGACCGGGACCTCCGGCGTCTCCTCGGACGACTCGCTCAGCCGGTGGCTCGCGGCGCGGAGGAGGTCCACGGGGTAGATCTTCAGCCGGCCGTCATCGGCGGCGCGCTTCAGGGGCGCGCTCATGGCGAGGTTCTCGAAGGCGTCGATGATCCGGAGCGGGTCTTCCTGCTCAAGGCTGGGCACCAGGCTCCCGTCGGGGGAGAGGTCGCTCTTGGTCGTGTCGAGGTTGACCACCAGGAAGATCCGGCTGAAGAGCTCGAGCAGATCCTCGAACTCCTCGAAGACCTGCTCGAGGAACAGGTTGTCGGACTTCACCACGAAGATGGCGCAGGACGCGGAGTCGCGGAACTCCTTGGTCATGCGGTCGTAGCCGAACTTCATCCGGCTGTAGAGCCCGGGGGTGTCGACGAGCACAGCCCCGGACTGGGCGAGGTCGCCCGCGGGCAGCCGCACGTCGACCTTCCTGATCGCGTCCTGGAAGTGACGCGAGGGGTCGAACTCGATCTCCGCAGCCTCGGACGCGCGGAGCTTGGTGGCCAGCTCCTCGTGGGCGCCGTTCACGTGCCCGTAGAGGGCCGCGGGGTCGGTGAAGCGTTCCATCTCGCCGCTGTAGCGCGAGACGTAGAACACGCGCTCCTCGGCATGGGAGAGGTACACCATGCACGGGTAGGCGGGCAGGCTCGAGACCTCGCTGACGTAGGTGCCCGCGAGGGCGTTCATCAGCGTGGACTTACCGCTCTTGAGCGGCCCGAACAGGAGGACATAAGCCTGCTGTTCGGCGACCTTGTCGACGAGTCCTTGGATGCGGTGTTGAAGGTCGAGGAGGTCGGCTCGTACCTCGGGGATACCGAGATCCCCCTCCGCCTCGTTCAGCGCGGCGTTGGCCTCGCTGATGGGCGTGAGGAGGGGTCGGACCGTGGCGTCGAAGGCCTCGCAGAACTGGCTGAGCAGTGTGCGCATGGCGGCGTCCTGTTGGGGTGCGGGGGGGAGGGGGTGTGCGTCCCCCTCTGCCCCTCACTATAAGCAGGAAGATGAGGAATCCAAAGGCTGGCGGGAGGGTCCGCACCTTCTCCGGCGGCCGCACTACACTCTGCGCACGATGTCCAGCTCCGAGGGACCCGCAGGAAACGACCCGCGCCAGTCGGTGCGAGCGATCGCTCGTCGCGCGGCGCGGCGTGCCATGGCCCAGGCCCCGGCAGGCTTAGCCTCAGGCTCAGACCCTGGCTCAGACCCCGGCTCAGACCCCGGCTCAGACCCCGGCTCAGTCGGGCAGGCGGCGCTCCCCGGCGCCGTGGCGTTGGAGTCCATGGGACAGCCAGGCGTCGGGAGCCCGGGCTCCGCGCCCGGTGAGTCCGAGGAGCGTGAGCTCGTGGGCGAGGGGCTCGTGCGGGCCGCAGCGGAGGGATCGGAGCTCGTGATCCCGCCGCGCGCGCGGATCACTCCGATGGCGAGGGACCTTGCTTTCCAGAAGGGCGTCACCTTCGTGACCGGCCGCTCCGCGGAGCCGCTCGCGCCCGTCGCCAGCACCGCGCGCCGTCCTGCGCGCATCGCGGTGGCGAGCGACCACGGCGGCCATGACCTGAAGTCGCAGCTGATTCCGCTCCTGAAGGAGATGGGCGAGCGGCCCGTGGACCTCGGCCCGGACACCGCAGAGGTCTCGGTCGACTACCCCGACTTCGCGAGCCTGGTCGCGCGCGAGGTGTCGGAGGGCCGGGTGGACCTGGGCATCATCGTGGATGGCGCGGGGATCGGCTCGGCGATGGTGGCCAACAAGGTCCCGGGCGTGCTGGCCGCGAACTGCTGGAACGCCGCCTCCGCGCGGAACGCGCGCGAGCACAACCACGCCAACGTGCTCACCCTGGGGTCCGGGCATCTGGACCTCGCCGCGGCGCGCGAGGTGCTCGCGGCGTTCCTCTCCACGGCGGAGGGCGAGGGGCGGCACGCCCGGCGCCACCACAAGACGCTCCAGGTGGAGGCCGCTCACCTGCGGACCCGCCAGCTGGCCCGGACCTTCGATGAGGGGCGGGCATGACCCTGCGATTCGATGATTGAACCCACTCAGGACGGCCTGGATCCCACGGCCCTCGAGGACCTCCTCGCCGAGATCGGAGCGCGGCTGCTCGCCGGTGAGCGCCTCCACGGGGCTGGCTCCTCCTTCTCCCTCCAGGTCGACCTCGCTGCGGCGGCGCGCCCGCTGGTGGCGGCGGGGGCCTGCCGGCTCGGCGTCTGCTCCTCGGCCGCACCCGGGGACGGGGGCGCCCGCTGCCCTGACCCGTCGCGTCTCGGCGATATCGCGAGCGCCATCGACCACACCTTGCTCAAGCCAGACGCTACCCAGGCGGAGGTGGATCAACTCTGCGCCGAGGCGATCGAGAACCGCTTCGCCTCGGTCTGCGTCAACTCCACCTGGGTCCGTCGTTGCGCGGAGATCCTGGACGGTTCCGGGGTCCTGGTCTGCACGGTCGTGGGCTTCCCCCTCGGGGCCGCGCTCACGGAGGTGAAGAGCTACGAGGCGCGTCGCGC
>CBFHHK010000267.1:0-5253 GCA_965655435.1 Planctomycetota bacterium | reverse complement strand
TGGGCCTGCCGCACGAGGAGTGCCAACGGGGAGGTCGGTCGACGGCCCCTCCCGTGGCACTCGACGTCAGCGCCGCCGCCAGACCACCCCGTCGGGGGTGTCCTGGATCTCGATCCCAAGCGCCGTGAGGGCGTCCCGGGCAGCGTCCGCTGCGCCCCAATCCTTGGCGGCCTTGGCCGTCGTTCGGGCCTCGATGAGCGCCTCGACCTCTGCGTCTGCGCTCTGGGCGCCGGTCTCGACGAACCCGAGGACCGAGTTGGCCCGCTCCAGCCACTCCAGGGCCCCGCGCGCCACGTCCGCGCCGAGCGCGCCGTCGAGGAGCGGCTTGCGAAGCCCCTCAAGCGCAGCGAGGGCCACGGGCATGTTGAGGTCGTCGTTCATCCCCGCCTCGAACCCCGCGATGGCAGCGGCGAGCGTCTCTCTCCCGGCTCCATCTGCGGCGGACGCCCCGCCCTCGAGCACCCGATGCAACAGCACCGCGATCTCGTCGAGGTTCTCCAGGCGCGCACGGATCTCATCCATGATCGCCCAGGTGAAGTTGATCTGGGTCCGGTAGTGACCGCGGACGAGCGCGAAGCGCAGGTGACGCGGCTCGAAGCCTCGGTCGACCACGTCGGGCAGCGTGTAGACGTTGCCGAGGCTCTTGCTCATCTTCCCGCCATCCACCTGCAGGAACTTGGCGTGCATCCAGACCTCCGCGAGCGGCACGCCGTTGGCGCACGCGCTCTGGGCGATCTCACATTCGTGGTGCGGGAAGACGTTGTCCTCCCCACCCGTGTGGATATCCACCCGCTCGCCGAGAAGCGCCTTCGCCATCGCCGAGCACTCGATGTGCCAGCCGGGGAAGCCGTCCGCGCCGAACACCGTGTCCCACTTCATGAGGTGCGCCGCGTCGCTCTTCCAGAGGGCGAAGTCGGCAGGGTGCCGCTTCTCCTCGTTGACCTCCACGCGCTTGCCAGCCTCAAGGTCGTCCACGCGGTTACCCGAGAGGCGCCCGTACTCAGGGAAGCTCGTGACGTCGAAGTAGACGTTGTCTCCGACCCGGTAGGCGTGCCCCTTCTGGATCAGCGCCTCGACCATCTCGACCATCTCGTCGATGTACTCCGTGGCTCGCGGCCGAGCCATGGGCTCCTTGACCCCGAGCGCCGCCATGTCCTCGAGGAACATGGCGGTGTACTCGCGAGTGATCTCGAAGGGGTCCTTCTTCTCGGCCCGCGCGCGGGCCTCGACCTTGTCCTCGCCGGAGGAGTCGGCCTGCGAGTCGTCCGTGAGGTGGCCGACATCGGTGATGTTCATCACCTGCCTGACGTCATACCCCAGGTACTCGAGCCACCGCCGCAGGATGTCCGCGAACAGGAAGCTGCGGTAGTTCCCGATGTGCGGGCGCCCGTAGACCGTCGGTCCGCAGTTGTACATGCGGACCACCCCCTCCTCGATGGTCGAGAGCGGGGCCTTGGATCGGGTGAGTGAGTTGTAGACGTGGAAGGTCAAGGGTCGTGGAGCAAGCGGGGCTTCGTAGACTCGGGGTCCGGGAGCGTCTCCGGGCTCAGGCCCCTCGGTGGAGCGCCACCCTCGGACGCACAAGGTACCGATTCGGCGCCCAGATGACCTCGCCCAGTCCAGCTCACGATCGTCAGGAACCCGACGGCAACCGTTTGTCCGGCGCTCCAGAGCTGGAGTTGCTGGAGCTCCATGGGCTCGGCAACACCAGCCGCGTCTGGCGCGCCCGGGTGCTGCGGGCCTGGGGCCCCTTTGCCGAGGGCGGGGAGGTGGCCGTCAAGATCCTGCGACCAGAGCTCGCCGAGGACCCGGACGCCGTCGGCACCCTCCGGCGCGAGCAGCGGGTTTCGGAGGACTTCACCCACGACGCGGTGGCCAGGACCTACCAGCTCGTGGAGACCGAACGGACCCCTCCCCTCGCCGACCGCTCCGCCGCCGCCCCCGCCCCCGAGGAGGCTGCGGCGGACGCGGGGGTCGCGCGCCCCTGGCTGCTCCAGGACTTTATCCCTGGCGTCTCACTGTCCGAGGAGCTCGAGGCGACCGGGGCTCTGCCGGAGCCCACCGTGCGGGCGATCGGCGCACGACTCGCCTCAGCCCTCGCTGCGCTCCATGGGGCTGGCTGGGTCCACGGCGACGTGAAGCCCGACAACGTCCGCCTCGACCGCGATGGCCGCGCCAGCCTCGTGGACCTCGGGCACGCGGAGCGCGAAGGCGCGTCGATGACCGCCCTCGGGACGCCCCGGTTCCTCGCCCCCGAGCGCGAACGCGGTTCCCAGGCCGCCTCGACGGCGGACACCTTCGCCCTCGGCGCGCTGCTCTTCGAGGTCGCCGTGGACTCTCCAGCCTGCGGCGCTCCACCCGACCTCAAGCGCCTCCGGTCCGGCGGCGTCCCTCCGCCGTCGAACCTCGTCCCGAGGCTCTCGCCCCTGCTCGACGCGATCGTGCTGGCGTCGCTCGCGCCCAGGCCCGCGGATCGACCGACCTGCGCCACCATCGCCCGCGTCCTCGAAGAGGGAGAGGCCTCCCCCTGGTGGCGGGCCAGGCTCTCGGAGGGGGCTGGCGACCGCTCGGGAGGGACCCCCTGGGCCGGACGGCACGACCTCCCGCTGGCGGGCCGTCGCATGGAGCTCGAGCAGCTCTCCGGGGTCTGGAGTCAGGCCTGCGAGGGTGGCGCCGTGGCCCTCCTGCGCGGCGACCGCGGCATGGGCAAGTCGCGACTCGTGACCGAGTTCGTGCACCTCATCCGGCGGCGCTCCGAGGCGCCGCCAATCTACATCTACGGGCGCTGCGAGCGGGTGACCGAGGAGCGCCCCGGCGCCACGCTCCTGACCCTGGTCCGGCGCTGGCTGCACCTCCCCCAGGACGTCGCGCCGGGCGAGCGCTCCAGGGCCCTCATCGAGGCCGCCGTGACGCCGCCCATCGCTCGCACCCTGATCAACGCGCTGGACCCAGGGGCCCGTGCGCACGAGGATCAGGAGGTCACCGAGGCCGCCGCGCTCGGTGAGTGGATGCTGGCCCTGGGCAGGTCTCGCCCGGCGATCATCTTCCTGGACGACATCAACTTCGCGGGGACGACGACCCTCGACGCGCTCATGCGCGTGGCCCGCGGCCTGCAGGAGACGCGCCTGCTGCTGGTGCTCGGTGAGCGGCAGCGCGCCGGGTATCGGAGGGCGGCGGGGCTGGCTGACCTGCGGCGGCGCATGCAGCCGTTCACGGTCACCATCCCGCTCGAGCCGATCAGCGAGGCGGCGGTCCTACGGATCGTCGAGCACACCTTTCACCACTCGGTCCCCCGGCTCCGGCTGGCGCGCGCCCTCCACGAACGGACCGGCGGAGTCCCGGGGAGCATCGAGGAGGTGCTGCGCCTGATGGAGGAGCGCGGCCTCGCCCGCCCGATCGCCGGGCAGGGCAAGGGCCTCGAGCTACTGATCTCGCCCGACGATCTCCCGCGCCCCAAGGGCCTCCTCGAGGCCGTGAACGAGCGGCTCGCGACCCTCGACGGTCGCGCGAGGATCTGGCTCGAGCGCCTCGCGATCGTCGGGAGCCGCTTCGAGGCCACCCTGGTCTCGCGCGCCTGGGGCGGCGTCCCGCGGGGAACCCTTGAGGCCGCCTTCAGCCACCTCGTCCGAGCGGGGTGGATCGTGCCGTCCGGGGGACGCTATCGCTTCGCGGAGCCGATCGAGCGCGAGGAGATCCTCGCCAAGATGTCGCCCGGTCGTCGGCGACGCGGGCACCTCGCCGTCGCGCGGGCGCTCGGCGAGCTCGAGGCCAACCGCGGCATGCGGCCCAGCTTCAGGCGTGCCTTCCACCTGAGAGAGGGTGAGGCCCTCGGCGAGCTGCTCTCGATCCTCCCCGGCATGCTCAGGCGCCTCGCGAGCGCTGGCCACCCCCACCGCCTCGCTACGCTGGCGGGCTGGGGTCTCGAGGCCCTCGACACCGATGAGGGTCTCGTAGGCCCCCGGCGCCTCTTCCTCGTGGCGCTGGCTGGCGCCGCAGATCGGCTCGGCGAGCGCGCGGAACAGCGCGCGGCCCTCGAGGGGCTAGGAGAGCTCGAGCTCGACCTCGAGCGGCGCCCCGCCGATGGGGCACGCGTCTACCTCCTCCACGCTCGCTTCTCCATCGGCGGCGGCGAGTTCGGGCTGGCTCGAGGGCTGCTGCGCAACGCCGAAGGTCTCGCCACCCGCGCTGCGCAAAGCGGCGTGGCCCGCGGCCAGCAGCTCGCCTCCGACCGCTCGGAGATCGCTCGCCTCTCCGGGCGGATCGCCCTTGAGCTGGGCGATCTCGACGAGGCCAGGCGCCGCTCAAGGGAGGCCGCCGACCTCGCTCCCGACCCTGTCGCGAGCGCCCACGCAGACATCCTCGACGCCCTGATCCTCATTCACGAAGGCGACCCCGAGGGCGCCCTCGTGCCCCTCACCCAGCTCCGGCGCTCCCTGCGGCGGAAGGAGCGGAGCCTCGGCGCGACGGCCGCGCGAGCCGAGTCGAGCCTGGTGGCTGGCCGCGCCTGGCGCCTCATCGGACGCCTGCGCATGGCCGACCGCGCCTTCGAGAGGGCCGGAGAGCTCGCCCTGCGGGGTGGCGAGGGACGAATCGAGGTGGAGGTCGCTGCTCGACATGGACGGCTCCTGGCCGACGTCGGGCGGGAGCGGGAGGCCGAGCTCATGCTGCGGGACGCCCTCTTCGCCGCACGGCGAACCGAGGACCGCCGTGGAGAGGCCACGGCGTCGCTCTTCCTGGGCATCCTCATCGGCGAGCAGGGGCTCTCCGGGGCCGCAGACCTGGTCCGCCGCGCCCACCGCCTCTCGACCGCGCTCGGGCTCCAGCGACACCTCGCGCTGACCGTGGCCGTCGAAGCGCGCCTCGCACGCGAGCGCGGGGACTCGGGGGAGGCGCTCCGCTGCGCCCTGCAGGCACAGCGGCTGTCCGACGAGCACGGCGCCGAGCTGCCGGACCGCATCGTCATCAGCGCGACCCTCTCTCTCGCGCTCACCGAGAGCGGGAGGACCAAGCGCGCGATTCAGGTGCGCCGGCGCATCGAGCGTAAGATCCGATCGGACAACGAGCGGCTCGGCTCGCGACTCAAGCGGCGCCGACACCTGCGCTGGACACACGCGCTGTTGGAGAGCGCGCTCTCCGCGGACGGCCCGCTCTATCCCCGCGGCGCCCTCGGAGGCTGAGGCCCACCAGCCGCGGCGCGTGGGTCCACCGAGCGACCGAACGTCCGCTCGAGCCACCACCCCAAGCCGTGCAGCA
>CBFHHK010000266.1:3040-5261 GCA_965655435.1 Planctomycetota bacterium | reverse complement strand
GCGTAATGGAAGTCGCCCCCGTCGTAGTGGACCCGGGTCGGGTCCGCCTTGAACAGGCTCCGGGGCTGCGCCATCACAGCCCCGTCCTCGGTCGAGATCGCCCCGGCGAGGTGTTCGAGGGTGTCGTCCGCGAGCACGACGTCGTTGTCCACGAGGAGGACCCAGCGGTACTTCGCGGCTCGCATGCCGACGTTCCTCGCGGTGCACGCGCCGACGTTCTCCACCATCCGGAGGATCTCGACGCCCCGGAACTGGGAGTTGAGCAGGTTGAGGCTGCCGTCCGTACTCGCGTTCTCCACGACGATCAGCTCGGCCACCGGCAACGACTGCGCCTGGATCGAGCGGATGCACGCCTCGAGGTACGCCTCTCCCTGGTAGTTCACCACCACCACAGAGATCGGCCCCAGCGGGGAGGCGGCTCCGTCGGAGCTTTGATTGGGCTCGGCCATCGTGCAGGCGGGGATCGGGGTCCTGGAGGACTACTGCAGCGGCAGCTCGAAGTCCGGCGCCCGGACGGGCTCGCGGCGCTTGAGGCAGTACGGCACGTTGTACAGCACGCTGAACAGCGCGCGCGTGACGATCCACCAGGCGCCCTTGGTTTCGCGGAGGGACTTCCCCACCCCGATGGTGCCGACCGCGTCGGTGACCTCGCCGGCCTCCTCGGCCTTGCGGCCCCGCAGCAGCACCTTCGTCAGCACGAGGAAGGGCATGCGCGCGAGGTCCCTGGCCGGCGCGTACTTGAGCATCCCGAGCCACGCGTTGCGGGCGTGGTAGAAGAGGCTCCGCTTGCCCATCTGCAGCCCGAAGGGCGTCCGGTGGAAGGTCTCTGCGCCGGGGAACTGCAGCACGCGGTAACCAAGGTTGAGCAGGCGGCACGTCAGGTCCCGCTCGTTGCCGTAGATGAACAGTCGCTCGTCGTAACCGCCGGCCTTGTCGATGGCCTCCTTGCGGGCCAGGCTCGCGCACCCGCGGAAGGTGCTCATGTAACGCTCGCGGTTGAGCGCCTCGGCGTCCCGGAAGCTGTCCGGCATCCCCGGCTCGACGACCTTGGTGGAGACCACCGCGGTGGTCTCGGGCTCCTCCGCCATCCTCGCGAGGGAGCGCTCGAGCCACCAGGGCGTGAGCACCACGTCGTCATCGAGGATCGCGATGTACTCCGTCAGCGCGGTGGAGAAGCCCACGTTGAAGGTCTCGCATGCGCCGTAGGCGCTGTTGGGCATCACGACCAGGCGCACCTCGGGGAACTCATCCCTGATCATCTCCGCCGTGCCGTCGCTCGAGTGGTTATCGACCACCACCACGTCGTCAAAGGGGCGCGTCTGCGCGCGGATCCCGAGCAGGTTGGCCCGCACGTCCTCGCGCTTGTTCCACGCCGAGATGACGGCCGTGACGGTCCGAGGGTCATCGCCGCTGCGCGCCCGGGCCGCAGCCCGCCGATCGCGATCCGCCACGGCGCCCGCGAGGCTTCCCTCGCCGCCGCAGCTCAGCAGAACATCCTCGAGGCTGCAGGCCGCCACCGCGGCGGCCACGAGCGCGCGCTGATCGTCGTCAGGCGCCTCCCCGGCAGGAAGCGAGACCGCCTCCACCGAGAACTCCTCGAGCAGCTCGCCGAGCTTCTCGATGAGACCGTGGGAGCGGCCGATGGCACCGGCCTCAAGGCCGAGCTCGCCGTCCGAGCTTCCCACCAGCGTGACTCGATGGACGACCTCGCCCCCGAGCGCAGCGGGGAAGCCGTCGCTGGGGCTCATCCTCACGACCAGGGTGCGCAGGGACTCGAACGCGTTGTTGGGGGAATCGTCCAAGGGGGATCGTCAGGGCAGGGTAACCCCGGCGCGTTGTTCAGGCGGCAGACGGGCGAGGGCATTCCTGACGGAGTCTCGCTCTGGAGAGGACACGCGCCAGGCGGTCGAGGCGTTCGCTGGTGTCTTCCTCCCGGGGCGCGGCGACCGGAGCCCCGCCGAGCGCGCTCTGGAGGGCCTCGGACCAGTCCTGCGTCGTCGGGTTGGAACGGACCGGGAAGCAGTGCGGCTGGCACGCGAGCTCCACCCCACCAGGGGCGACGAGCGCCCGGCCGAGCTGACCGCAGACCGCCGCGATGACACCGTCGTCGCCATGCTCGGCCTCGGTCAACACCGCCACCTCATGGCGGTGCAAGAGCGAACCAAGGCGGCGGGCGGCTCCCGCGTCGTGGGCATCTGGCCCCAGGAGAGAGCACCCGAGT
>CBFHHK010000266.1:0-2941 GCA_965655435.1 Planctomycetota bacterium | reverse complement strand
GACAGCCCATGGAGCGCCTGCTCCAGTCCGTCGGGGAGCTCTTCGCCCAGGACGAGGATTCCCTCCCCCACGGCCCTCCCCACTCCGCCGAACACGTCCGGCGCCGCCGGGGCGATCAGGTCGGTGCGATCCGCGGCGAGCAGCCCGGCGCTCCCGAGGCGAACGAGGTGCGAACGGGTGGACACGATCACGCCGTCTGCGCTGGCGAGGAGCTGTCGCAGCCCCGCCGAGGGGGCGTGGCCACCGGGCGCGGAGTGGACACGGAGGACGATCGGTCCCGAGCGGCCCCCGAGGTCCTCCTTCGCCGCGGTATCAGTCCAAGGCGCTAGCCCATCGTCGAGAACGTCAACGAGGGTCAGGTCAGCTCCCGCCTCAGCGGAGCAGTCAAACCCCCGCGCCATCAAGCCGGTCCGGGTGGCCTCCCGGATCAACGAGATGGAAGACGGGCGTCCGCCGGTTGAAGCGCCGGCGCGGGTCAGGTCCACGAATGAGAGGTTCACATGCAGCGGATCGGCAGGCGAGGGCCGCTGTGTTCAGCCCAATCTCCACCCCGCCGCGAGTTCGTGGAACGCTCTCGTCTCGGGACGCTCCAGGGGGCGACGCCACCGGCCCGCCACGACCTGCTCGGGTCGGGCCGGATCGGGTCGGGTCGGGTCAAGTCAGGTCGGGTCGGGCGGGCAGCCCCGCCCGGCGGCCATCAGTTGGCCGGCTGGACCTCGCCCGTGCCGAGGAGCGCCTCGAGTCGCTGCATGATCGTCTTCGCGGCGATGAGGTCGTCCGGGGCGCCCTCCCAGTCTGCGTAGGCGGGGTCCAGAGAGCGGTACGACTCGTTGGTGTCCTTCTCCACGCGAATGGTCACCTCGAAGGCCGCGAGGGGATCGGAGGTCCCGGGCGAGGCCGACGGCTCGTAGCTCGCCAGGACCCGCGTCCGGAAGCCCTTGCCCTTGTACGGAGCTAGATCCAACTTCCACCCGCTGATGATCTCGCGCTTACCGGAGTCTGCCCCACCACCGACCGGGTAGTCGCTCATGTCCACCGCGATGCGCAGCGCCTGCCAGAGCTCGAATTCCGTCTTCGCTGACACGGTCCGCTCGACAGGGATGGCCCGGTTCACAGACGCGCACGCACTGAACGCAGGCACGAGGAGCAGGAGAAGAGCGGGGGCGAGGGATGCGATCTTCATTCTTGCGCGGCCTCTTCCGAGACCGTCTTGGGGTCCTTGAGGACGATGCGCAGGGGCACCTCGTGGAACGGCAGCTCCTCTCGGAGCCGGTTCGTGAGGTAGCGTAGCCAGTCCTTGCCAATGTGCCGCTTGTCGTTGACGAATAGCACGAACGTGGGCGGCGACACCTCCGCCTGGGTGGCGTACTTGACCCGCGCCCGATAGCCCTTGGAGCTGGGCTGCCGGGCCTCCAGGGCGCGCTCCAGCACCTGGTTCAGCTCGCCGGTGCTCACGCGCTGCTGACCCTGCTCAAAGAGGTCCTTCGCGACTCCGATGAGGTCGTCCGCCCGCAGGCCCTCCTTGGCGGAGAGGAAGACGATCGGCGCGAAGCCGAGGCCGGGGACCTGCGCGTCGAGGTACTCGCGGAACGACTCCGGGGTCTGCCCCTGCACGAGGTCCCACTTGTTGGCCGCGAGGATCGTCGGCTTGTAGCGGTCGATGGCGTAGCGCGCGAGGTTCTTCTCGATCGACGAGAGCTTGCGCGTCACGTCGAAGAGCAGGATCACCACGTCCGCCCTGCGGATCGTCTTGAGGCTCCTCGCGTCCGAGTAGAACTCGATGGCGTCCTCGAGCTTGGAGCGCTTGCGGATGCCCGCCGTGTCGATGACCGTGAAGGTCTCGCCGTCCCGCTCGAACACCACGTCCACCGCGTCACGGGTCGTGCCCTCGATCTCCGAGACGATCATGCGCTCCTCACCCGCGAGGTAGTTGACGAGCGTGGACTTGCCCGCGTTCCGGCGCCCCACCACCGCGATCTTCATGAGCGGCGTCTCCGAGGGCTTCTCCTCCGGCGCCCCCGGAAGGTGATCTGCCATGCACTGTCGCAGGTCGCCGATGCCCTCTCCGTTCTGGGCGCTGATGATGATGGGATCGCCGCCCACACCGAGCGCATGGAAGGACTCAGCCTCCCACTCGAACCCACCGCCCTCAGCCTTGTTGACCACGAGCTGCACGGGCACGTCCGCCCCGCGCAGGAGCTTCGCGACCTGCTTGTCGGGCGGCGTCAGCCCGTCGCGCACGTCCACCATGAAGAGCACGAGGTCCGCGCCCTTGAGGGCCGTGTCCACCTGGGCCTCGACGTGCGGCCCGAGGTCGTCGCGGTCCACGATCCCGAGGCCCCCGGTGTCGATGACCTCGACCCAGCGCTCGCCGTCCCGCGTGCTCAGACGAGCGGGGACCGCGATCCGGTCCCGCGTCACCCCGGCCGTGGGCTCGACGATCGCGACGCGGCTGCCGCAGAGCCGGTTCAAGAGGGTCGACTTGCCCACGTTGGGACGCCCGACGAGGGCGACCCGCGGCATGGGTACGGAGGCCCGCGCGGCGCTCGCTGCGGGCTGCGCCGCCTGCTCGTCGTGCTCGGCGTCCGCGGGGGGATCGACTTCGGTGGGTTCGTTCATGGATCGATCGGGCGTGGCGTCAGGCGATGCCCATGGCTCGATGAACCTGGGGGAGAACGCGGATGTCGAGCTCCAGCTCGCGGGCGTGCTCGACGACCTCGACGAGGTGGTCGAGTGCGGGCGCTTCGCACCCGCCAACGGGGGTCACCGGAGCAATGAAAACGGGGAGGGTCGCGGCCCTCCGGGCGACGTCCTCAAAGAGTTCGTCGTAGTCGCGCGCGTCGCGGTCTGCTGTGACCACCACCTTCGCGCAGGCGTCACGGTCCTGAAGTAGGTCGAGGCAGCGGCGCCGGGCCATGCGCCAGTCATCCGGGGTCACGGG
>CBFHHK010000265.1:4070-5410 GCA_965655435.1 Planctomycetota bacterium | reverse complement strand
GAGCCATCCGACCCGAGCGTGTGGCTCAGGAGCTCACCCTGTTGGCAGTCCTCGAACGGACGGACGACCGCTGCCCCGGCGCCGTCGCCGAAGAGGATGCAGGACGTCCGGTCGGACATGTCGAGGTAGCGCGAGAGGGTCTCGCCGCCGATGGCGAGGACGTTCTTCGCCCTCCCGGAGGCGACGAAGGCTTCGGCGGTCTGGAGCGCCGTGAGGAAGCCTGTGCATGCCGCCAGGACGTCGAAGGCCCCCGCGTTCTCGCAGCCCAGGTTGCGCTGGATCAGCACGGAGACGGAGGGCATCAGGTGATCCTGGGTCAGGGAACCGACCACGATCAGGTCAATGTCCTTGGCCTCGAGCCCGGCGTCCTCCAGGGCCCTCTTGGCCGCCTCGGTGCAGAGGTCGGAGCAGTTGGTCCCCTCATCCACATGCCGCCGCTCGCGGATCCCCGTGCGCTGGGTGATCCATTCGTCGCTGGTGTCCACGATCTCCGCGAGATCGTCGTTGGTGACGACCCGCGGGGGGGTCGAGTGGCCGGTGCCAGCGATTCCGACTCGAACGATGCTGGACATACTGATTGGGGGAAGGGGGAGGCTCGGCGCGCGGTGCACGCAGGGAGTGCTAGATGATCGGAAACGTGAGCCCCGCGATCAACGACCAGCCGCCCCTACTGGGCGCAATCAGGTCGAGGGGGCGCGATCGGAGAGACCCTGAACGATCTTCCCGTTGACGTCCGCGTCCAGTGCCCGACCTGCGAGCTCGATGGCGTTGGAGACCGCGTGGGCGTCGGAGCGCCCGTGCCCGATCACCACGACCCCTCGGACTCCGAGCAGCAAGGCGCCGCCGTACTCCGAGTAGTCCACCTTCTTGCGGACCGTCCCGAGCATCTCAGGGGCCCAGTCGGCGCCGTGGGCTGCCATCTCGCGTCCCACGAGCCCGAGCAGGAAGCCGGAGAAGCCCTCCATCAGCTTGAGCACCACGTTGCCCGTGAAGCCGTCGGTCACGACCACCTCGGCAGAGTCGCCGAAGATCTCGTTGCTCTCGATGTTGCCGATGAAGTCGAGGTCGGACTCGACGAGCGCCGCGTGGGCCTCGCGGAGCAGGTCCGTGCCCTTCGAGGACTCTTCGCCGATGTTCAGCAGCGCGACCCGCGCGCGCTCGCTCTTCACCACGTCACGCATGAGCACGGCGCCCATGTGGCCGTACTGGACGAGGTGCTCCGCCTTCGGCACGACGTTCGCCCCCATGTCGAGGATGGTGACGGGCTTGCCAGTGAGCCGAACCGTCACGGCGATGCCGGGGCGACGGACCCCCTCGAGAGTCTTCAGCCCGACGGTGGC
>CBFHHK010000265.1:0-3972 GCA_965655435.1 Planctomycetota bacterium | reverse complement strand
CAGCCCCCACCACTGCGCCGGTGTTGCCCATGCTCACATGGGCTCCGGCCAACCCTCTCTTCACCGCGCCCGTGGCGATTCCGATGGAGGATCCCGGCTTGGCGCGAAGCGCCACCGCCGGCTTCTCGTCCATGGCGATCACCTCATCGGCGTGAATCACCTCGAAGCCGGGGTTGCCCCCACGCTCCTCAAGACCCGCGCGGATCTCCTCTTCGCGCCCCACCAGCAGAATGCGCTCCGCCGGAACGCCCCGGTCCACGGCGAGCAGGGCACCGTCCAGGTTGCATGCGGGGGCGGAGTCCCCTCCCATGACATCCAGAGCAATACGATCGGCGTGATCCATGGGCTTGGCAGGAACCTGCGGGCGTTCGGTGTGAGGAGGGGCACACGTCCCCCATGACGGGATCCGCGCGCAGGGACGCCGCGAAGGCGAACGTCATGCGTCCGCCACGCGACACAGATCAGAAGTCCGAGTCGTCCTTCTGGAAGACCTCACGGCCCTTCTGGCCGCCCTTCTCGAACCCGTAGTGGGTCGCTTCCTCGCTCATGCGGTGCGAGCGAGTCAGGACGCCTGACCTCGGGCAGTGGTGTGCCTGGGGAGCGTTCAGCGACAGGTGAGACCGACGCTTGTTCTTGGCGGACTTCGAGGTCCGGCGCTTGGGGTGTGCCATCTTGGTGTTGAGCTTGCTGCGAGTCGGGGCGCCGATCGGCGATCCGAGCGGAAAAGGTTATCGGCTGGGGGGCCGCGGGTCCAACCCCGGGGCCAGCGCCTGGGGAAAGAATCTGCCCATGGCGACGATTGTGGTCCTTCCAGGGGTCACCGAAGAGCCGCTGAGAAGGCCTCGGCGAGCTCCTGGATGGCGGCGGGGATGCCCGATGCGCGCTCCCCCTGGCCCTGGGCGGACTCCGGGCGTCCACCGCCTCCGCCCCCGAGGTGTCCACGGACGAGCCCGGCGAGGGCGCCCGCCTTCAGGCCCTTCTCGAGCCCCTGGCCCCCACAGAGCGCCACGAAGGGCACCCCGCTGCCGTCGTCACCCGGCTCCGCGCGGCCGAGAAGCACGACCGCGTGGTCCCGGTGCGACCCCTTGACCCGGTCCCCGAGGAGCCGCAAGGACTCACGGTCGAGCTCAGGGAAGTCCATGGCGCCAGCGAAGACGCCGCCGCGCGACTCGAGCTCACCCTGGACTCGCTCGAAGGCCCGCCCGACGGCGTCGCCGGAGGCGGACTTCTTCTGCTTCTTGGCCTCCTTGACCTGCTTCTGGAGCTGGGCCACCCGACTCGGGATCTCGTCGACCGAGGCCTTGAGCTGGCCCGACACCTCCTTCAGCAGCCGGCGCTGCTCCTGGAAGGCCGCGATCGCGCCCTGGCGGGTCAGCGCCTCGATCCGCCGGACACCCGCCGCCACGGCGCGCTCCGAGACCACGATGAACGGCCCGATCTCTCCCGTGCTGGCCACGTGGGTTCCACCGCAGAGTTCGAGGGAGTACGCCCGCTGGGAGTCCTCTGCTTCGATGGAGACGACGCGGACGACGTCCCCGTACTTCTCGCCAAAGAGGGCCCGCGCGCCGCGGGCCTTGGCCTCGTCGGGGGTCTCCTCGGTGGTGTCGACCCGGTGGTTCCGGGCGACGCGCTCGTTCACCGCGTCCTCGACCTGGAGGACCTCCTCGTCCGTGATCTGGCCCGGGTGGCTGATGTCGAACCTGAGCCGGTCGGGGCCGACGTAGGAGCCAGCCTGGGCCACATGGTCGCCGAGGGTGTCGCGGAGCGCCTGGTGCAGGAGGTGCGTGGCCGTGTGGTTGGCCCGGATCGAGGCCCGGCGCTCGGAGTCCACGAGGCAAATGGCCCCCTTGCCGGCCTCCGGCGCGCCGTCGGCGGTGCCGAAGTGCACATGGATGTCCCCGATCTTCCGCGTGTCCTCTACGACGAACCGGAAGGTGCCGTCCTGGGACTCGATGATGCCCGCGTCGCCAACCTGGCCGCCAGACTCGCCGTAGAAGGCTGTGGCGTCGAGGACCAACCGATCCGCGCGCCCGTCGGCTCCTGGGAAGAAGCGGACCACCTCGCCCTCGCACTCGGTCCGCCCGCCGGCGTCCTCGTGGTAGACGGTTCGGGTCCCCTCGATGCCCGCGGCCTCTTCGCCGGAGAGGATCTGCTTGAAGCTCCCCTCACTCTTCGAGACCTCGCTGTGCGCGGCCCGGGCCGCCTCCCACCCGTCTCCGTCGACGCTCAGCCCGTTCTCGCGAGCCATCAGCTCCACGAGGTCCTGCGGGAAGCCGAAGGTGGCGTAGAGCTCATAGGCGTCCGCGCCGTTGATGACCTCGCCGGACGTGGACTTCTTGAGCTTCTCGAACTGGACGAGGCCGCGGTCGAGCGTCTTGCGGAACGACTCCTCTTCCGTCCGCATGACGAGCTGGACGTGATCGAGTCGGGTGCGCATCTCGGGGAAGGAGTCGCCGAGCACCTCCACCACGGCGGGCACCACGGCGTGGAGGAAGGGCTCCCTGGCGTCGAGGTGCTGGAGGCCATAGCGGCTGGCTCGCCGGACGAGGCGGCGCAGCACGTAGCCCCGGCCCTCGTTGCTCGGCGCGACCCCATCCGCCACCGCGGCCGTGAAGGCCCGGACGTGATCCGCGCAGACCCGGAAGGCCACGTCAGCCTCACCGTCGAAGCTCCGGCCGTACTTCTTGCCCGTCGCCGCCTCGATGGCCTCGAAGATGGGCGTGAAGAGGTCGGTGTCGTAGTTGGATGGCTTGCCTTGCAGCACGGCGAGGACGCGCTCGAAGCCCATCCCGGTGTCCACGTGCTTGGAGGGCAGCTCCACGAGGCTCCCGTCGTCCTGCCGGTTGAACTGGATGAACACGTTGTTCCACAGCTCGATGAAGCGCTCGTTGCCCGCATTGACGCCGTGGACGGGGTCAGCCCCGTCCGCCGGATCCGTCTCCGGGCCGCCGCGGTCGATGTGAATCTCCGTGCACGGACCGCAGGGGCCGGTCTCGCCCATCTCCCAGAAGTTGTCCGTGCGGTCGAATCGCAGGACGTGGGCCGGGTCGATGTCGGTCTTCTCCTTCCAGATCCGCTCGGCGTCCTCGTCGGCCGGGAGGCCGTCCGAGTCATCTCCAGCGAACACGGTCACCCAGAGCCGGTCCTTCGGCAGGCCCCAGACCTCGGTGAGCAGGGTCCATGACCACTGGATGGCGTCTTCCTTGAAGTAGTCCCCGAACGACCAGTTCCCGAGCATCTCGAAGAACGTGTGGTGGTACGTGTCGCGCCCGACCTCCTCGAGGTCGTTGTGCTTGCCCTGGACGCGGATGCACTTCTGGGTGTCCGTGGCGCGGCTGTACTTCCTGGACCCTGTGCCCAGGAAGACGTCCTTGAACTGGTTCATCCCTGCGTTGGTGAAGAGCAGGGTGGGGTCGTCCTGGGGGAAGACCGGCGCCGATGGCACCACTCGATGGCCTCGCTCCTCGAAGAACTCGAGGAACTCTTTACGGACGCGCGCAGCGGTGAAGGACATGACGTCGCCAGAGCTCATGGGATCAGGGCGCCGCAACCTCGGGCTGCGGGTCGAGAAGATTGGGACCGGGGAGCGAGTTTCGCTCGAAGCCCGGGATCATAGCGGCGACTGGGAGCGGTTCCCCGCCTGAATGGCCCGCAGGGCCGAGAAACAGGTCCCCGGAACCTCCTCGGGGCCCAGCCAGCCTGCAGTTGCCCAGCCTTCTCGGCCGGCCTCTGAAGGAGGATCCCATGGCCCTCGGCGCCCCCCCCGTGTACTGGCAGGTGGCCATCGCATCCGCCCCCACCTCGTCAAGGCGCCCTACAGGCCTGCAGCCCCAGTTGGCCCCGGGGCCCAGGCGGGCATCCGGGGCAGCGCTCCCGGGTCCGCCGGGTGGCGGCCGAGCGGGGCCCCGGCTCCACGCGCTCACCGCCTGGGAGAGGCCTGTCCTACCGCGGGCGTGCCCTATCCGGGGGGAG
>CBFHHK010000264.1:0-5414 GCA_965655435.1 Planctomycetota bacterium | reverse complement strand
CCGCCCACGAGGGCGACGGTGGCGCCGGGCGCCGCGCCGGTCAGCACGAAGTGCAGGCTGCTCGCCGCCTGCGGCGGCATCAGCTCGAGCTGCGGCGCGCCGGCTCCCTGGTCGCAGAAGGACACCACGTCCAAGCAAGGACCGGTGCCGCCCAGCGGCACCCGGGTGTAGGGAGCGCGGATCGGGAGCCCAAGTGGCAGCTTGGATCACCTATCCCCTGAGGGCGCCGGCTCAACTTCGTGGCCCGACAGGCCGGCGGCGAGCCGCAGGGTGGGGAGGTCTCTCGCACCACCCCTTGCGAGGCTAGCCATTCTCCCCCACCGTCGGTCATAGATCGCTTCAGCGGCCCCTCCCTTGGCCGGACCCTCGGCCGGGGCGGTTCACGCCCCTCCCTTCTGTTCCCCTTCAACCACCCCCCCACGATCCGCTGCTCCGCCAAGTGACAGCTTGGATCGCTTATCCACAAAGGACTTATTCGATGAAGCAGAGCAAAAGTAACAACGCAACCTCCCGCGCCGGCCTCGGGCTCCTGTGCCTCGGGCTCGCCGCAACCGCCCAAGGTCAATCGGCCAACGCCACCGAAGCCCCCACCCGCGTCTTGCGAACGATCACGCTTGACGGACGCACCGTCGAGGTGGTGGGACACGAGATGAAGGGCGCCATATCCCACTTGGGAGTGGCTGAGGCGGGCCGCTATGAGCTGCGCACTTCGTCGGTGGACGGCGCCCTACGGACCCTGGAGTCGATCGATCTCAGCTGGCCCGGAGTCCACAGTGGCATTCTGGACGTCGACGTCGAGCGTCACGGCGACGCGGGGGAACTCGTGGTCGCACAGCTGACCGGGGGCAACCAGTCCATACTCGAAGTCTTCCGCAACGGAGCGCCCGTTCTTCGGAGCACTGAGCTCACGGCAGAGATCGACGGAAAGGAAGTTCTCTTCCGCGACCTTTCCGGCGTCGAGTTAGTCAGTGATGGGCCGGGCACGAGCCTATTCCTCTCTGCCCGGGCCCGGGGCGCCTTCGCACGATCGATCCTGGAGATTGACTTGCCTGCTCAGGCGCTCGGCGCTGGCCTCGCCCCCGAGGCTCGTGTTGTCGGCCGCGGAGGCATTCCCCGCGCGGCCTTCAGCCCCGACGGCGAACTGTGGATCGCTGCCCGCGCTGTCACAGGTGGGTTCGACACGACCTATGGCATCGCCCTGCATCGCCGGTCGGGCGCCAACACTTGGTCCGAAGTACGAACGCCCCTCGCCGGCGTCCGTGCAGTCGGTCCAGTTGACGTCCAGTTTGGATTTGGATCAATCTATGCCATCGGCTTGACGCTAGCCGAAGATCACGTCGGCCAGATCCGACCGGAATCTGCGGTCGTGGCGACCGCCTGGGCCACCGATCTGCGCGAGAAGACGCTTCGTACGGGTGCAATCAAACGCGCACCGGCATTGACCATCCTCGACGTGCGCCATGCCGAGCTCCGTTTCCTCCCGCCCGCTTCAGCGCGCCAGCTCGTCGGCGGCCAGATGGAAGTCTTGATCCGCAAGCAGGACACTGACGCGGTGAAAGAAGCTGTCTCGGCCTCGAAGCTGGTGGAATCGGCGCGCTAAGGCCGGTTCGACAATGATGCGATCGTTGGCCCCCTTCGGTAAGGAGGCCAACGATCGGATACCTCCTTCTTCCGTTGTTGCTACGCGGCGCATCTGAACCTCGCGGTCTCCTCGTGATCCGGCGCCGCTCTCCCCCGACCCCCTTGTGGATAACTGCCCGAGGGTGGGATCGCCGTTTCCTGAATGACGGAAGGCGAGTCCGAGGGGCCACGCTACGCGGCCTGCGGCAAGGCGACTTGCCCACCAACGGGATAGATCGGTACGCAGGGAGGATCGAGCCCCACCTCACCGAGCGCGCCCTCAAGACATTCCGGCAGGCGTGACCCCCTGCTCCAGAAGCTCCAAACCGAAGCATCCAGGAGGTCGCGACTCGAGACCCAGAATCAACGACTCGCCATGACCCTCGAACCCAAGTCACTCTCCAATGCTCCCCTGGCGCTGATGACGCGACTCACCCTCGCGGGCACGAGCAGCGCCCAGGAATATCACGCTCGGGTCCGCTTGCACTCGGATGTAATCCTCCCAATCACGGGTTACCGCTTGGAGATCCGGCAGGGGTCCAACGCATGGAATATCAGCACCGACGCAGCTGGCTTCACTAGTTAAGTGGAGCCAGCCGCTGGCACAGCCATGGAGGTGATCCTCCATCCCGGCCCCAGCACACACGGGCGACTGGTAAGGGCCCTGTGCAGGCCGCGAAATGCCGTCGCGAGACCGGCAAGGCCACCAACCGGACCCAGGTCGGAGACAAAGCACACTGCAACCCCGCCTCCGAGTAGCGCCCGTCCTTCATGGCAGGCACCCCTCACCCCGTCCCCGGGAACAAAGAGCATTCACCACGGTGTTGCTGGTCGGGTTCGATCGCCATCGAGGGTTGCCTGCACAATTCACGCCCCTGTTCGCCTGAAACGACCCCTCGCCTTCGCGTCCTGAAGGACGCGTGAACACCATGAACCACCGAAAGGCACTACTCGTTGGCGCGGCCTGCTGCGCACTCTGCGCGTTCACGTACGTCGCGCTCGTCATGGACGACCGTGGGTCCCGCAACCCAGGCGTCCAGCCCCTCGATCAGGAGTCGTCGAGTGAGACTCTTGGTTCGGCAGGGCCTGAGAGTGGACTCCGCTTCACCGATCTGAGCGCCGGCGTAACCGGCGACGGGGCGAGGAGCGAGGTCACCGCTGCCCCCCCGGTCGACCTCGAGCCCAAGGCAAGCCGCGACGCCATCCTCTCCGGATGGGTACGTTTTCCCCAAGGCCGCTCTGACGACGGACCGGTTTCGTTGGCCCTCTGGACCACCGTCTACATGGACGTCGTCAGGGGGCAGCTGAGCCCGACCCGCGAGATCGAGCTCTCAGATCCGCAGGACGGCGACTACCCGTTCGAGGTCCGCGTCCCCGCCGGAGTGTTCCTCCTCTCGGCCTGGTCGGAAACGGATGGAGCCCGCGGGACCGTGCTCTCTGGACGGCTCGTGGAAGGAGCCGAGATCGGCGACCTGGAGTTGACCGTGCCGCCATCGCAGTTGGAGCTCACCGGCCGCTTTGTGGGCGAAGGGCTCCCTGATCCATCCGCCCTCTACGTCGCCGCACGCCCGTCGATGCGGAAGTCCGTCCACGAGCGCGACGGAAGCCGCATCTCGAGCCGGGGACAGTTGGGGGTCCGGCTGGAGCCGGATGGCGACTACAGGTTCACGATCTGGCGCGCCCCCAACACACGGTACGGGCTCAGCTACGGCGCCTTCGGTCGAACGCACGGGAGCCGAGCGATCGATCCCGAGACGAGCGAGGTCGAGCTCCGGCTCGATCCCACCGCCGAGCTGGTGGTGAGGGTCCAGCTCGAAGACGGCTCAGAGCCCGCGTCCCTTCAGGTGAGGGCCCTCCAGGACAAGTACCGTGAGCAGGGTGATCTGGAAGGCTCGACCGTTCGGTTCGGTGGTCTCCACCCTGCGCGCCCGTTTGCGCTGGTGTGCTGGTCCGAGCGTTGCCCGCCCACTCCGTTCCTGTTCCCGTCGATCCCGGATGCCCAGGACGCGCTGCTGAGTCTTTCGCTTGGCGCGCCGCTTTCGGCCACGATCGTGGACAGCGAGCTGCAGCCCTGTGGGGGCGCGCGGGTGAGGATCGTGGGGGGACCCGTCGTTGGCCCCCCCCACGCCAACTGGGAGGTGAACCTCTTCGATCTGACCGGCCTCGACCGCCGCGTGGCTGACGCCAACGGGCGCTTTCGCTACAACGCGCTGGACGAAGGGCAGTACACCCTCGAGGTCGAGCCGCAACGCATCGCCCCGGCGGAGACCTTCGCGGGGCTCGCCACGGGAGAGCAGGAGCACCGCCTGGTCCTGCGGGCACCGCCGAGCGGAGAGCTCGCCGCAGAGGTCGTCGACATGCTGACCGGCGCCCCGTTGGAGCGCTTCACCGTGAGCGCGAGCCACATCCATGTGGGCGACCAGCCCCCCCCCGTCGCCCGCCCCGGCTTCCGCCTGACCACCGCCCGCGGCGAGGCGGTCGAGATGGCCGCCGGAGACTACGGGGTCGGATTCCGCGCACCGGGCTACGAGATGGTCGAACGGGAGGTCCCCATCAAGCGCCGCCAGCGGACCAGCGTCACCGTGGCCCTCCGGCCCGCATCCAGGGTTCGCCTCCTGGTGAAGGACGAGGCGGGCGAGCCCCTCCAGCGACTCCCCTTCTTCCTGATCGGTCCCGACGGGACGCGGGTCATGTGCGGGGTCAATGGCAAGACATCCGGCCTGACGGACGGCTTTGAACTCGACGACCAGGGGGCCGTGGTCCTCGGCGCGGTACCCGCGGGCTGGTGCCAGCTGGAGCCGTTCTCGCGTATGTACCTGGAAGGCGTCAACGTCCCTCCGCGAGTGGAGTCCGGCTCGGTCTGGATCCCCGCGGGCGGCGACGTCGAGGTCACCTGCACCCTCGCGACCCGCGACCCCGCCCTGACCCCTGACGCCCCTGCGCCGAAGAAGACCAGCGCGCCGTTCCTCGTTCTCTGTCCCGGTGCGTTCAGCTCCGGGGAGATCCGCAGCTTCGAGATCGGCGACGCCGCCCCCGGCGAAGCGCCCCTCCCGGAGCGGATCCAGTTCGAGGTCCGCCTCCCCGGGGGACGGACGTACTCCACCTCGATCGTTCAGCGGGTCGGCGACGAGTGGAAGCTGTACTACTCCTCCGCCACGACCTCCAGCGAGATGTCGTACGGACAGGACCTCGGCTTCCTGATGGCGATGCTTCTGATTCCCGAGAACCTGAAGGGCGTCACGATCGCCGTCACCAGCGCGAACGGGAGCGCCGAGGTGCCCCTCCCCCCCTCCTGGACGCCCGAGGGGACGGAGTCCGTCCTCGTCCTGCGGTAAGGCCCGCGCTGAGGGCCTCCCTGCGCCCACCCGTGCGAGCCTCGGCATCCGCCTCCAACTACGATCAAGGGGCCGTTTCGGGGGCCCTTCCCTGAGCCCAGTCCCTCCGGTTTCCCTCCCCCCCCCCCACGATCCCACGCCCCGCCAGGTCGCAGCTTGGATCGCTTATCCCCGGGAGCCCCAGCCCCAGCCCCAGCCCCACAGGGTTCATCGCAGAGGCGCCCGGTGACGCGTTGGGATTCACCACCTGGTTCCGGGATTCGTCCATGGGCTTGGCGACCTCGAACTTCGCCCAGGGCGTCGAGGTGACGTTCCAGTCGAGCCCGACGTGAACGAGCACAGAGCGGCGCCTATTCCGCGAGGCTCTGTGCAAACGGACGATGGAGAGGTGATCGACGCCCCCGCTTCACCTCACGGGCAGGTCTGGATCGCGAGGGCGTTCGACAGGCTCGGGGAAAG
>CBFHHK010000263.1:3936-5435 GCA_965655435.1 Planctomycetota bacterium | reverse complement strand
GCACGAGCCCGCGGCCCGCGAGGGGCGGCAGCGGCCCGGCCGGCACCGGCAACGCCGCCGCGCGGGCGAGAACGCCGAGGTGGTCGGGGTCCTGGACGCGCACGTTCCTCAGCTCGAGGGGCGGTCGCAGCCCCGTGTTCGCGAACCATCCAGCGTCGAGCCACAGGGACAGGTTCCAGTGGCCCGCCTCGCGGGCGTCCGCCCGCGGGGCGTCGATCCGGGAGAGCCAGGTCATGGGCCGGGCCGCGCCCGAGGCGTCGCGAGCCCAGACCTCCGCGGAGACCTGCAGGCGCCGCGGGTCGCCGAGCATGACCGCGTCGAGGTCCAACCGCAGGCGCCGCAAGTCCAGCACTTCGGTGTGAACGCCGCCCGTCAGCGCGACCGCGGGCTCGTCCACCGTGAAGGTCACCCGCGTCGTCCGGAGGAAGCGCGTGGACCCCTGGGTCCCCGCGAGCTCGACGAGCGCCGTGAAGTCACCGCTCATGTCCGCCGGCAGCCGGGCGCCGAAGCGGCCGTCCCCCGCGGCCCCGTCGCCGCTCTGGCCGTCGTCCGCCAGCCGCAGTCGGATCGACCCCGCGGGTCCAACGACCTCGGCCCAGGCGCGGTCCACCACGGGCACCGGAGGCTCGACCCCCACCCCGCTGTGGTTCCACTCCACCTGCGCCGCGAGGGCGAAGGGCCGTCCCACCACGAGCTCATGGCTGTCGATGAACGCCGCGGCGGTCAACTCCTGATGATCTCGGACCACCAGCCGCGCTCGCGGCGGCTCCGGCGCCGCTGCGAAGCGCACCGTCACCCGCGCGTCTCCGCCCTGACGCAGGCCCACGTCCCACCGCTGCACCTCCTCTCCGCCCGCCGCGGGCGAGAGCACCTGATCGGAGCGCACGGCGCCACCAGGCCCATGGAGCCATCGGCGCCCTTGGACCGCGAGCTCGATCTCCATGCCGCCGGCGCCGTGAGCCTGCAGGGCGAGCGCGAGCGGTCCAGGGGCCACGGGGAGCGCGGCCTCGCTCCGCCAGCCACCCGCTCCATCCGCGGTCCACACCAGCTCGAAGAGCGCCGCGCGAGACCGGACCGCCCCGGCCGCGGGCTCGGGCAGTCGCAGCAGCCCGCTCTCGATATCCGAGGCCGGCGCAGCGACCTGCCGTGGCGTCGGAGCGTCCTCCCAGGTCTGGGCCATCAGGGAAGGCGTCGCGCAGAAAAGGGCGACCGTGGAGAAGAAGAGCTGGTGTCGAAGCATGGAGGAGCGAGCGGGCCCGAGGAGCATGCGAGGCGCTTCAGTCTACGGCCCCTGGCACCGAATTCGGCACCCTCCGCGCCGGCTCGCCTCCTGCGGTGCCGCAGGAGTCGCGGGACGATGCAATCGCGGCCAGGCAGGCGCAGCCGCGCGGACCGACGCTCATCGCCGAGGTCAAGGCGCGGCCCCCCCCGGAGCGAAGCCTCGGGCGCGGAGCCCCAGGCCAGCGGGTCCCTGCTTCTCCGCGTGAGCCGAGGGGATC
>CBFHHK010000263.1:0-3836 GCA_965655435.1 Planctomycetota bacterium | reverse complement strand
CCCCCCCCGGAGCGAAGCCTCGGGCGCGGAGCCCCAGGCCAGCGGGTCCCTGCTTCTCCGCGTGAGCCGAGGGGATCTCCCGCCGGTCAGCTTCGGGGCCTTCAGGACCCAGCGCGGCCGAGTGATGAACCCGACGACGGCCCCAAGGACAGCCCCGGCGCCGGCCGCGGCGTCCACCCGAGGGCAATGCGAATGGAAGGCCCCTCGATCTGAAAGGAGGCCGCCTAGAATGACGCCGCGCCCTGAAGGCCCCTGCTCCCCTGACGGTCCCTGTGGTCCTGGGCCCGCCGCCGCGCCGCCTCAACATGTCAAACCTCCTCGTCCTCGCCGCGCTCATCCTCCTCCCCGCCGCGCCCCTCGACGAGTGCGAGGCCTGCCGACGGAGCAAGGTCTGCACGCCGCACAGGAACCAGGACAAGGCCGAGCTCAAGCGGCTCGCTCCCCTCCTGGCATCGAAGGACGCAGGGCAGCGCATGAGCGCGCTCAGCGTCGCCGCGGGGTTGACCGAGGAGCACGAGAACGCCCCGGGCAAGGAGGTCGCCAAGGTCCTTGCGAGGGCGCTCGCCGACGACCAGCTCGAGGTCCGACAGCTGGCCATCGAGCTGCTGGTGGACGGACAGCACCCGGAGACCGCCGTGACCGCCGTCGTGGCCCAATTGAAGGGGTTCGAGAGGAACATGTGGTCCCTCGTGGGCAGCATGACCGGGCCCGACAACGAGCACGGCACCCCCGAGGACGCCATGCAGTACCTCGAGGCCAGCATGAGGGCGTGCAGCGAGGTGCCGGATGATCGGGTCGTGAAGGCGCTCTCGTCCCTGCTCGGCGCCTACCCCGCGGAGATGCGCGGCGAGCCCGTGGCCATGGCCGCCACCCATTCGCTCCTCGAGCTCCAGACCCAGGGCGCCCTCGAGGCCGTGATCAAGCAGCTCGCCAAGGGCAAGGACACGACGCGGCTGCGGAGGATCCACATGTCTCTCGTGCGAGTGGCCGACGAGAAGGAGATCGAGAAGCGCCCGGCCTTCGGGGACAAGGTGGAGCGGGAGTGGACGGTCTGGCTCCGCAAGAACAAGCGAGCCTTCCCTGCCAAGCTGGGCAAGTGGGACGGCGTGCGGGAAGAGGGCTGAGCGAGCGAGTCAGCCGCTGCCGGACCATCGCCGCCCGAACCGGTCGGGATTCTCCCCCCCAAGAGCGGCGCCTGAGATCTGCTAACCTCGGCAGCGAGCGGCCCAGCGCGGGCCCGTTACAGACCGGAGCCACGCCCAGCGGACGCCGGTCAGGACCAATCCAGCCGGCTCGCCGAGCGCAGCCGGCTTCACCTGCATGCCCGGCACCTCCCCATGGGATTCAGCATCGGCCTCGGCTCCCGCCGCAAGAACAGAGAGAACAGCATCGTCCTCATCCCATTGCTCATCGGAGGAGGCATCCTCGCGCTGTGGGAAAATGAGGGGCGATTCGACTACGCCGAGACCGCCGCAGACGCCCGCGCTATCTCCACCGCCAGCGACGCCCGTGAGGATGAGCCCATCTCCCTCACCGGTCCGCTCTCACCCGGCGGGACGCTGACGCCGCTCTACCTCGAACCGCTCGCCGGCTGGCACCAGGTCGTCGCGATCGCCGAGATCTACTGCTGGGACGACGAGAGCGACGAGGACGACCTCATGGACGACATGGAGCTCGATTGGCGCGACCACGTCCCCGGGGTGAGAGAGAACAACGAGGTCACCCAACGGCTCCGCAGCGGGACCGCGCGGCTCGACCGGGTCGTGATCGGGGAGACCACCGTGGAGCCCGCCAAGCTGAAGCTCATCGACGAGGACCAGGCGCTCGACCTGACCAGCTTGGCGCTCAGCACCGAGGCCGAAGAGCTTGGGCTGGTGAGAGCCGGCCACCAACTGGTGAGCCGGGCGCAGGCATCCAACAACCCCAAGCTAGGCGATGAGCGAGTCAGCTACCGAGCCATACCAGCCGCTGCCACGGGCACCTACTTTGGGTCGATCCGAGACGGCAAGGGACACCCCCTCGACTTCGAGATCGAGCAGTCGATCATCTCGGGCCTCATCGGCAACGACGGCCTCTTTCACTACCTCGTCAACGGCGAGCGAGCAGAGGCCGTCCAGAAGATGAAGGCCAGCATCTCTGCTCTCAAGTGGCGCGTCCGCGGGTTCGGCATCCTCGCGATCATCGGCGGCATCTACATCGCGCTCAGCGCCGTCGCGAGCCTGATCTACATGATCCCAGTCATCGGCGACCTCGCCCATGGCGCTGCCTTGATCGTCAGCGTCGTGGTCGGCGGGGCGGCCGGGCTGCTCGTGATCCTCTCCAGCGCTCTCTTCCACCATCCCATCGCCCTCGTGATCCCACTTGGCGGCCTCGCCGCCGTCGCCCTGTACCTGAGGAGCCTCAAGAGCAAGGCGGCGGGGAACGCCCGCCGACGCCGTTCAGGGGCATCCAGCGCAACCACAAGCGCTCCCGGGGAATCGTCAGGAGACCCCTTCGCCGACCGCGACCTGGCCGCCCTTGAGGCGTTGGTCCATGTCGCCATGAGCAGCGGTGACATCTCCAAGCGTGAGCGCAGCTTCCTCGACCGATGGGCCGACGCCGCTGGGATCGACCAGGACACGCTGGAGCAGATGATCGAGGCAGAGGACGCGGGAGATAGGACCCACGAGCTCGCCGGGCGAGAGGACCTCGTGGACCTCGTCGAGCTCGCCCTCGCCGACGGCACGCTCTCGTCCAAGGAGATCAAGCTCCTCCGGCGCATGGCAGCCTCGATCGACATCGGCGCCCGCGAGTTTCGGGATCTGGTCCGCGAGGTCGTGGGGCCCGCCCCCATGGAGCCCGTCTCGGCCTGACCGTAAAGCGGCCACTCGTGCGGCCACTGGTGCAATCACTGGTGCGATCCCTGATGCGATCACTGATGCGATCACTGGCGCGGCCTCGCCACCACCGCCTTGAGTGCAGCCCGCAGGCGAGCCCCTTGTCCGGCCGGCGCCGATCGGCACCCCAGCCCCTGAGAGCGACAGCCGGAAGGTGCCCGAGAGCGCGCTGGTCCGCGGAACGGGCGAGGCGCTGGGGCGCGAGCTGCTCGACAGGCCTTGAGGAACCTGCACCGGTTCGCCGTTGGACTCCAGCACCTGAACGAGCCGCCCCAGCCGCGTGCTCCTGTCGGCCTCGGCGCGCTCGCGCCCGATGGCGAAACAAACACCAGGTGGGTTGCCGGGCATCGGCCGCAGCTGCGCTGGAGCCCGGAGCTGGGGACCGAACAGGTCCGAGATCCGGAGAGGCCGCCGCCCGTGGCCTCAGAGTCCGTGACCGCAGAGGCCCTGACCGCAGGGGCCCTGACCGCAGGGACCCTGACCGCAGGGACCGTGCCCCATCTGGCCAGTGAACCGGGTCAAGCCGACCGGCCGGCGCCCGCGTCAAGCAGCGGGTCAACCCTCTGAAAGAAGAGCGGCGGCACCAGGGCCGTGAGCATCATCGCCGGGTAGCCCGCGGGGAGCAGCGGCGCCTCGCCGGGGAGGGTGCGCAGCCGGTGATAGGGACGACTGGCGTTTGCGTGGTGGTCCGAGTGCCGGGGGAGCTGGAACAGGTGGGCGCTGCTCACCACGTGGCTGCTGTTCCACGAGTGGTGGGGCTGCACGCGCTCGTACCGGCCGGGGCTGAGCTCCTTGCGCATGAGCCCGTAGTGCTCGATGTAGTCCACGGTCTCGAGCAGCAGCACGCCGAACAGGGCCTGGCCCGCGTAGAAGGCGAAGCCCGCGGGCCCGAAGAACCAGAGGAGCCCACCGGCGAGCGCGAGCTGGCTCAGGGCCATCCGCAGCCGCCGGTCCCGCATC
>CBFHHK010000262.1:0-5435 GCA_965655435.1 Planctomycetota bacterium | reverse complement strand
CTCGATCGAAGTCGGACCAGGACGCCCCCATGCCAGCCCCCTGATCCTCCACGCCGAACGCGGCCGCCTCGTCCACGAATCGCCCTGCCTCGTTGACGAAGAGCTGGTTCCGGCCGAAGTCGTTCACCACGTACAGGTCGGGGTCTCCGTCGAGGTCGAAGTCCCCGAAGGCCCCCTGGAGGCTGAAGCGTCCGCCCCCCGCGTCAAGGCCTGCCGCCGCCGTGGCGTCCACGAAGCGCCCGCCGTCATTGCGGAAGAGCACGTTCGAGGGGCCGTTGCGGGCGTCCTCGAAGGGGACCGGGACCGTGTCCGCGTAGCGTGTCGAGACGTACCGCGCACCGAAGAGGTCCAGGTCACCGTCCCCGTCCACATCCGCCGCGCTGACCCCGTAGAACGGCGCCTCGTCCGGCGCCGCGCCCCAACCCGCCATCTGGAAGCGTCCGCGCTTGTCCTGCAGTTGGACGACGAGGACGTGGCCGAGCGAAGAGACCGCGTCCTGCCGGCCGTCGCCGTCCATGTCGGCGAGGAGCACTCCCTTGGTGTCATCGAGCCAGGCCAGCCCCACCTCGCGCGCCACGTCCCGCACGGTTCCATCCGGTTGCTGAACGAGCAGCATGTTCGGGAGCCCGCTCGGCATGCCCACCAGCAGGTCGGGGCGGCCGTCACCGTTGACATCGCCCGCTGCGATCCCCTGGTGGCCGAACCAGGCCGACCGAGAGGGGTCGTCCAGCCGTTGGGCCCACCGGTCCATTCCCACGGAGAGGAGCTCCGCGGCGCGCTGATCCCCGCTGAGCACCCCAAGGGTCCGCTCGATGAACAGGTCCTTGGTCCGCGAGGCGCGCTCCCAGGCGGCCACGCTGACGCCCACACAGCTCCACTCCGCGGGCTCCTCACCGGCGGCGCGGGTCTGGCGCAGGGACACGTTGACCCTGGAGACGGCCTGCCAGGTGGGATCGACCGCGGCGCCGCCCTCCGGCGCCTCGGCTTCGACCCGAAGCTCGAGGTCAAAGCCCTCTCCTGCCGGCGTCACAGCCACGACCTTGACGCGTACGGTGGCGAGCCCATGTGCTCGCTGCGAGCCCAGCAGCACGTCCCGAAGCCCGGCCTCGTCCGCCGCCTTCAGGACCACAGGGGTCCGGGCGCTCCGGACCAGCGGCGCCCCCTCCGCGCCGCCGATCACCGGATCGCCAGCGGGGATCCTGAGGCGAGCGGGCCGCCTGAAGGGCGCCTCGCCACGCCCCTCGGCCCACATCCTGAAGGACTCCAGCCAGCCCGCGCGCGCCTCGACGAAGGCCTCGACCTCCTCGGGGAGGTCCCCGCCGGCCGCCGCCATCTGCGCCGAGGCGGGGGCGCTCGCAACGATCAGGAGGAGGAGTCGTGCGATCATCCGGAAGCGCTCAGACCAGAGCCCGGACCGCGGTCCGAGCCGAGACCTCAGGGGCAGATCAGGAAGGCCGCAGCGTCCGTGATCCCCGCGCCGCTGCCGTCCGGAGCGAGGGGGTCCCGGTAGAGCCACTGGCAGAAGAGCTCGTCGCCGATCCCGAAGCCCGCCGACGCGAGGAAGGCGCTGTCGATGACGCGCGTGAAGCTCCCGCCGCAGGAGGTCCCCGGCGGGCCGCTGCCGCCGGAGTTCGTGGGCTCGAACAACCGCACCACGTTGCCGCCGACACAGAGCGTGCCGCCATAGATCGGAGTGTCCGCGAGCTCGGTGCCGTAGACGAAGAGCCCGAACTGCCCGTTGAGCACGTTGTTCGCGGTGAGGGTCAGGCTCGAGCTACCGCCCAGCGAGGCGGCGCCGGACGCCGTGACAAACGGCTCGCACCCGACCGAGTCGACCTTGGCCTCACAGAAGGTCTCTGCGCCGCAGTCGAGGACCAGCAGCGTGAGGGACTCGACGGCGCCGGGCTCCACCGCCTTCACCTCCCAGTGCCCCGCCGGCGCCGGGGCGTCCAGCGCGTTGGCGAAGAGGTTGCGCGGTGTCACCGAATAGACCCCCGCCGTCGACGGAGCCAGGAGGCTGCCGGTGGCGAGCACCTCGGATCCGGTGAGCGCGACCCCGGTGACCACCGAACCAACCGGCGCGGCAGCGAACTGGTTGTTGATCGTGTTCATGGCCCCCCCGACCTGGAGCAGCGCGCCGCCCCGGAGCGTCCCGCCGAACCCCGCCGGGTTGTTCACCCCCATGGGCGCCACGAAGGGCGCGGCCGCCGCGGTCGGCGCGAGCTGGGTGAGCGGTCCACCGTCATGAACGAGATCCAGAGCGAACATCGCGAGGCCCTGGTTGGCCTCGCCCCCGAGCTGTGCGGCGACGGAGAACGAGACGACCTGACCGGGCATCACGCTCACCACGGGAGCGCCGCCCGAGAGGACCTGAACGTCGAGGGTGACCTGGGCTGCAGCCGGCGCGGCGAGTGCGGCCGCGGCGATGAGAATTGAGCTTTGTTTGAACATGGCTTGATGCCTCACTGTCCGCTGAACGCGCGCTGGAGCTTCCCGAATTCCACGAGGTCGAAGTCACCGTCCTGGTCCACGTCGCCGATGGCCCCGTCGTCGTCCGGGGAGATCAGCGTCGCGGGCTCGGGCCCGGTCATGAGGGGGTAGGTGAAGAACCAGTCGAACTCATCGATGGTGTTGTTCGCATCCCAGTCGAACTCGGTGCGCCCGAGGGAGCCGAGGAAGCGGTAGACGAGGTCCTTCTCCGCGGCGGTGAGCGCCGCGAAGGCCTGGGCGGAGGGCGTCGCCGTACCGCCGTGTTCGGCGATGGCCGCGGCCACGTTCTGCTCGAAGGTCCCGCCGGTGGCGCGGCCGTCGTGGAGGAAGCTCGGCCGCTGGACGAGCCCCCAGAGCGGGCGCGTCATCATCTCGGTCTCCGTCGCCTCGCCCTCAACGATCCCATCCCCGAGGGCGCCGAGGTCGTGGAGGAGGAAGTCCGCGTAGGGCTGGATCGTTCGCCCCGACAGCGCGTCCTCGGGCACCTGCGCGGTCACGTAGCTCGCGACGTGACAGTCAGCGCAGCCGACGGCCTCGAAGAGCGTCTCGCCCGCCATGCCGCCGCGCGGGGTCTGCGCGGGAGCGGCGAGGTAGCGCTGGAAGTGCGTGAACCGGTCCGTGCGAGTGAAGCCCGCGGCGTCCGGCATGTCCTCGGGGTCGGCGACCGTGTCGCACTGAGCGAGCAGCGCGAGGTCTCCGTTGGGGGCATTCTCCTGGGGCAGGAACTGGCTCGTCAGGCCCATCTCGTTGAGCGCCGCATCCAGGGAGAAGGAGTCGACGGTCGCGATCCCACCCTTCCAGCCAAAGCGTCCGATTCGGCGGGCGCCGCTCGGAGTCTCGATCGGCACCGTGGTGTGCACGCGCCCCACCAGCCCGGCGGGCTGGTTGTTCGCGCGCGTCACCAGGGTCGCGTCAGGGATCGACTCGATGAGCCCCGCACCGAACAGGATCGGCGTCCCGCGGAGCGCGGTGTGCGTCGCCTGCGTCGGAACCGACTCGCGACACCCGACGGTGAACGATTGGTCCTGGAGCAGGGTCCCGCCGAGCCCCTCGAGCGCCTGGAACGGGGAGGTGCTCGTGGCGGCCACCCCGAAGCGCGTGACGCGCCGGGCGCCGAAGCCCCCGATGGCCGGAACGTTGTGGCATCCGGCGCAGGTCAGCTCGTTGAACACCGGGCCGGCGCCCTCGGACGGGAGCAGCGGCGCGACGAAGGCCGTCCGGCCCTCCTCGAAGAGCGCGAGCTCCTGGGCGGTCAAGCCAGGCAGGGGCTGGCCCATGCGCGGCTGCGCTTCCTGGGACGACGCAACGCCCGAGAGCAGCAGCGCACCGAGGGTGACGAGGGTGCGTGATTCCGAAGAGAGTCTCATGGTCGGATGGTCCTTGGGAAGGGAGCCGAGCGGGGAGAGGAACCTCCCGCACGTACAGGGTAGCCGCGTGGACAGCCGCATGAGCTTTGAGAGCCGGTCGCAGCCGCGGGTTCCATCAATCTGGGGCGCTGCCCCCTCGTTCTGGGGCCGCCGCTCTTGGCACGGGGTCCGCCGCTCTTGGCACGGGGTCCGCCCTGGCCTCCCTCGCTGGCCTCACTCGCTGGCCTCACTCGCTGGCCTCCCTCGCTGGCCTCCCCTGATGGCCCAATCAAGGCCAGAGGCGGGAGGCGCCGGGCTCGAGCGCCTCCGCGGTGACCCTCCGCCCCATGAGGCCGTCAAGGAGCCCCTTTGCCTTGGCCACCACGCCCGCGCTCTCGCCCCGGCCCCCACGCAGGACCAGCGCCACGGGGAGCGTCAGCACATCGAAGACCACGAAGCGCAGCCAATGGGTCGGTCCCCCGTGCAACCTGAGGAACCGGATCGAGTTCACCCCCTGCATCCACTTTCGGCGCGCGCCATAGCCCCCGCCGGTCGAGCTCGAGGGGGCGTGGAGCGCGCACAGGTCGCCGCGAAGCAGCACAGACCAGTTCCTCCGGCGCGCGCGGAGCCCGAGGTCTACGTCCTCCATGTAGGCGAAGAACGCCGCGTCGAAGAGGCCGACGTCCTGCAGGCATTCGCGGCTGACAAGCAAGGCGCAGCCCGGGATGTAGTCCACGGGTCCCGACTCACGCCACCGTGGCCCGTCGGGCCGCTTGTGGCCCAGCAGCGTGGAGAGGTTCTGGCGGAAGTCCAGGCGCCCCCCTGCGCACCACACCAGGCCCCTGGCGTCATCGAAGAGGATGCGCGGGCCGACCATGCCCACCCGCGGACCGGACCTCAACGTCTGCTCGAGTCCGGTGAGGCATGCCGTCGCGTCGTCGAAGCGCAGGTCGTTGTTCACGAAGAACACGGCCTCGGCGCCTCCCTCCAGCGCCCGCCTTGCCCCCTGGTTGGCGGCCTCGCCGAAGCCGAGGTTCGCGTCATTGTCAAGGTGGACGAGGCCGCCGAGGGCGCCCGCGACATCTTGCCGGGAACCGTCCGTCGATCCGTTGTCAACGAACACGATCCGGGCCGCGTCGATCCCTTGGCCCACGAGGGACCGCAGGCAGGCCAGGTTCTGCTCTCGACCTCCGTTCCAGTTGACGACCACGGCCCAGGTCCCGGAGCCGGCCGCCGGCTCCGTCTCGAGGGCGGGGTCATCCATCGCCGGCCTCCCGCTCACGCGCCGCCGTCACCGTTGCGTCGACCTCACCGCGCGCCACGATCGTCGTCAACGCCTCCCCGACATCCAACTCGGAGGGGTCCACCACGACGCTCCCATCCGCGCGCCGAGTGATCGAGTAGCCCCGCTCCAGTACGGCGAGGGGCGAGACGGCCTCGAGCGCACGACCCGCGGGCTCGAGTCGCCGATCCGCAGCGGAGACCAGGGCCTTCATGGCAGCCACGAGCCGCGCCTCCGCCCGCTCCGCCCGCCCCTCGCCGCGGACCACTCGGGCCATGGGGCTCTGGCGCTCGAGCCGGGCGGCGAGCCGCTCCAGC
>CBFHHK010000261.1:0-5453 GCA_965655435.1 Planctomycetota bacterium | reverse complement strand
CGATAGCGCTGCCGACGATGACACTGCCCACGATGACACTGCAGAAGGAGACACTGCAGAAGAAGACACTGCCGAAGGAGACACGGCCGACCGGCTCACGAAGAACGGGGGCCCCAAGAGCGGGGACACCGAGGCCGCACGAACGGCACTGGCGCCGACCAAGTGGGCTCCCAAAGGAACGGGCGCCGGGAGCCGCTTGGCCCCCGGCGCCCGCCGGTCCCTTCCGGGAAGCGATCAGCGCTCGAAGTACTGGAGCACGTCGCGCATGGAGACGATCGTGACGCCGAGGTCGCGCGCCTCGCCGTAGACCGGGAGCTGGTCCACGGCCATCGGCTCCTCGAGGGGCTCGCCGTCTTCGTCAGTGAAGACCGGGCCGCCGGTGATGAGGAAGTCCGTGGCGTTCGAGATGTCGTTCTGGATGTTGATCCCGATCTCGGCGAAGAGCGTACGGAGCTCGGGCTCGTTGTACGCGCCGGAGATGTTGCCGGCGAGGACCGCGCTGCGCTGCCCCTTGGCCTCGTAGAGCGGGTTGTAGATCTGGTCCCCCACGACGACCGGCTCGAAGCGGTCGGCCACGTCGTAGATCGAGACCTCGGCGAACTTCGGCCCGACGCTGGTGACGCGGCAGAGGGCCTTGGCCTCGGAGGTGTCGGCGCCGGGGCGCCCGCTGACGATGCGGAACACGGTGCCCTCGCTCAGGCGGTCGGACGCGGACAGGTTGATGAACCCGACCCCGAACTCAGCCATGACGGCGCTCATCTCGCCGTCGGCCTTCTCGCCGCGACGCTTCATGTCGTTGCGGAGCGAGGTCCACTGTCCGCGCTCGGCGGAGTGGTTGAGCTTTGCCTCTTCGAGGGCACGCTCCGTGGCGCGCTTGGCGTCCTCGGCGTCGGTGACCTGGGCGGTGGTGCTGTTGAGCTGAGAGCGGAGCTTGGACACGCTGTCCTCGAGGCGGCTGATCTCGGAGTCAGCGGTCTCGGAGGCGTCGCGCGCCTCCTGCTCAAGGCTGGAGATGCGTTGGTCCTTCTCCTGCTGAAGCGCGGACTTGGCGTCGCGCTCCGAGGAGAGCTGGCCCTCGAGCTCAGCGATCTTTCCCTCGAGGGTGGCGATCTGCTGGATCTTCGTGCGGTACGAACTCACGGCGCTGGGGACAGCGCCCTCGAACGTCTTCACGCCGTCCATGTTCGGGAAGTTCGTGGTCAGCTCCCCGAGGGAGGCGTTGGCGGCCTCCATGTTCGACGGGATGATGGCCGGGTTCTCGCTGAAGCCGAGGATGATCGAACGGTCAGCGAGCT
This sequence comes from Planctomycetota bacterium, assembly GCA_965655435.1. Lineage (GTDB taxonomy): Bacteria > Planctomycetota > UBA1135 > UBA1135 > Saltatorellus. Next base: position 4,158 of record CBFHHK010000261.1, on the reverse strand, counting down.
CGTTGATCTTCCCCTCCAGCTTCGTGGAGGACTCCGACTGGGAGGCTGCGGCCGCGCTGAGCTCCGCTCGCACGACGGTCTCGGCGTCCTGCGCGAGCAACATCAGCGTGAAGGCAACGAGAGTGAAGACGAACATGACGATCGACACCACGCCGACGCGGGCTGCGCCGCGACGGGACACGATCGAGTTGGAAGTGCTGGTGAGCATGGATGTTCAGCCGGGGAGGGCACCGCGCGAGCGCGGTCTGGGCGCCGGACAGGGGAGCTGAGCCGAAGAGGAGCAGTCCTGTGGGTCCGGAAGGGCCAGGGGGGGCCCTTCATGAATTGGGGGGATAGGGTCGCCGCGAAGCCGCGGCCGTCCGAAGGTGATAACCGAGGGGCGGTCCGTGGACAAGGGCGAGCCCGGTGTAGTGTGTCGCGGGGCCGGGTTTCAGCGGCCTCGCTGGCGGTCATACTGCGTCGCCCCCGGCTGGTTTCCCAAGTTCTACGCCCCCGCCGCGAGGCCGCTCGCCAGGGGCAGGCCTCCCCCACCTCCCATGAGCTCTGCCCCCCATCCCGAGGCCTCCGCCCGGCAGCCGACCGCCGTCATCGGGGTGCTGGGGGGCATCGCGTCGGGAAAGTCCACCGTGGGGAGACTCCTAGCGGGGGCAAGAGGGGTCCTTCTCAACGCCGATGAGGTCGCCCACGGGGTCCTGCAATCCGAGGAGATACGGGACCTCGTCCGGGCTCGGCACGGGCCAGGCGTCCTGGACGCCGAGGGCGCCGTGGACCGCGCGGCGCTGGGCGCGCTCGTGTTCGCCGATCGGGACGCCCGGATCGAGCTGGAGGGCTGGATCCACCCGAGGGTTCGTGCGACACTCCGCACGTCGTTGGAGGATGCCGCCGCTCGCGGAGTCCCCACCGTCGTGCTCGACGTCCCGCTCCTGCTGGAACATGCCGAAGAGCACGGGCTCCTGGAGCTCTGCGATCACCTCGTCTTCGTCGACGCACCGGCCGACGCTCGCGACCAGCGAGCGGTCCGTGACCGGGGCTGGGAACCCGGAGAAGTGGCCCGCCGCGAAGCCGCCCAGATGCCGCTCTCGACCAAGCGCGACCGCGCCGACGTCGTGATCTCGAATGACGGCGCCCTCGACTCGGTGACCGCGCAGGTCGAGCTCGCCCTGCGGCAGCTCCGCGGCGTCTGAAGCCCCCCATCTCCCCGACCTCCCCTCCGCGCCAGCGAGCGCGGACGCCATGGCTCAGCAGCAGAAGAAGAAGCGCTCCTTCAAGCAGAAGAAGCAGTACTTCAAGCAGAAGCAGACCGTCCAGAAGGGCACCGGCATCTACGTCGACTTCGACGAGGTCCCCAGGGACCTCGACGAGGAGCAGATCGACGAGCTCTACGCCGCCCTCCCGAAGACCAGGCGCAAGAAGCACCCCGAGCGCGACTTCGTCCCCGTCCAGGGGCTCAACCTCAACGAGCTCCACGAGCTCGCGGAGGAGGAGGAGCTCGAGGGCTTCGTCGGGCGCAACCGGCGCGACGCGCTCTGGGAGCTCGCGCGCTTCTGGATCGAGAAGCACGAAATCCTCCACGCCGAGGGGACCCTCGACGTGCAGGCCGGCGGACACCACTGGCTCCGCATCAGCTCGAACGACTACATCCCGGCGATGGAGGACGTCTACGTCCCCGCCTCGCTCGTGGAGAAGCACCAGCTGGAGCGCGGCATGCTCGTGCGGGGCCGGATCCGCCCCGCAGCAGAGGGCGAGAAGTTCCTCGGCATCCACACCGTGGAGGCCGTCGACAGCCACGACCCCGAGGAGGTCCTCGGCCGCGCCCCCTTCAAGGAGCTGGTCCCGATCTACCCCGAGGAGCGCGTCATTCTCGAGGGGACCACCGAGAACCCGCTCGAGATGCGGATCTGCGACCTCGTCACCCCCATCGGCCTGGGCCAACGCGGCCTGATCGTGGCGCCCCCCCGGACCGGCAAGACCGTGCTGCTCCACATGCTGGCCAAGTCGATGGTCCACGCCCACCCCCGCGCCAAGCTCATGATCCTCCTTGTGGATGAGCGGCCGGAGGAGGTGACCGACTTCACCCGGTCCATCCACGGCGAGAACGTGGAGGTCATCAGCTCCACCTTCGACGAGCCCGCAGCCCGTCACCTCCAGGTGGCCGAGATGGTCATCGAGAAGGCGAAGTGCCTGGTGGAGGCCGGCGAGGACGTGGTCATCCTGCTCGACTCCATCACCCGCCTCGCGCGGGCCGCCAACGTCGAGGCCCCGAGCAACGGGAAGCTCCTCTCCGGTGGTCTCGAGGCCACCGCCTTGGCCTTCCCGAAGCGCTTCTTTGGCGCGGCGCGCAACATCGAGCACGGCGGTTCATTGACCATCCTCGGCACCGCCCTGATCGAGACCGGCAGCAAGATGGACGAGGTCATCTTCGAGGAGTTCAAGGGAACCGGCAACATGGAGATCGTCCTGGACCGGCGCCTCTCGGACCGGCGCATCTTCCCCGCCATCGACATCAACCGCTCGGGCACCCGGAAGGAAGAGCTCCTCTTCACCCCCGAGGAGATCGAGCGCGTTTGGATGCTCCGCAAGGTGCTCAACGAGCTCGACCCGGTGGAGGCGATGGAGATGCTCCTCGCCAAGATGGGCAAGACCTCGGTCAACGCCGAGTTCTTGATGACCGTCGGCTGACTCGTGACGACCCGCGGCGGGTTGGAGACGACCGGCCGCGGGTCTGTGACGACCGGCCTCGGGTTCGTGACGACCGGCTGCGGCTCCGCGACGGCTCTCGGCTGAGACCGCCGACGGCGCCGGCCGCCGCTGCTGACGCCTGCTGGCCGTGAGCTGGCGGGCGTCGGCCGCGGGGTGAACGCGGTCGACCGCTCCGCCTCAGAGCTCCATGGGCGCGGCCCCGCTGAGGGTCGCGCGCGACTCGGCCATCTCGCCCAGTCGATCCATGGCGAGGGCGATGCCCTCGAGCGTCTCTCGGTCCCCCGTCAGCCCGGCCTCGAGGGCGGTGCGCCAGAGGCCGACGAGGTGATCCGCCGCGTCCGTGCGGGTGGAGAGGTGCTTCCAGCGAAGCAGCAGCCGGTTGCGGGCCACGAGGGCGCGGGCCGCCGGGCCGTCCAGGAGCTCCCCGAGGCCCCCACCCAGGTCGAGGTGGAGCGCCTCTGCACCCGGCACCTCGACGAGGCGCCGGCCCCGTCGGCGAGCGCAGAGCGAGAGATCCACGTCCTCCAGGGTCGCAGGGCCGAAGAGCCGATCGAAGCCGCCGAGGTCGAGGAACTCACCGCGGCGCACGAGCATCGCAGAGTGGGAGATCACCTCGCGATCAACCACCCGCTGACCTCCGGCGAGGATCACAGCGGCAGAACCATCTGCGGGGCCGCTCTCGTCGCGCACACAGAGCCAGTCGTCCTCGAGCAGGATCCTGCGCGCGGGGACGCGGACCGGCGGTACGTCGGGTGACGCAGCCCTCAGGAGCGTCGGCGCGGCGGCGAAGATCGCGGGCTCTGCCTCGAGCACGTCCATCAGGGCGGCGATCCCGTCAGCATCAAGCAGGACGTCATCGTGCAAGGCGAGCAGATAAGCCCCCGCAGCGTCCCGGGCGCCGCGCATGACCGCCGGACCGAACCCGAGGTTCTGCTCGGTGGAGACGGTCCGGATCGAGCCCTCCATGGCCCCCCTGTCGAGGGTCGCGAGGACCTCGGGGAGCGCGGACACCACCGCTCCCGTCCCGGAGTCGTCCACCACCACGATCTCGGCCTGGCCAGACTCCGGCGTTCGCTCGCGGATTTCCGCCAGCGCCTCGCAGAGCGCAGGGAGGGAGCGGGCGAGCCGCGCGTGCTCCCCTCGCGTGGGGAGCACGACGGTGAGGTTGAGGCTCGAGTCCGTCATGCCTTCACCTCCGCGCCGTCGGCGCCCTCGGCGCGCTCGGCGTGATCAGCGCCACGGACGGGTTCAGCGGGGTCGGCCCCTCGGCCCGCCACGAGCTGTTCCCTGCCTGCTGGATCGGCCTCCGTGGCGACGGGCTCCGCAGGCTCGGCCACCTCGACGGTCTCGCGCTGGGCTGCGGGCACGGCGGGCGCCTTGAGCCCGAGGCCAGCGGGGCGCGGACGCGGCAACAGCTCATCCGCCTCGCCCAGCGACTCGCCGACCTCAGCGAGGCCC
>CBFHHK010000260.1:0-5475 GCA_965655435.1 Planctomycetota bacterium | reverse complement strand
ATCTTGCCCCGCGCGCTCGCTGCTGAGGCGCCGGGCTTGCCTCCCCCCGCGGCGGCACCCGCCGCTGCGCCCGCCGCCGCATTGGGCGCCGGCACCTCGGGGACGGGAGCCGGCTCGAAGTCCGCGGGCGGGGCGAGGAGCACGACGTCGCTCTCGGTCAGGCCGGAGTTGATCGCCACCCACTTCGTGTTGTCTAGCCCGACCTCGACCGCGCAGCGCTCCACCCCGGTCTCGGTGCGCTTGAAGACGATGGTCTCGCCGCCGTCGAGGAAGACGGACTGGCGGGGGATGTACGTGGCGTCCTCGATATCCTGGACGAGGATATCGACGCTGCACGACATCCCCGGTCGCATGTCCGGAGTCGGGTTCAGGAGGCTGATGTCGGCCTTGTAGAGCCGCTGGTTCGGGTTGCTCCGCCAGCTCCCCGAGTCCGCCATCACGGCGACGAACTCCACCCGACCCTCGAAGGTCCGGTTCGGGAAGGCGTCCACCGTGACGAGGCACGGCAGACCAGCCTGGATCTTCTTGAGCTTGGTCTCGTGGATGCTCGCCTTGACGGTCATCCCGCCCTGGCGCGGGATCGTGCAGAGCTCCTGACGCTCGCGCACCTCGGTGCCCTCCTCGATCGTGTCCCCGGAGCCCCAACGGCTCTTCTCCCGCGCGTAGACCAGCAGCCCCGGCTCAGGCGCGTAGATCTTGGACCGGCCGACCTGCTGCTTGAGCTCGTCGAGCTGCTCGCGCTCTCGCACGAGCTTGAAGCTCGCGGACTCTCGCTCGGCCTCGAAGTCGGCGATCTTCGCTGCGGACTGCTTCTCGGTCTTGCTGATATCACGCCGACGGGTGTCGACGTCGGACTGAAGCTCGGCCAGCTTGCGCCGGTTGCCGAACTTGACCATGAGCGCGAGGTCACGGTTCGCCTGCCCGAGCTGCACCTCAGCCCGCTGCTTCGCGTACTGCTTCTGCTCCAGCTCGTTCTTCGACTTGAACTCCTCGGCGTGCAGCTTGATGGCCCAGGTCAGCTCCTTCTCGGCGGTCGCGAGTTCCTCCTCGCGGAGGAGGACCGCCTCCTCGCCCTTCGCGAGCTCGTTGTCCCATTCCCCCGGCTCGTTCGCCTCGGGGTTGCCGGTGTACTTCGCGAGGTCAAGCTCCGCGAGCTCGAGGGCCAGCTCGGCCGCGGCCACGTCACTCTCGTTCTGGATGACCTGAATGTCGTACTGCTCGCGGGCCTTCGTGAAGGCCGCCTCGGCGTTCTTGACCTCGATCTCCTGGGCGACGAGCTCGTCTGCGAGCTGCGACACATCCAGCTCGACCACGAGGTCCCCCTCCTTGAGGGTGGTCCCCTCCTCCGCCAGATAGATGATCGTGGAGCGCCCCTCGATCTCACACTTGAGGCTGATGCTGTCGGACGCCTCCAGGTTGCCGCGGACGACCTCGGAGATCCGAAGGGGGCCCGTGCGGACCGGCGCGCCATCGATCTGAACCTCGGTCTCCCCCTCGAAGAGCCCCTTCAGGACCCCAGACTGCCACGCGGCGGCGGCCAGAACAGTGAGGACGAGGATGACGGTAAGGGCGCCGCCTCGACGAGAACCCGCTGAGGAGCGGAGGTTGGCAGGGAGAGTCATGGGAGTTTCCATCGGTCGCGGGCTCGGGGATCGAGGCCTCACTGGATGTCGGGGGCGATGGCGTCGCGCTCCCGGGTCCGAGTACGAAGGTCCTCGGCGAGTCCGGGGTCCACAAAGACCCCGGACTCGTCCACCCGCAGGAGCTCCAGCTCCAACCACAGGTTGAGAAGGTCGAGGGTGAAGGCAATCCGCGCGGCCGTGGCCGAGTCACGGCTGGAGCGCAGCGAGCGCTGGGCCTCGAGGAGGTCCCGGGTGATGGCCTCACCCGCCTCCAGGCTCAGCTCGGCGCCGCGCACGCGGCGCTCAGAGAGGGTCACGGCCCCCTCCTGGATCTTGAAGCTCTTGTAGCTGTTGCGGGCGCGACGGAGCGCATCGCGAACCGAGGCCGTGACCTCGTCCAACGATCGCTCATAGCGCCGCCGAGAGTCCACGAGAGAGAGCTCGGCGCGGCGCCAGGCGTTGCGCAACGGGAGGAGGTCGATCGGCAGGTCCACATCCACGCCCGCGGACCAGATCGCGTCGCTGAACGAGTACTGGAGGACCTTGCCCTCGGCGGTCACTTCCCTGACCGAGGCGCTGACGCTCAGGCCGGCGCGCAGCGCGTCGCGGGCGATGGCCTCCTTGCGCGTCGCGTCCTGGACACGATCAAAGGAGGTCATCACGTCGAGGCGGTTCTCGATGGCAAACTCGACGGCGACGTCGTCCCGGAGCAGGTCGAGCACGGGGCTCTCCACGTCGAGGCGCCGGAGGATGCCCTCCTCAAAGAAGAGGTCGCACTCCACCGGGAGCCCGAGGAAGACCTTGAAGTTATCGAGCTGGCGCTCCGTGTTGCCCTGCAGTGCGACGAGCCGGTTCTCGGAGCCAAGCTCGTCCTGGCGCGCCTGGTCGGCCTGCACCTCGGAGAGCTCCCCCGCCTCGGCGAGGCGCTCGTTGCGGACCCGGAGGAGCCGCAGGTTGTCGAAGTTCAACCGCTCGTTGTTGAGCTGGTCGAGCGACTGCTGGACCCGATACACGCGGTCACTGACGTCCACCGCGTACGTCCGCCGGAAGCGCTCGTAGGCACGCACCGCGTAGATCAGGGTGCGCTCCGTCTGGCGCAGCGGCTCGAGGGTCACGAGGCTCCCCGTTCCCTTGAGGAGCGGCTGCGTGATGCTCAGGCCGACGTTCGTGATGCCGTCCCAGCCGTCCTTCGTGGAGACGAAGCGGAACAGGCTCGCCCCCACATCCGCGAGGATGACCGCGCCGGTCCCCAGCACCCGCGTCACCGAGGCGCTGAACCCCTTGGAGGCGGTGCCCACGTTGCCGTTGATCTCCCCGCTCGCCCCGCCATCCACAGACGCGTCGTACTGGTAGCCGAAGCGCCATTGTTCCAGGGTCAGGTCGAGCGCAGACCGATAGAGGGACTCTTGCTGCACCTGAACCTGCTCGCTGTTCTCCGCGGCGATGGAGAGGGCGCCGACCACGTTGAGCGGTCCGATACCCGACACCGCCCCCGCCAGGACCTTCTCCCGCATGGTCCAGTCCTCTGGATCGCGCGGCTCCCGTCCGAAGGCCGCCGTGGAGGACGGGAGGCCGAAGGGTGAGTCCTCATCGAAGAGCTGCTTGCGGCGGGCGTCAATCAGCGCGTAGGCGTCCCGGTCCGCACGATCCCGGAGTTCCGGTGGCGTGAAGCAGCCCTGGAGGAGCAGCGTACCAGCCGTGATGGCCAGCGTCAGACGCGCGTGGGGAAGGGTGTAGCTCAAGGGAGAGGCGGGGGAATCGAACAGGGCGCATCCCATGTTCCGTTTCCCTGCGACTTTTCGTGCTGAAAACCCTCACGGATTCCACGATCGCTCACCCCTTACGCTGCGCCAACGTGGACCGCTCAGCGTGTCCCGAGAAGCTGCGCTCGGACTCGCTCGTGCGCAGGGACCCGGGGGCGGTTCCACAGCTCGTGTCGCCGCTCGTATTCGACCCTTGAGATGGGCCGGCCTGCCCGCAACCCCGTGGCGAAGCGCAGGCAAGTCAACGCCCGCTCTCCCGATGAAGCCTCGGCCTCGACCAGGAGTGTCCCATCCCGGCGCGTCGCGCGGAAGGTGTCGATGCCCTGCTCGGAGCTGGGCAGGACCTCGGCGGTCAATTGCGAACCCATCGCAGCGAGCGGATCGAGCACGGGCATGGGCCCGCGCATCGAACCCGACCGCAGCCCCTCGAGGAGCTCGAGCGGCCCGACGAGCCCGGGGGGCGCCATGAACGACTCGTGCGTCGGTCGGCGCCAACCGTGCCCGAGGATGCGGCCTGCGCCGCCGTCCGCGGTCCACTCCGCCACCCAGGTCCGCGCGCTGGTCGGCTGGATCTCGCGGTAAGTGAGGGTCCGCCGACCGCCCCGGAGTCGCTCCGTGTGCAGGACCCGGAGGCTGCCCTCCTTGAAGAGGACCTCTCGCTCCAGCAGGGTCGTGCCTCCGCGGACGACGCGGCGCTGGGCGATGAGCGCGAGCCCGCCCCCGGCGGGCCCAGGTGCCGCCTCTCCAGGCCGCGCCTCGGGCGCGAGCAGGAAGTACTCGCAGTCGGTGGCTGGCTCCGCGGTGGCTGCCTCGACCATCCGCCAGAGCCACCCCGCGGAGGGGGCGTCCTCTCCGGCCAGCGTGACCCCCAAGGCGGGGGCGTCGTCGGCAGCCGGGGCCAGGCCCGAGGCCCCGAGGGGGGCCCGCTGGACGAACTCCGGCGCCCCCTGCGCGAGGCCCGCACTGCCGGCCACCGTCGCCAGGAAGACCCCCAACGCCGCAGGCCACCCCCTCTTTGAACGGGTCGGAGCGGGGTTCATGGAGCCGTGGATCCGGAGCGGGAGCATTGGGGGTGCATCGACCGGATCCGGAGAACCCTTGAGGGGACCCACTCCCTGGTCCCTGCGCGGCTCGGTGGAGGCGCCCCCATCGGCCCCGGGCTCCCCCCCCTTTGGCCCCGGCCCCCCCCGTGGCCCCGGTATCCCTGCCGGCCTCGCCCCACACCCGCCACCGAGCACCGTCGCTCCTGACGAGCCGTGAGGCCCTGAAGACCCTGGGGGCCTCAGCCGCTCCAAGCACCCCAGGGGCCGCAGGCTCCAGAGTCTCCCGCACCTGGCCCCTTCCCTCGGAGCGCCCGACGCGCCTGGGCTCTCGGCGGCGAGAGGCCCCCCCCGCCCAAGGAGCTCCCGGGTCCCAGGTTGCCCTGGGACAGGAGCGTCGGGGGCGAGAGCGGCTGCCTCGCGGGCAGCCCGGGCCCGCGAGTTGACCCGAGCGCCGCCCTCGCCGGGAGCTCCCCCCGAGCCGCCCAACGGGCGCATGAGCTTCCACGCCCGCCGCCCCCATGCCGGAGCTCCTGGGGCCAGGCCCCGGGGTCCCCTCACTCTGGCGCGGCGAGCCGGTACAGGGTCACCTCGGGCTCCTCGAACACCGCCACCGCGCCGAGGCGCAGGAGGGCGAGGTCGGTCCCCCGCGGCCCAACTCCGCGGTCCGTCGTCCGCCGTCGGTCCTGTTCGGTCACCAGCACGAGGAGCGTGGTCCCTCGCCCGATCTCGGCCCTGAGGACGCGATCGAAGCGCGGGTGCCAGGCGTTGCGATCACGGAAGAGCGCGTGGAGTAGCGTCCGCCGATCCGCCCAACGGTCGCCGAGGGAGGTCTCCCCGGAGGCCACCTCGCGCGCGGCTCCGAACCTCGGCTGGCGGGTGCCCGGCGGCGCCGCGTCGTCGACCCACAGGGTCGCCCCGGACAGGAGCGGCGCGAGGGAGGGGCCCGCCCCGCTCCCTGGACGCATGTCACCGCCTCGCAGCAGCGCGACGGGGCCGTCCACCCTCGATGCGACCCGGCGCGCCTCACGGAACGCTTCGCCCAGCCCC
>CBFHHK010000259.1:0-5491 GCA_965655435.1 Planctomycetota bacterium | reverse complement strand
TGACCATCGCTCGCGCGCTCTCCCAGGAGCCGGAGCTCCTGCTCCTCGACGAGTTCTCCATCGCGGTCGACCCCGTGACCACCATGCGGATCGAAGAGGTGCTCAAGGAGCTCAAGCAGGAGATGACGATCGTGCTCGTGACGAACCTCACCCAGCAAGCCCAGCGGCTCGCGGACCGGACCGCGTTCTTCCTGGAGGGCCAGGTGGTCGAGGTCGGCGAGACCAAGGCCATGTTCAAGGGCCAGACCAAGGACCCGCGCACCACCCACTACATCGAGGGACGTTTTGGCTGACGGCACCCACCCCCGCCCGGCGCAGGCCACCCCCGTTGGGCCAGCGTCCACCCCTGATCCGTCCGCGGCCGCGATCTGTGTTCGCGACTTCAACCTCTGGTACGGAGACTTCCAGGCGCTCTTCGACGTCAACCTCCAGGTGACACGGGGCAAGGTGACCTCGCTCATCGGGCCGTCCGGGTGCGGTAAGTCCACCCTGCTCCGGTCCATCAACCGGATCAACGAGCGCCTCGGCTACGTGCGTACCTCCGGCGCCATCGAGCTCCTCGGCCAGGACATCCTGGCCGAGGGGGTCGAGCTCACCCCGCTGCGCCGCGCGGTGGGCATGGTGTTCCAGCGCCCGAACCCGCTCCCGCTTTCGATCCGGGACAACGTCCTCTTCGCGTACCGCCTCAGCAGGGGCGGGAAGACCAAGCGCGCGGACGAGGACCAGGTCCTCCAGGAGGCCCTCGAGGAGGTGCTCCTCTGGGAGCAGGTCAAGGACCGCCTCAAGAGCTCCGCCACGGCGCTCTCCCTCGAGGAACAGCAGAAGCTGTGCATCGCCCGGCTCCTGCCCATCAAGCCCAGCGTGCTGCTGATGGACGAGCCCTGCTCGGCCCTGGACCCCAAGGCCACCCGGGCCGTGGAGGAGCTCATCTGGAGGCTCCGCGGCGAGTACTCGATCCTCATCGTCACCCACAACATGGCCCAGGCGCGCCGCGCGAGCGACGAGTGCATCTTCATGCTCATGGGTGAGGTCGTTGAGCACACGGCCACCGGGGAGATGTTCGTCACGCCCAAGCACCAGAAGACCGCGGACTACATCGAGGGCCGCTTCGGCTAGCCGCGAGCCGGTGCCGCTGGCGCGCCCGTCGCGCGCTCCCAGGGAACGCCCCCTCCCCAGCTGCCGCCCGACCGTGAGGGAACCGCACCGCGGGCCAGTGGGCGGCCCTCGGAGAGCCACCCCTTCAACGGGCCCAGCCGCCGCCCTCTGACGCTCAGCGCTCGCCGTCCCCGAGCGCCCGCTCCAGCCGCTCGCGGGCCGCGGCGTGCCGGGTCTCGCCCTCCATCAGCATGGAGTAGAGCGTGCGGTACTTGGAGATGTTGCCCACGTACTGGACCGGCTGCAGCCCGACGTCCTCCAGCGCCAGCAGCTCCACGCTCCCGAACCAGCGGTCCGGGTCGAGGCCGCGGCTGACGGCGGCCTGACGCCACCGCCGAACCCGCGAAGGGCCGGCGTTGTACGCCGCGAGGCAGAAGTCGATCCGGACGTCCTCGTCGAGGTCCGGGTCATTCACGAAGTGCTCGCGAAGCCAGGCCATGTAGCGGCAGCCAGCGGCGAGGTTCTGCGCCGGATCCAACAGGTCTGTGACCCCCATGTCCGCGCCTGTTGAGGGCAGCAGCTGCATCAATCCAAGGGCGCCGGAGCGGCTCCGTGCGCGCGGGTCCAGCCGCGACTCCTGGTAGGCCTGCGCGGCGATCCACTCCCACTCGAAGCCGTGCGCCTCGGCCTGGGCCCTGAGCGGCTCCAGGATCGAGGTCAGGCGCTCGGTCTCCGCCAGCCTCAGGGGGTTCGAGATCCAGCGGGTGGAGCGGTAGTAGCGCTTGAAGAGGACGTTGCCGATCAAGGTGCCCCGTCGATGCCGCGACACGAAGTCATCCAGCAGGGCCTTCAACTCAACAGCGTCCGGTCGCACGGCCCAGGCGATCTCCGCGTCGGCCCTCAGGTGGAGGTCCCCGTGGACCCTGAGTCCATCGAGCAGGTCCGCCCAGTGCTCGGCCACGTGGTCATCGCAGACCGTGTACCGCAACGCCCCGGAGTGGACCAGCTCGAGCATGTCCTCCTGGTCAAGGTCTCGGCCGGTGGAGACCACCTCCACCGGCTCCAGCCCGGCCTCCACGAGGGCCGCACCGCGCGCCTCGAGACCCGACGCGAAGGTCGTCCCGCCCGCCACGTGGACCCTGGAGCCCGCCAGGTCCTCCCAGCCCGACGGACCCTCGGCGCCCGCGTGGGAGACGAGCACCTCGCGGACGCCCCCCATGTAGGGGGCGGTGAACGCCACCTGGGCAGTCCGGGCCTCCGTGACGGTCATCGAGGCGGCGACCACGTCGCCCAACCCCGCGAGCAGCGCCGGGATCAGGTCCTCGGTGGCCATGGGGATGAAGGCCACCTGAATGGGTGGAGCGCCGGCGGGTCGAGCCCGGTCCATCTCCTCGGAGAGCTCCCGGAACAGCTCGTACTCGAAGCCGCGGAGGCGCCCCTCGGCGGCGAAGAAGTCGGAACGGCCGGGGGTCACGAGGACGCGCAAGAGCTCACGCTCGCGGATCCCGTCGAGGTCTCCGGTGAAGAGGCGCGTCTCCCGCGCGTCGAGGTCCACCATCACCGCCGGCCCAGGGGCCAGCCGCTCAGGGCCTCCGAGGCTCGTGGGGACCGACGAGGTCCCGACGGGCGAGGTCCCGACGGGCGAGGTCCCGACGGGCGAGGTCCCGACGGGCGAGGATCCCTGGAGTGGGGGCGTCCCCTCATCAACGCCCTCGAGGTCAGCGAGAGACCCCGGAGCTGGGAGCGCGATCCCCAGATCGGCCAGGCCGAGCCGAGGTGCCCCCACCGAGCCGGGTGAGCGCCTCGCCTCGGCCTGCACCGCGGAGTCGGAGCACCCGAGCAAAGGGCCGAGCAGAACAGGGAGCAGCGTGGCGGTGAGCCGGATCATCGGCCCCTTGTACCCGATCCAGAGGGTGATCCGAAGGTCGTCGCTCCGGCGCAGCGAGTCACTGGCTCACCCGGTCACTGGGTCACTGGGACACTGGGACACTGGGACACTGGGACACTGGGTCATTAGCCCGTCGGCCCGCCGAGCGCCAACGCAGGCCCGTTCGCCCGCGAGTTCGTCACCCGACAAGGACGTGGCGCCACGATTCAGCCTCCCCCCGCCCACCAGCCCCTTGGCGGATCCGCACCCCGCAGGTCAGGAACCTGGCGATTCCGCACCTCCAGTGGAGCCGCGTGGCGGCTGACGGAGCCGGACGCGTGCAGCTCAGCGGACCCTGGTCCGAAGCTCGGGACGATCCGGGCTCCCGAGCGAGAAGCTCAGGCGATGGCGCACCGCGAAGCGCGCAGCCTTGGCCTGGAGGACCCGCCCCCCGAAGGCCTCCAGCTCGCTGAACGGCACCTCGTCGAGGCGCGCTGGCACTCCCACACCCGCCGGCGCGTGGGGGTCGGCCTCGTGAATACCGTCCACGTTCTTCAGCAGCACGCAGTCTGAAGCGCCGAGGTGGTGCGCGATGAAGAGGGCGGTGAGATCCGAACCGCCACGACCCAGGAGGCTCGGTAGGCCGCTCCGGTCGTGGGCGACGTAGCCCATGGTCACGACCACCGCTGGCGCTTCCCCCGCGGGGTAGAGCTCCCCAAGCAGTCGCTCGGCGTTGAGCGTCTCCGGATCTCCGTTGAGAAGGGTCCCGCTGGTCACGAGGCCGAGGCACTCGGGGGAGCAGAGCTGCGCCGGGGCGCCGACGCGCTCGAGGGCTGCCATCATGCGGCGCGCCGCGTCTTCCTCCCCGGACCGGACGTACCGGGCCACTCCAGCGTCCTCCCCGCTGGGGTCCATGCTGGGGTCCCCGCTGGGCCGCCCATCGACGGCTGCTGCGGCCGACGCAACGGCCTCTTCAAAGAGCCGGTCGGTGGTCATGCCAAGGGCCGACACCACGACGACCACCCCAGCCCCAGGGTGACGAGCGCGCTCTCGCTCCACGCACTCTGCGGCTCGCTCAAGGCCGCCATCCTCCCCAAGAACGGCACCGCCGAACTTCAGCACGAGGGGCCTGGGGCGACTCTGCGGGGCGGACATGGCAGGGAGTCTAGCGGCGCGTTCCCTGCACGGCGGCGGATCAGGGGAACAGTCTCACTCGCTGTTCACCGCGCCCTCGGCCCCTAGACTGGCCCCATGTCCATCCCCGTCACGGTCCTCGGCGCCACCGGCCTCGTGGGCCAGGTCTTCTGCGAGCGCCTGGCGTCGCACCCCCTCTTTCAAATCGAGACGCTGGTCGCCGGGGCCGAGAGCGCGGGCCGACCCTATGGCGAGGCGGTTCGATGGAAGCGACCCGGGGCGGTGCCACCGTCCGTCTCAGGCCTCAAGCTGATCGCGCCGCCCGAGCGCCTCACCACGGCGGTCGCGTTTTCCAGCCTCAGCGCGGAGGCCTCCGCCTCCCTAGAGGCGCCTTATGCCGACGCGGGAGCCTGGGTCTTCACCAACGCCGCCACGCACCGCATGGACCCGGGCGTGCCGCTGGTGGTTCCCGAGGTCAATGGCGACCACCTCCAGCGGGCCCGGGCCCAGGATCGTGCGGGCGCGATCGTCGCCAACCCCAACTGCACAACCGCCGGCCTCGCCCTCGCCGTCGCCCCCCTCCGCGCACGCTTCGGCCTCCAGAGCGTCCGGGTGGTGAGCCTCCAGGCCCGCTCCGGCGCGGGCCTCGTGGCGGGCGAGCTCATGGAGCTCGAGGATGACGTGCTGCCCGACATCCCGGGCGAAGCCACGAAGCTGGCCATGGAGCTCCCCAAGATCCTCGGCACGTGGCCGGACCAAGGGCCCCTCGAGGTCCTCCGACTGGAGGTGCACGCGACCTGCATGCGCGTCCCGGTCTCCCACGGACACACCCTCTGCGTGGACATCGCCCTCGACGCCCCTGCGACGGCCGCAGATCTTCGGGGGGCATGGACCCGGTTCGAGGGCCTCCCCGGGGGAGCCGCCCTCCCGTCGGCCCCGAGGCCCCTGATCCACTTCGACGAGGGGCTCAATGCCCCGCGCCCCGGCCTTCACCGCGACCGCGGGGATGGGCTCGCCATCAGCGTGGGAGGCCTGCGCCCCCTCGACACCGAGGGGCGCCGCTGGAGCTTCGTGACCCTGAGCCACAACCTCGTTCGAGGCGCCGCAGGGGGCGCCATCCTGACCGCCGAGGACGCCCATCGGCGCGGCCTCCTCGCCGCCGCACGCTGAGCTTCATCCGCCGGGTGCGACGCAGCGACCCGCCCGCAGCGGACCTCTCGGTCCGGCGCCGCCGGGACGACGGGGGCCACCTCACCTGCCGCCCCCCCATGGCTGGAGACCCCGGAGCCCGCGGCCGCGTGGCCAGGGGCCCCTCCCAGCCACGGGCTCGCGGCGCCCCAGCGAACGCCAGGGACTTCGGGAGGGCAGTGACGGTGTCCCACCACGGCAGCGGCC
>CBFHHK010000258.1:0-5652 GCA_965655435.1 Planctomycetota bacterium | reverse complement strand
GGACGGGGCGGCGAGGAGGAGCGTGAGGGGGAGCAGGGGCATGGGGCGAGCTTCGCAGGGTGTCCCTGCTCTTGCCACCCCGTGACCCGTCAGGGCTTGGTCATCGCGTCGGATGCTCGCCCCGAGCGCGCCAGTGAGACCGTGGCCAGCCCCGCCAGCAGCAGGGTGGGGCCCACGAGCCGGACGAGCCACGGCTCGTTGGACCAGAACCCCGCTTGTCGTTCGAAGGCACCGATGAGCAGGGGGAGGAAGACCAGGGAGAGCGGGAGGGCCCGGACCAGGTCCAGGGTCCACTGCCGTCTGGCCACCTCGGGGGCGCTCTCGCTGGAACGCCTGCGCGCCGCGGATCGGAGCGCGATGAGGCCGATGGCTCCGGGCACGAGGTACCAGCTGAGGAGCAGGCCGAGGCCGAGGAGGTCGACGACGTCATCGACGGACGGTGCCCCCGAGACCTCGCCCTGGGGCATTGTTGAGACGGGCTCCAGGAGCAGCCCGAGCGCCGGGCCGAGGACGAGGAGACAGGCGAGTGGTGAGGCGAGGGGAGTGTCCGCCTCAGCGGGGCTTGCGCCCTGCCGGGAGCGCGCGACGAGGAGCAGGAGGCACAGCAGGGTCCAGCACGCCGACGCGTAAAAGAGTGAGGCCATGGGCACCGTCACCCAGCGCGGCGGGGAGCCGAGGCCCCGCTCGACCTGCCGGTCGAGGCTGGTGGATCGGCTGCCCTCGGGGACGTGGGGGACCATCAGCTCCGGGGTCCGGCCCCCGAACCCGTAGGCGATGACCTCCGCCAGGGGCCGGATGGGGGCGACATCGAGCCAGCCTTTCCCGGGGGCTCCGGTGGCCACGTCCCAGGCCGTCACCGCGGCCTCCCGTCCCTGTGGGAGCGTGTCCCGGGTGAGGCCCGCGTGGAAGCTCGGCAGCAGGCCCACCACGGCGAGCCCGACGAGGACGCGCCAGGGCACGCTCGAGCGGGTGCCGCCGTCCGGCGACGGCGCGAGCGACCTCGCCAGCTCGGGCCCCGAGTAGGCGGCCAGGGCGATGATCCCGAGCGTGGCCCACCAGCTGTTGTGGACCCAGTCCCGGTCGATCATGGGCCAGGTCAGGTTGACCCCGACGACCGCCAGCAGCAGCCACTCGTATCCGCGTGGGCTGAGGGCCAGCGTCATGGCCCGCCCTCGCAGTCGGCCGAGGAAGCCGTGGCGCAGCTCGACGCATTCGTCTTCGAGGGCGTCGATGTCCCCGAAGCGCCGTCTGGCCTCGGCCTGCGATTCCTGGGGGGTCATCCCCTCGGCGGTGAGCTGCTCCGCGAGCAGCTCCACGTGCAGCTCGAGTTCCTCACGCACTTCTCGATCGTTCGAGCTCATCGTGCACCTGCTGCGGTGAAGGCGGGGCGCGCGGCTGTGAACCTGGGGCGGCGGATCAGGCGAAGCGCAGCAGGGCTCGGGTCGGGGGTGCGCGAGGGGTGGGGGCTCGGCGCGGCGGCTCCACCAGAAGCGACTGCGAGGGGATTTTCGTGCGCTTCTTGCTCTCAGGTCTCGGCGGGAACCAAACATTGACGAGCGCAGATCCTGCTAGGAAGGCGGAATCGACTCGCCTGAGAGGAGGCGTACCATCTATGCAGCAGCCCAAAGCGTTCTTCATCTCCGGCCTCGTGGGTATTTGGTTCTTGGGGCTGGGGCTCTTCGTCGCCTTCAACCCCTCGTTCGGCAAGCCCGCCCTCGACAACGCCCGCGCGAGCGAAACCTGGCCCGACGTGGGCGGCGTCGTGGAACACTCGGAGGTGTTCGGAATTCGCGATGAACAGGCCAACGGGTCGACCTATTCGTATTCTGTGCGAGTGGTCTTTGCTTACAGCGTCGAAGGACGCGAATACAGCTCGGACAGCATCGGATTCGGGTCCGACCGTGAGTACTCCACCAAGTCGGAGGCGGCTGCGGTCGCGGACCAATACGGCGTGGGCAAGGCCGTCACGGTGACCTATGACCCCGAGCAGCCCGAAGTTGCCGTGCTGGAGCCGGGCGCCACAGGGGTGAGCTCCACGCCTTTTTACTTCGGGCTGCTACTCGTGGGCCTTGGAGCGTTCAACCTGCTCCGCATGGCGGCCCGGGTTCTGCGTTGAGCCTCTTCCATCTCCCGGATTCGTTCTTCGCGCTGCTGTTCGAGAGCCGCTGACCCCACAGGGGGATCAGCGGCTCATCGGGTCGGCTGGGCCGACCAGGGCAGGGGACGCCGTGCTTGGCGCCGCTCCGGTCAGTCCCGGAGGGTGATGACCACCCGATCGAGGTCCCCGGTGAAGGGGAAGGTGGTGCCGCCGTAGCCGGGGTCCACCTGGGTGCCCGTGTCGAGCCCCACGTCGAAGGTCTCCGCGAGGGAGTACGTGGCGAGGTGCATCTTCGGCATCTCGGTGCGGTCGACCTCCTCGCCGTTGACGAGGATCCGCCCGGTGCCCGCGAAGGGGCCGGTGCGCTCGAAGTCGAAGGTCAGCACCGTCTCGCCCTTCGGAAGCGGGCCTGAGGTGAGGTGGTAGTGCACGCCGTCGAGGAAGTTGTAGTCGTAGTGCAGCGCGCCGTCCCGGAGGTACATGGAGTACCCGCCGGTCATGCCGCCACAGGCGACGATGACGCCCTCTTCGGTGCCGTCGAGGTCGACCGTGGTGGTGATCTCGTGCGAGCGGTCCTTCACCGGGGCCGAGGCCTTCTCCGCGATGCGGAAGGCGCCGGGCGCGTAGTACACGAAGTCCGTCTGGTCCCCGAACAGCCGGTCCTGCTGCTTGCCGAGGCGCGCGATCATGTCGTCGTAGAGGGGGTAGACGTTGTTGGCCCACGCCTCCTCGTCGAACGTCTCGACCAGCTCCGCGAGCTTCTCGGGGTACTCGTCCGCGAGGTTGACGCTCTCGGAGAAGTCCTCGGCGACGTGGTACAGCTCCCACTCGTCGTCCTCGAAGGGCAGCACGACGTTGGTCTCCCAGGGCATGCGGTTGCCGTGGATCGTGACCGCCTTCCAGCCGTCCTCCCAGATCGCGCGGTTGCCGAACATCTCGTAGTACTGGCGCTTCTTCGCGTTGGGGGCGTCCGCGTCGTCGAACGAGTAGTTCATGGGGACGCCCGTCAACGGCTGCTGAGGGACGCCGTGGTATTCGTCCGGAACCTCCACGCCCGTCGCGGCGAGGATCGTCGGCGCGATGTCGCTGATGTGGTGGTACTGGGAGCGAATCTCGCCCTTGGCCTCGATGCCGTTGGGCCAGTGCACGATCAGCGCGTCTTGCTGCCCGCCGCGGTGCTCGGACTGCTTGAAGTACTTGAACGGCGTGTTGCCCGCCATCGCCCAACCGGCGTGATAGTGGGGGTAGGTGTCCGTCTGGCCCCAGTTCTCGAGCGCGCGCATGTTGGCGTCGAAGGGCGTCTGCATGCCGTTGAGCACGTAGGTCTCGTTGAACGTCCCGGCGAGGCCGCCCTCGCCGCTCGCGCCGTTGTCGGAGGTGACGAAGATGAGCGTGTCGTCGAGCTCACCAATACGCTCCAGGGCCTCGACCACGCGGCCGATCTGGGCGTCGCAGTACTCGAGCTGGGCGGCGAAGACCTCCATCTGGCGGGCGTAGAGGCGCTTCTCGTCCGCGTTGAGGGAGTCCCACGCGGGGATCACGTCGAGGCGCCCGCTGAGCTGGGTATCCGCGGGGATGACGCCGAGCCGCTTCTGGTTCGCGACGATCTCCTCGCGGACCTTGTCCCAGCCCTGGTCGAACTTGCCGCGGTATCGGTCGATGTAGTCGGCCGGAGCGTGGTGGGGCGAGTGCATGGAGCCCGAGGCCCAGAGCATCATGAAGGGCAGCTCCGGCTGGAGCGACTTGTGCCCGGTGACCCACTCGATGGCGCGGTCCGCCAGGTCGTGGTCGAGGTGTTCGGAGACCCGGTGCGGCTCGGGGTGGTGGTCGTTCCACATGACCGGGACGAACTGGTGCACGTCCGCCGCCATGAACACGTAGGAGTGTTGGAAGCCCTCATCGCTGGGCCAGCGGTCGAAGGGGCCGACCTGTGAGACCTCGTACAGGGGCGTGTGGTCCCACTTGCCGATGGCGTAGTTCACGTACCCCGTCTCCTCGAGGTAGTTGGCCACGGACTTGGCGCTGGGGGGGACCATCGCGTTGTACCCGGGGAACCCCATGGCCGTCAGCGCGTGGCTGCCGAGCCCGATGGAGTGCGGGTTGCGGCCAGCCATCAGAGTGGCGCGTGACGGAGAGCAGAGAGCAGTGGTGTGGAAGTTGTTGTACTTCAGGCCGCCCGCCGCGAGCCGGTCGATGTTGGGCGTCTCGATCAGTCCGCCGAAGGCGCCGAGCTGTGCGAAGCCCGTGTCATCGAGGAGGAAGATGATGACGTTGGGCGCGTCTTCGGGCGGGCGGGTGGGCTCCGGCCACCACTCGACGGACTTCTCGTACGACCGGTCGATCTTGCCGCCGAACTCGGGGGCGGCGGGGCCGTCGCCGTTCAGGAACTGGCAGCCGGCGAGGGAGACCGTGGCGAAGAGGATTCCGGGAAGGAGTCTCTGGGGTGCTTGCATGGGGCGTCGATTGGGAAAAGGGAGACCTATTTAGGGGATTACCCTATTCGCGGCTTCCTGCCCTGTCGAGCCTCAATCTGGACATATCGGCCGCGCCGCCGGGGCGGTACCCCGGCCTGAGCCCTTCTGAAGCGGGCCCACTCGTGTCGGCGTCAGGTCAGGCGCTCGAGTTCCTCGCCCCAGTCGCCACCGAGGATCGGGTAGCGGCACCAGGTCTTCGGGTCCAGGCTCTCGTCGTCCAGGTGGAAGGACGGAGCGATCCGCTCCCGCTTCCACTGGTTGCGAACCCAGAGGCCGAAGAAGCGCCGGATCCAGTCGATCAGGGTCGACCGCGGGTGTCCAGGGAAGCGCCCGGCGAGGGAGTCGAGGACGGCCTGGGGGGCGAGCCGGTCGCGGATGTAGAGCTCTTCGATCGCGTCGAGCACGTCGTAGGGCATCAAGTCGTCCTCGTCCCGCTGGGCAGCGGCCGGGGGACGAAGCTCCGCCGTCGGCCGCTGATCCGTGATCACGCTCAGCTCGGGCCGGGGCGCCCCGCCGCCCGGGCCGTGGCGCTCCATCCAGCCGAGCCAGGCGAGGACGAAGGTCTTATCGACTCCTGAGATGGGGGCCAGGCCGCCGCTGGAGTCCCCGTCCATCGTGGTGTATCCGACGGCTGCCTCGGAGCGGTTGCTGGTGGCCACGAGGATCGCGCGCGCCTCGTTGGCGAGCCCCCAGATGGATGGGCTACGGATCCTGGCCTGGAGGTTCTGCAGCGTGAGGTCATCGCGCTGCCAGTCGAGGCCGCGGCCCAGCGCCGCCTCCAGCGCCGCCCGGTAGGCCTCGAGCATGGGCTGTACGTCGAGCACGAAGTAACGCGCACCGAGGGCGTGGGCCGTGCGCTCGGCGGCCTCGCGCGTCACGGGCCCGCTGTTCTCGGTGGGCTGGTACGCGCAGGTGAGCAGCTGGGCCATGAAGGGCCGGTCCGCGTCGAGCCCCAGGCGCCCGGCGAACGCGGCGGGGCCGAGCTCGTTGCACCCCAGCCGGACCATCTCCGACACGAGGCCCGCGCAGGTGGCCGAGTCCGCGCCGCCGGAGAGGGAGACCACGTAGCCGGTGCTCCGT
>CBFHHK010000257.1:3454-5705 GCA_965655435.1 Planctomycetota bacterium | reverse complement strand
CCGGACGCCCTCCTCCACCGTCCCCGCACTCGGCCCCGCACTCGGCCCCGTGCGAGGCACCGCCGACGCGGCCCCGGCGCCGCTCTACGGCACCGATCGCCTGACGCGGCCCCTGACGTTGGACCCCGATTCCACGCCGAGTCGTTGATTCCAGCGCCCGAGGCCCTGATTGTGCCCCCGATGACCCCCACGGCCCAAATCCTGGCCGCCCCTCCCGGGTGGCTCGCAGACGTCCTCCCCTTCGCCTTCGCGGCGGGGCTGGTGTACGTCCTGCTGCAGGCCGCATGGTTCCGCGCGACCGTGGTCGAGATGGGCTCGACCCTCGAGCTCGCGGCGGCCACGGCCATGCGCCTCCATCACCTGCCGCGCCGCTCCCGCTGGCTCATGGAGCAGCTCTTCGCGGCGGGCGTCCGGAACATGCACGTCGTCCTGCTGGTGGGGTTGTTCATGGGGATGATCGTCGCCCTCCAGACCGGCATCGAGCTCTCTCGCTTCGGACAGCAGGACCAGATCGGCACGATCGTCGCCGCGAGCATGACCCGCGAGATGGGCCCGTTCATCACGTCGGTGGTCCTCGCCGCGACGACCGGCAGCGCCCTGGCCGCGGAGCTCGGGACCATGTCCGTCTCCGACGAGCTGTCGGCGCTCGAGGTCATGTCGGTGGACCGCACGTCCTTCCTCGTGGTCCCGCGCGTGGCGGCGCTCATGATCATCGCGCCGGCCCTGACGGTCCTCTGCGATACGATCGGCATCGTGGGCGGCGGGTTCGTCGCCTCGAGCCAGCTCGGCGTCCCCCTGGCCCAGTACACCGAGACCGCCCTCGACGCGCTCCAGGAGAAGGGGGCGCTCATCCCGGTCCCGATGGACGTCTACTCCGGCCTGTTGAAGTCGGTCATCTTCGGCGGGCTGATCGCGATCATCTCCTGCGCCAGCGGCCTCGTGGCCCGGGGCGGCGCCCTGGGCGTCGGCCGCGCGACGAGCCGCGCGGTGCGAGACTCCATCATCGCGGTGATCGTCGCGAACTACTTCCTCACGTGGTTCCTCTACCGATGACCACCGACGCCGCGACCACCGACGCGCCCGCCGCGCGGGACGTCATCCTGCGCTTCAAGGACGTGCACAAGGCCTTCGGCGCCCAGCGGGTGCTCCGGGGGCTCTCCTTCGAGGTCCAGCGCGGCAAGGTCCTCGGGATCATGGGCGGCTCAGGCACCGGCAAGTCCGTGGCGCTGCGCCATGTGATCGGCTTGCTCCAGCCGGACTCAGGCCGAGTCGAGGTGGAGGGTCGGAACGTCCCGGACCTGCGCGCCGAGGAGCTCAGCGAGCTGCGCAAGCGCATGGGCTACGTCTTCCAGGAGGGCGCGCTGATCAACTGGCTCACCGTCGAGGAGAACCTGGCGCTCCCGCTCGTGGAGAACACCGACCTCGGCCGCGGCGAGATCGCCGACCGCGTCGCGGAGAAGCTGGCCATGGTCCACATCCCAGACGCGGGCAAGAAGCTCCCGTCGGAGATCTCCGGCGGAATGAAGAAGCGCGTCGGCCTGGCGCGCGCCCTCATCGTCGAACCCGACATCCTCCTCTACGACGAGCCCAACGCCGGGCTGGACCCGGAGATCTCCCGCTCGATCAACGACCTCATGCGTGAGATCGCCGAGAGCCACGAGAGCACGGCCCTGGTGGTTGAACACCGCGTCGACTGCATCCGCACCGTGTGCGACGAGGTCGTCTTCCTTCACGAGGGCGAGGCCATCGTGCACGAGCCCACCGAGGAGTTCCTGCGCCCCTCGCACCCCCGCCTGATCGAGTTCCTCGGGCCCGACGCCCTGAGCTGACCGCCATGACTCCCCGCCGACACCTCTCCCTCGGGCTCCTCTTCCTGGGCGCCCTCTCGATCCTCTCGTACTACACCCTGTTCAAGACGGACTTCTCGCTCTTTGAGAACAAGCAGAGCGTCGTCGCCTACACAGAGAACGCGCGCGGCCTGCGCAAGGGCGCGCCGGTCCTCTTCGCCGGCGTCCGCTGGGGCAAGGTCGAGGCCGTCGCGCCGGACCTAGAGCGACCGCGCGCCGAGCGCGTGCGCCTCGACATCACCCTGGACCAGCCGATCGTGCTCTTCGGGGACCACGTGGTGCGGATCGAGTCCGCGTCTGTCCTCGGCGGCGTGCAGCTGAGCATCGACCCCGGTTCGCGTGAGACGGGCTCGGTGGACCTGACCGCGCCGCTCCGCGCCTCCAGCGCACCGGATGTGCTCGCC
>CBFHHK010000257.1:0-3355 GCA_965655435.1 Planctomycetota bacterium | reverse complement strand
TCCCTGGGAGCGCTGGTGGACGAGAACCGCGAGTCGATCCGGAACTCGGTCGCCGGCCTCGAGCAGGTCATGGCGAGCCTGAACGGTGCCGAAGGGACCTTCGGCCGCCTGCTCAACGACGAGCAGACCGCCAACAACGTGGTGGCGACGATCGAGTCCGCGCAGGGCACGTTCGACAACATCGAGGCCCTCACCGAGGAGCTGCGGGGCGGGCAGGGCACGATCGGCAAGCTCATCTACGACGAGAAGCTGTACAACGACATCGAGGAGTTCGTCCGCGGCCTGGACGAGACCGTGGCGGACGCGCGCCAGCTGATGGCGGACGCGCGGGACGGGGAGGGGGTCATCTCGACCCTGATCTATGACCCCTCGGTCGCCGCGAGCACCCGTGAGGTGATCGAGTCCGTGCGCTCGGCCTCCGAGAAGGTGGACCGCGGTGACGGGACCCTCGCGAGGCTCATCAACGACCCGACCATCGCCAACGAACTCGAGGCCGCGCTCAAGGGCTTCAACAACCCCGAAGGCACGGTCGGGCGCCTCCTGAACGAGCCGGACATCTATGACAACCTGCTGGCCCTCTCCGCCGACGCGGCTGACGCGGCGGCGGCGATCAAGGAGCAACGGGGCACGCTCGGCATCCTGATCAACGATGACACCATCGCCACGGACATCGAGCGAGCGCTGCGGACGCTGACGGGTGGCCTCGAGGAACAGCGTGAGGCCGCGCCCATCGCGACCTTCCTCTCCACGGTCTTCCTCGGCTTCTGATCCCCGCCCCTCTTCGGCCCCCGTTCTCGCGGACGCTCCCCCACGCTCGGCGTCCCACTGGCTCGGTGCTTCGGCCCGACAGATCTGGTCTGTGCAGGCCGCTGGTTCGCCTCGCCACGGGTTCGCGGGCCACTGGTTGACCGGCCCTTGGCCCTCTCAGGCCTCGTGGCACGCGGGCCGGAGCCCGGTTCCCGAACGCTCAGGGCCCGCTCGGGAACCGGGCGCTCAGGGCTGGGACGCTCAGGGCTGGGGCGCTGAGGGCTGGGACGCTGAGGGCTGGGGCGCCAGCCGCTCGACCCACTTGGCGATCAGGTCCGCCTCCAGGTGGGTCGGGTCTCCGGGGGCGAGGTGGGCGAGGTGGGTGCGGTCCAGGGTGTGAGGGATGACTGCGACGTCGAAGCGACGATCGCAGGGGTCGACCACCGTGAGGCTGATCCCGTCGATCGTGATGCTGCCCTTGTCCACGAGGTAACGCTCGAAGCCCTCGGGCACCTCGAAGGAGAAGACCGCCCCCCCGTCCCCTGCGTCACGACGACCGACGGCGCTCCCCAGGGTGTCCACATGCCCGCTGACCATGTGCCCGCCGAGCCGGTCCCCGACCCGCAGGGCCCGCTCCACGTTGACCACCGTCCCGGCAGCGGCGCGGCCGCGGAACCAGGTCCGCTCGATGGTCTCGGCCGTCAGGTCGAACGCCATGTCAGGCCCGGAGGCGCCGGCCTCGGCCGGGGGGTCGAGCAACTCGGCGACCGTCAGGCAGGCCCCGGCCACGGCGATGCTATCTCCTATCGAGGCGCTCCAGGCCTCGGTGGAGCTCGGCCCCCAGCCCCCAGGGGCCTGCTCGAGGGCCAGATCGGCCTCCCCCGGGGAGGGCAGGATCAGGCGGGCACCGGTCCCGACGACCTCGTAGGAGCGGATCGGAACGGCGGCTTCAACGAGTCCGGTGAACATGGCGCGGAGGGGCGAGGGGTGAGGGAGAGGCGGGACGCAGCAGAGCCCGGTCCGGGGCCGGCCCCACAGGAGGTCCGACCCGGGGCCCACGTCGGGCCCAGGGTTGCGGAGGAATATTGACCTCTGAGGGCCCCGGCACTACCCTGCTGGGCCTTTATCCGGGCCTTCCGGTGCTCTTTTCCATCCTCACGCTCTTCCCCGAGGCCATCGAGTCCTACCAGGACGTTGGCATCCTCGGGATCGCCCGTGCCCGCGGTCTGTTGACCACGCGCACGGTGAACTTCCGTGACTTCGCGCGTGACCGTCACCGCACGGTGGACGACCGGCCCTTCGGCGGCGGCCCTGGCATGGTGCTCAAGCCCGAGCCGATCACCGAGGCCATCGAGTGGATCGAGCAGCGCTTCGGAACTCACCGACGGATCGCCCTCACCCCCGACGGCGCGCCGCTCACCCAGCCCATGGTGGAGGCGCTTGCCGCGCCCCACGAAGACGGCACGGACCCGCTGCCGGTGCTCCTGCTCTGCGGTCGCTACGAGGGCTTCGACGAGCGCATCCTCGAGCTCCATGAGTTCGAGCGCCTCTCCATCGGCGACTACGTGCTCGCCGGCGGCGAACTCCCCGCGCTGGTCCTGCTCGAGTCGGTGTCGCGCCTGATCCCCGGCGTCCTCGGCGACGACCGCTCTGCCGTGGAGGACTCCTTCTCCGCCGCGGCCGACGGCGGGCTCGACCACCCCCACTACACGCGGCCGCGCATCTTTCGAGACCTGGAGGTCCCCGGCGTCCTGCTGGACGGGGACCACTCGAAGATCTCCGCATGGCGCCGCAACCAGCGTGAGGCCCGTACCTCCGACCGCCGCCCGGATCTCACCGGCGGCGGGAACCACCCCTGATCACCGGGGCCCTCAACGAGGGCCACGCCTGAACACAGCGCGCAGCTCGCGCGCTGTTCCGACAACCTGAAACCCCAAGCGCTCCCTCTGGGACCGTGGCCTCGCTCTCGTGAGCCGGGCCCAACACCACGGAGCCGGCGCCGGACGCAACGTCGCGGCGCGTCAAGAGAGACATGAACATCATCCAGCAAATCGAGTCTGAGCTCGGCAAGCCCGCCGACGCGCTCCCGAAGATCAACGTCGGAGACGACGTCGAGGTCGACTACCTCATCCGCGAGGGAGACAAGGAGCGGATCCAGACCTTCAAGGGTCTGGTCCTGGCCGTCCAGGGCCGCAGCATCCGCAAGACCATGGTCGTGCGCCGCATCGTTCAGGGCGAAGGCGTGGAGCGGACCTTCCCGCTGCATAGCCCGCGCGTCCACGACATCCGCGTCACCAAGCGGGGCCGCGTGCGCCGCTCCAAGCTCTTCTACATGCGCGATCGGGTCGGTAAGTCCACCCGCACGAAGGAGCGGCTCGGCGAGAAGGTCCGGGCCGAGCGCGAGGCCGAGAAGGCCCGCCGGAACGCCCAGGCCGCCGCGCCCAAGCAAGCCGGCGAGTGACGCCAACGCCCGGAGCGGCGCCGCCCCCCACCGGGAGGGCTGCGCCGCTCTGGCCTTCCCATCGCGACGGCGGTCTCCCGATCGCCCCCCTGAGGCCCAGGCCTCCCCTCTCCCCTGTCCCCCGCGCGGGACACCCAGGCAGCGCCG
>CBFHHK010000256.1:0-5743 GCA_965655435.1 Planctomycetota bacterium | reverse complement strand
CCCCCCCGGGCGACGCCCCGGGAAAAAGTAAGCGGCCCGGGCTCCGGAGGGAGCCCGGGCCGCTTTGCGGTGATGGGGGTGCGGGTGCCCGTGGGGCGATCAGAAGGCCTCGTCGAAGGCGACGTCGCCCGTGACGGAGACCTGGTAGGCGCTGACGCGCCGCTCGAAGAAGTTCGAGAGCTCCTGGACGTCCTGGAGGTCCATGAAGCTGAAGGGGTTCTTGGACCCGAAGTAGGTGGGCATCCCCAGGTTCTGCAGGCGCTGGTCGGCGACGAACTCGAGGTACTGGCGCATGTCCGACTGGGAGAGGCCAGCGACGCCGCCGGAGAGGAGGTCCTCGGCGAACTGCATCTCGCACTCCACCGCCTCCTTCAGCATCTCGATGACCTGGGCCTGGAGCTCGTCGTCGAAGAGCGTCGGGTCCTCCTTGCGGACCGTGTTGACGACCTCGAACGCGAAGGCCATGTGGCAGCTCTCGTCGCGGAAGACCCAGTTGGTCCCCGAGGCGAGGCCGTTGAGCAGGCCCTTGCTCCTCAGGAAGTAGACGTAGGCGAAGGCCGCGAAGAAGAACATGCCCTCGATGCAGCACGCGAAGCACATGAGGTTCAGCAGGAACTTCCGCTTGTCATCCTGGGTCTCGCAGGCGTCGAGCGTGTCGACCGAGTCCATGTACTTGAAGCAGAACTCAGCCTTGCGCTGGATCGACGGGATGTTCTGGATGGCCGAGAAGGCCTCCTCCCGCTCCTTCAGGTCCGGGATGTAGGTGTCCAGCAGCGTGAGATAGAACTGCACGTGCAGGGCTTCTTCGTACAGCTGGCGTGACAGGTACATCCGCGCCTCGGGGGCGTTGATGTGCTTGTACAGGCTCAGCACGAGGTTGTTCGACACGATGGAGTCACCCGTCGCGAAGAAGGCCACGAGGCGGTTCACGAGGTGCCGCTCCGCAGGGTCCAGCCGCTTCTGCAGGTCCACCGTGTCCGTGGAGAAGTCCACTTCCTCGACGGTCCAGGTGTTCTTGATGGCGTCCCGGTACATCTCGAAGAAGACCGGGTACTTCATCGGCCGGAGGGTCAGGTCGAATCCGGGGTCAAGGATCATGAGTGGTGCAGTTGCGGTAGGGGGTGGTGCGGTGCGGTTCGGTTGGGCGGTGGGCCGCCGGCGGCTGGTGCTCAGGTGCAGGCTTCGCAGGACTCCGGGTTCTCCAGCGAGCACGCGACGGCGTCGGCATCGGACACCGTGGCGTCGCTGGAGGACTGGGTCTGACGGATGCGAGTCGCCGGGCGTGAGCGGAGGTAGTACGTGGTCTTGAGGCCTTGCTTCCACGCGTACAGGTACATGGACGAGAGCTTCCCGATCGTGGGAGAGGCCATGAAGAGGTTCAGGGACTGGCTCTGGTCGATGAAGGGGCCGCGGGCGGCGCCGAGGTCGACGAGCGCCTTCTGGGGCAGCTCCCACGCGGTGCGGTAGAGCTGCTGCAACTCCTCGGGGAGCGAATCGATCCCTTGGATGGACCCCTCGGCCTGCTTGATCTGCTGCCGCATGGAGTCGTTCCACAGGCCGCGATCCTTCAGGTCGTTGACGAGGTAGTTGTTGATCTGCATGAAGTCCCCCGAGAGGGTCTCACGCTTGAACAGGTTGGAAACCTGGGGCTCGATGCACTCGTAGCAACCTGCGATGCTCGCGATGGTCGCGGTCGGGGCGATCGCGATGATGAGGCTGTTGCGCAGGCCAGACTTGGCGATCTGTGCCTTCACCTCGGCCCACTCCTCGGTGAGCGTCGGCTTCACGTCCCAGAGGTCGAATTGGAGCTTGCCCTCGGCGGCCCAGGTGTCATCGAAGGCCTCGTGGGCTCCGAGCTCCTCGGCGAGATTGGCCGAGGTGCGGACCGCGTGGAGGTATACGTGCTCCTGGATCCGCGACGTGAGCTCGAGGGCTTCGGGCGAGTCGAAGTTCAGGCGCAGCTTGAAGAAGACGTCCTGCAGCCCCATGCACCCGAGCCCGACCGGCCGCCAGCGGCTGTTCGATGCCGAGGCCTCGTCGGTGGGGTAGAAGTTGATGTCGATGACCCGGTCGAGGTACTTGACCGCGGTCTGGACGACCTCGCTGAGGGCCTCGAAGTCGAAGCTGGCGGCACCCGAATCGTCCGTCGTGACGAACTTGCCGAGGTTGATGGAGCCGAGGTTGCAGACCGCCGTCTCGTCCTTGGAGGTGATCTCGAGGATCTCCGTGCAGAGGTTCGAGAGGTGGACGACGTTGCCGGCGACCTTCGCCTGGTTGCAGGTCCGGTTGCTGGTGTCCTTGAAGGTCATCCAGCCGTTCCCGGTCTGCGCCAGGGTGCGCATCATCCGGGAGTAGAGGTCACGCGCCTTGACCTGGCGCTCGAACTCCCCCTTCTTCTCGGCGTCGATGTAGATGCGCTCGAACTCCTCGCCGTGCGTGTCGCACAGGAGCGGGTGCCGCTTGGGGTCGAACAGGGACCACATCTCGTCGCTCTCGACGCGCCGCATGAAGAGGTCGGACACCCAGTTGGCCAGGTTCAGGTTGTGGGTGCGGCGCGCCTCGTCCCCGGTGTTGTCGCGGAGCTCGAGGAACTCCTCGATGTCCGCGTGCCAGGTCTCAAGGTAGACGCAGGCAGCGCCCTTTCGGCGGCCGCCTTGGTTGACGGCGGCCACGGAGCTGTCGAGGGTCTTGAGCCACGGGACGATCCCGTTGCTCTCGCCGTTGGTGCCCCGGATCAGCGAGCCACGCGAGCGGACGCGGTGGTACGCCACCCCGATTCCGCCGGCGAACTTGGAGAGCCGCGCGATGTCCTGGTAGCGGTCGTAGATCGACTCCAGGTCGTCCTGCGGCGAGTCGAGCAGGTAGCACGACGAGAGCTGCTGGTGGAGCGTGCCCGAGTTGAAGAGCGTGGGGGAGCTGGGGAGGTACCGCAGCGACGAGATCAGGCGATAGAAGTCCCGGGCCTCGCCGGGCGACTGGGCCAGGCCGCAGGCGACGCGCATGAAGAAGTACTGCGGCGTCTCGAGCACGTGTCGGCTGCTCGGGTGCTTGAGGAGGTACCGGTCATAGACCGTCCGGAGTCCGAAGTACTCGAACAGGTGGCCCCGGTCGGCCTCGATCGTGTCGTTGAGCTTGCGTGCGTTCGCGGCGACGAACTCGGCGGTCTGGTCGTTGATGATCCCCAGCTCATGGCCGAGCCGGATGGACTGGCTGAAGGAGTAGATCTCCTGGTTCTGGACCTCCTTGTCGATGTACGTGCCCAGGAGCCGGGCAGCGAGGCGGCTGTACGTCGGCTCCTCGGCGGTGAGGGAGGCCGCGGTCTGGATCGAGAGTCGGTCCAGCTCGGAGGTCGTTGCTCCGTCGTACAGCCCGCTGATCGTGCGGGTGGCGATGCGCATGGGGTCGACGTCCGTCAACCCCTCCGCGCAGCGGCTCACGGCCCGAACAATCTTGTTCAGGTCGACAGGTTCAAGGCTTCCGTCTCGCTTACTCACCTGCATACCCGGGGCCTCCGCCCCGGACGGGGTGGTGGCAGGCGGGTTGCTGCTGGTGGCGGCGGAATCGGGGCGGGCGACGGTGGCGGCGTTCGATTCGTCGGCGTGGGTGCGATCCATGCTTTCGAGCTGGGGGGAGAGGGTCTCTGGAAAGGCGGCTGGCGCTTGGGGGGAAGGGACTCCAGCGGTTGGACGGGGCCGGGCCTCGGTGGGCGGAGTTGCCCCTAGGGGATCCGCGTCGGGGCCGCGACCCGTCAGGTCGCTCTGCGATCGGCTTAGCGCGCTGGAGCCGTTCGCGGGGCCGGTGGTTTCGGACGCCGGTTCCCTCGGGATGGCGGTGCCTTCGAAACTTCTCTCGGCCGGGAGGTTGGGGCTAGCTGGGGCCCCGTGACCTGCCTGCGGGTCCTGGACAGAGCCGAGCCCCTGAGGGTCGGATCGGACCGGGCCGCCGGAGGCCGGGTAGGGGGATCGGGCGGCCGGGGGGAGCCCCGAGCCTGGCAGGCAGGGCTGCCTCGTACCCCCTGTGGGTTCTGTCGGCATGGCATCGGACATGCCCACCTCTTCGGTAGCCTGACCACAACATCTTGTGGTCATTCTTCAGGAAGAGCGGACGGGTCGGTGCCATGGCCCCAGTATATGGGCCGGCTCAGGCTGGTGCACCCCAAATGTTGTGGTCCGCCCTGACGCCGCAACTGGGCCGCTGATAGCGACTTGAGGGTCATCTGCGGGCGATGGTCGCAGCGTTCTGCGGGAGATTCGAGACCGCCTCAATTCTGGACATCTCGCGGCTCGGTGCCGGCGTACTGGCGAGCGAGGTCCGCCAAGACCGCGCGCTGATGGGCGAGGCGCCACCCCTGCTGCGACCGAGAAACCGACTCGCGGCCACGGCGGTGCGCAGGCGTCAGCGCCCGGGGATGCGAGCAGCGCCTAGCGTAGGGGGGGCGGGGTTCGGGCCCACGCCCCCCTCAACTCTCACCTGCCGCCGAGGATTCGCCCGTATCGGTAGTAGGCCTCGAGGCAGAGGGCCATGGTGGCCGTCGAGTAGACGCGGCCGCCAGGCTCCCCCCAGGGGCCGATGGGATCCCATGACCCTCGCGCGGCGCCGTCCCTCCGCTGCGACTCGATGACCGCGGGCTCCATGGCCTTGCGCCAGCGACGCCAGTGGTCGCCCCCCATCTGGTACATGGCGTAGGAGCCGTAGTACCAGTGGTACATGTCGCAGCCGAGGCCCTCGGGATCCCAGCGGGGGAGCGCGCCGAGGATCAGGTCGGCATGCTGACCCATGACCGGGTCCTCCTCGGGGTCCTGGCCGAGGAAGAAGCGGCACAGCAGGGCCACGGAGGTCAGGGCCTCGCCCTTCTCCACCGGGTACTGGTCGTTCATCCCGCGCACGCGAGAGCTGGCGGAGCCGGTCTCCCGGTAGCCCACCCTCCCGGTCCCCGGATCGGTCATCTCGTCGAACCACTGGGCGGCTGCGACGAAGGCCTCGCGGTCCACCCGCAGGCCCGCGTCCTCGGCCGACTTCATGGCGAGCACCATCCAGCCGGTGACGGAGGTGTCGTTGGTCCCGTCCGGAGGGACGGAGTAGCCCCACACGCCGTAGGGGTTGCGCGCGCGGCTGATGTAGTTCAGCGCGCGCTGGACCTTCGACTTCAGCACGGTCGAGCGGTCCAGGTAGTAAGACTCGCACATGGCGAGGGTGGCGATGGCGTGGTCGTAGAGGAACGCGTGGCCGATCTCCTCGCCGAACAGCCCCGACTCACGGTCCTGCTCGTTGGCGAGCCACTTGATGCCGCGTCGGACGACCTCTTTATGCACGCCACGGGTCATGGTGTGGCCGTTCCCGAGGAAGGCGAGCAGCGCGAGCCCGGTGACCCCGATGTCATGGTTCGCGTAGCCGGGACCGTCGGTCCGGTCGCCCGCGGGGTCGTGCTTCATGAAGCCGTCGGCGTCCCAGCCCCCGTCCGCGTCCTGGTGTTCGGCGAGCCAGTCGAGCGCGATCTTCACGCACCTTGCGCCGGGCTTGCCGCCCGGCCCACCGGCGCCGGTTCCGAAGCGACCGGCGCTTCCGGGAGGACCCCCGGGCCCGATGCCGACGATCGCGTTGGGGTTGACGCTGTCGAAGGGAGCGACGCTGTCGAGCGTGGGGTCGCCCTCTGGAGTCGTGGAGTTCTCCTCGGTGAACAGCTCGCTCTGCACCGGCTGGTCAATCTCGACCTCCGGGACGACCTCGGACAGCTCCTCGGGCT
>CBFHHK010000255.1:0-5811 GCA_965655435.1 Planctomycetota bacterium | reverse complement strand
GCCTCCAGCACCGCCTCGGTCCGTCGTACCGCGCTCCCCTCCCCCCCACGCGGCGCGTCACCCGAGCGACTCTCCTGGGGACTGGGTCCCCACGCGCCAGCGGTCCGCCGCCCGGCGGGCTGATCCCCAACAGGCTGAACTCCAACAGGCTGAACTCCAACAGGCTGAACTCCAACAGGCTGAACTCCGGCCTTCTGAAGTCCGGCCTCTTGAGCTCCAGTCCCAGGCCGCCCGAACCCCTCGACCAGCCGGACGCGCCAACCGGGGGTCGTGGCGGTGGGGCGGGAGCCCCGCCGAAGCGACGCCAGCAGGTCGACGGCAGCACGCCGGCCCTCGCCCGAGAGGTTCGCGGCCCCTTGCGCGAGCGCGAGCTCGATCTCCGCCCCGGAGACGAGCCCCTGCCCGACCCCCAGGAGCCCCTCGACCAGCTCCAAGCGCTCACGGGCCGTGACCCAGGGACTCGCAATCCAACCCTTGGCCTGCTCGACCCCTCGCGCCAGCTGGATCGGCTCGGAGGCTCTCAGCAGCAGCCGCGCGAGCAGCGCTCCGACCATGGCCCGCTCTGGCTCTCGGAGGGCCAGCTGCCCCGAGCCAGCGAGCGCGCCCCTGAGGACGCCAATGGCCTCTGACGTCTGCTCTCCCGCGTCGAGGAAGGTCCCAAGAGACCAGGCGAACAGCGCCACCTCCGAGGGGTCCCGCGCCAATGCGAGAGCGCGGCGCTCGTCCCTGACGGCCGCCTCCAGCCTCAGCGCCCTGCTGGCGGTCCAAGCCTGGCCATGCCACGCCCAGGAGAGGTCCGGCTCCAGCTCCGTGGCCCGCTCGAAGCGCGCGCCGGCCTGGGCCCCGCCCAAGCGGCCGGCGAGATAGCTGGCCTGACTATCGCCATCCTCGGCCGCGGCGAGATGCGCGGCGAAACGGTCCGGGAGGGTCAGGCCCGGTCGGTGGCTCCAGCGATCGAGGAAGCGCCCGGGGGCCGCCCAGTCGGGCGCGAGGCTCGCCGCGAGTCGCGCCTGCTCGACGGCCTCCTCGAAGTCCGCGCTGCCCATCTTGAAGCCGCTGCCACGCGAGCGAGTCCAGGCCTCGAGCATCGCGCTGGAGGCAGCAGGCGCCACGGGCGGCTGCGGCGTCCACACCTCTGGAGTGGCGCACGCCACGGTGAACAGCATCCCGGCGGCCGTCCACGCCAGTCGACTCCCCCTGACCGCCAGCGCGCCCGCGCCCCTTGCCTCGCCCACCGCGCGATGCGGGCCCGCGGCCCCCTTCAAGACCACGCTGTCCGACCCAGCCATCAAGTCGCCAGCGAAGTCAGCGGCGGACTCAGCGGCGGAATCAGCGGCCGACTCAGGAGTGGACCCAGCCGGGAGCCCGGGACCGGGCCCGTTCTTCACCAGATCGTCGGCCCACGAGCCCCGCCCGCCTGGAGAACGAAGCCCCGAGCGGGTCCGCGCCTCGCGTACCTGTCGAGGCGCCACCAGCTCAGCCGTTGAAGGCCTCGAGGACGGCGTCGCCACCGGACTCTCGGTGCAGTCGCTCCGTGATCGGAGCCTCCACGAGCCACCCGGCCAGCGACTCGCCCTCGCCTCCACGGACATCGCCGGTGTACACGCGCAGCTGGTCCACGAACCCCGACTCGAGCGCGTTGCGCAGCAGGGTCGGTCCGGTCTCGAGCAGCACCCGCCGGTACCCCTGGTCCCAGAGCCAGCTCCATGCGGCGCGCAGGTCCAACGACTGGCGCTTCGCACCGCGCGTCATGTGGATCTCTGCCCCGGCCGCCTCGAGCGCTCGCCTTCGAATGGGATCCCCACCAGGAAGCGTGAGGATGTGGACCTTCCCCCCGCGCTCCGTGCCCTCCATCTCGTCGAAGAGCCGGGCCTCCGGGGGCGTCCGTAGCCAGGAGTCGAGGATGATCCGGGCCGGCGCCGGCGCGTCCAGGTCAGCCGGCCTCATCCCTGCCAGGGGCGAGCCGCCCAGAGGTCGATCCGTGCCGGTGGCCCCCTCGCCCAGCGGTAGCGTCGGGAGCGGGTCCCCCGGCAGCGGAACCGGCGCTCGACGCAGGGTCAGGCGAGGGTCGTCGGCCATGACCGTCCCGACGCCAGTCACGATGGCATCGACCCGGCCGCGGAGGACCTGCACCTCTTCCAGGGACGCGCCGCCGGAGATCCAGCGCCCGTCTCCCACCCCCGAGGGCGGTGAGAGCTGTCCGGTCAGGGTCTGCGCCCACTTCGCCACCGTCCAGGGGAAGGGGCGGCGCAGGCGGTCGTGGTCGGTCCAGCGGAGGAAGTGCGGCGCCACCTTCTCGAGCGGCGCGGGGACCGGATCCACGAAGACCTCTACCCCGGCCTCCTGGAGCCTCTCGAGCCCCACGCCACGGTGTCGCAGGTCGGGATCCGAAGCGCCCACGATGACGCGCTGAATCCCCGCCTCCAGAATGGCCTCCACGCAGGGCCCGGTCTTGCCCGAGGAGCTGCAGGGCTCCAGGGTCACCACCATGGTGTCCCACTGGTCCCGGGGAACTCCGCTCTCGTCCGCCCGGGCGATGGCGTCCACCTCGGCGTGAGGACCACCCCAGACGCGGTGGAACCCACGGCTCACGACCTCACCGCCGGCGAGGATCGCGGCCCCCACGCAAGGATTGGGGGCCACCTCGAAGCGGAAGCGGCGAGCCTCCTCCCCCAGGCCGGCGAGCAGTTCGCGTGCCTGGGCCGGGTCGATGGAAGGGGTCACTCCGTTCATGGGATCAAGCGCCTGGCGCAGGCTTGATCGTAGTCCACCCGCTCCGACATCCGAGGGGATCTCCAGCGTTCCCCGGCCGGCGCGGGACGGCCCGTGACCGTGTTTCCCGGATCGCGGTGCCCATGGGGCCAGCCGGTCGGCAGAATTCTTGCCCTCGAACCCTCCCCTGGGGCAACGACGAGGGCCAGACGCAGCCCCCCCAGGGTGTCCCCAATTGACGCGCTCGAAGCCAGCCCCACATCGATCCATGTCTAAGAAGCCCATCCACGTCGCTGTCACCGGAGCAGCCGGTCAGATCGGTTACGCCCTGCTCCCCCGCATCGCCAGCGGACAGATGTTCGGGCCCGACCAGCCGGTCGTGCTCCGGATGATCGAGATCCCCCATGAGAAGGCCATGTCCGCGCTCTCCGGCGTGGCGATGGAGCTCGAGGACTGCGCCTTTCCCCTGCTGCAGGACATGGTCCTGACGAGCGACCTCGACGAGGGCTTCAAGGACGCCAACTGGGCCCTGCTCGTCGGCGCGAAGCCGCGTGGCGCGGGCATGGAGCGGGGCGACCTCATCAAGGAGAACGGTCCGATCTTCGTCGGGCAGGGCAAGGCCATCAATGACCACTCCTCGGACGACGTCCGCGTGGCCGTCGTGGGCAACCCCTGCAACACCAACGCGCTGATCGCCATGCACGCCGCGGCCGACGTTCCGAACGAGCGCTTCACCGCCATGACGCGCCTCGACCAGAACCGCGCGCAGAACCAGCTGGCCCGCAAGGCCGGGGTCGCCATCGACCAGGTCGAGAACATGCTCATCTGGGGCAACCACTCGGCCACCCAGGTCCCCGACTTCCGCAACACCACCATTGGCGGGAAGCCCGCGCACGAGGTCATCACCGACCACGAGTGGCTCAAGGGCGACTTCTTCACCACCGTGCAGAAGCGCGGCGCGGCGATCATCGCAGCCCGCGGCCTCTCCAGCGCGGCCTCCGCGGCGAACGGGCTCATCGACCACGTCCGAGACCTCGTCGACGCCACCCCCGAGGGGCGCTGGAACTCGGTGTGCGTCCCGTCCGACGGCAGCTACGGAGTGGCCGAGGGACTGATCTCGTCCTTCCCCGTCCGCAGCAATGGCGCGGGCGGCTACGAGATCGTCCAGGGGCTTGACCTCGACGCCTTCCTGACCGAGAAGCTCGAGGCCAGCGTCGCGGAGCTTCAGGGCGAACGCGAGACCGTCGCCGATCTTCTCGGCTGAGCCCAACAGAGCCACCCGGCAGGGCGGGCTACCCGGCACGGCGGGCCACCTGGCAAGTCGAGCCACCTCGCGAACCGACCCACCTGCGCCATGCGCAAGCGCGAGCCCCCAATCGGGCTCGCGTTTCCCGAACCAGAGCCACGCCATGAACCAGCAAGACCAGGCCACCGAGGGCCCCGCGAGCCTCAACCCACGGTCCGCAGGATGCATCCTCACGGCAGTGGCCATCGTCGCCGCCGTCGTGGCCGCCTGGCTCGGGCTGCGCCTGCTGAAGGCGTCGTCCGGAGACATGGCCCTGGCCGCGGCCCGGAACGGCGTGGCGACGTCGGGCCTGCAGGCCGAGACCAGCACGCTCATCGAGGCCCAGCTGCGCAGGGTCGAGGCCGCCCACAGCGAGGAGGAGCTCTCGCCAGCGGAGGTCATCTCCGCCGTGAATGGGCTGCTCCAAACCCCGGCACTCCCGACCCTTCGACTGCGACAGATCCTCCTCGTGGACCTCCCCGCCTCAACCCTCCCCGAGGAGCAGCGGGCAGAGGTGGGCGACGCCCTCGCCAACCTCTGGAGCGGGCTCCTCCTGGAGGACATCACGGCCGGCCAGGTCAGCGGCGCTCTTGGCCTCGCACCCGTCGCCGAGGGTCAGGTTGCTCCTCTCCTGGGGGACGCCGAGCTTCTCGCCATCCGCGACCGCGCCCTGGAGGCCCGTCCGGAACCGTGGGTCGGGAGCCTCGAGGGCTTCCTCCCGCTGCCGGATCCGGTGGAGGAATTCCGGCTGCACGTGGACGGCGTCCTCGCAGGCGACGCCTGAGTCCCAAGGGGGCGCTTCGGACTCGGCCCCGCGGGAGCTATCCTGGGGGCCCATGCGCTCCATGCTCTCCGCGCTGACCTTCTGCGTCGGCCTCGTCGCCGTGAATCAGGTCATGGTCGCCCTCGCGCCGCTCCCCGCCGCGGCGGGTTTGCGGTCCAAGGTCGAGTTCGCGATCGAGCACGCGGACGACTACGACGTCCTCTTCGTCGGGTCGAGCGCCACCATGTACGGGCTCCGACCTGAGGTCTTCACGGAGGAGCTCGAGCGCCTCGGACACCCCGGGGTGCGCGCCTTCAACCTCGGCGTCGGCGGCATGGGGAGCTTCGAGGCCGCACACGTCCTGCGGCGCGTGCTCGACGAGGAGCCCGCTCGCCTGGCCTGGGTCATCTACGAGGAGCCGCTGTTCGACCCGCTCCTCTGGTACCCGGACGTCCACAACCCGCGCTACGTGCACTGGCACGACGGACGCTCCACCCTCGACGCCATCGACGCGCTCCCCCTCGTCGGCGAGCCCCCTGGACACAAGCGGGAGCAGTACGCGGAAGATTGGCTCGGCCGCTTTGACTGGCGGCTAGCTGTGGCGA
This sequence comes from Planctomycetota bacterium, assembly GCA_965655435.1. GTDB lineage: Bacteria > Planctomycetota > UBA1135 > UBA1135 > Saltatorellus. Next base: position 446 of record CBFHHK010000255.1, on the reverse strand, counting down.
AGGAGCACCTCGACCTCTGGTTTTGGAGGGCCTCCGCCCTTGGCCGTGGCCCGGAGATCCTGGATGAGCTCGCCGGCCGCGGCACGGCTGCGCTGCCCTCGGACGACGAGCTCGCCCAGCACGACGGGTGGCTGGACATCGGACTCGACGTTCAGCCCGGCGTGCTCCAAGCCCATGAGCGGTTCCTTGAGCGACGCGGAGAGTGGACCCAACGCCTCGCTAGTATCACCGCGGCCGAGATGACCGCAGGACCTCTCGACGGGCGATACGACCGCCCTTCGCTGGAGGGCCTCCTCGACGACATTCGAGGCGCGGGGGCTCAGCCCCTGCTTTACGTGGCCCCCAGGGGGTTGGCGAGCCCTCAGATGGCGTCGCTCGCCGCCGACGGCACCGCCGGGGAAGTGCTGCGCTTCAACCTCCCGGAGCGCTACCCCGAGCTCAACCCG
>CBFHHK010000254.1:0-5823 GCA_965655435.1 Planctomycetota bacterium | reverse complement strand
GCGGCCGCGGAGGGCGGACCGGCGGGGCCAAGCTGGAGAGCGCCGCGAGAGGGCGCAGCGACCGCCCGATCTTAGGGCGAGGATCTCCTCGATGCCACGCTCTCGCCGGATGGGGACCGCCGAGCGTCCCAACGCCGGGACCGTATTCTCTGAACGGAGAGAGCGTCCGACTCCCCCGCCGTCCCCCGCCGCCCGCCGCCCGCCGCCGCACCCCGTCGGTTCGTGCCCCGGCTCGCTCCAAATCCCTGGACCGTCTTTGTCTGATTTCTGGGCAGGTCGGACTGCTAGGCTCGTATCGCTTCTCGAGCGGGCAGGACGTCGCCACCTCCGGGGTGGTCGCGCCGCCGCGGCCACCGGGGAGTCGCTCCCACTCGAATCCAATGACCGCCAACCAACCTGACGCCACCCCGGCACCGCCGGGCGGGGAGCGCCCCGAACCGATCGTGAGACTGGAGGGCTTGCGCAAGTCCTTCGGCAGCGTCCACGCCCTCCGCGGGGTGGACATGGAGCTCCCCCCAGGGCCAGTGGGCCTGCTCGGCCCAAACGGCGCGGGCAAAACCACCCTGATCGGCCTGCTCCTGGGGCTCCTCGAGCCCACGGAGGGGACGGCCACCGTCGCTGGACTCCAGCCCACCCACCGCGCTGCGCGCCTCGAGATCCGCAAGCGGGTCGGGTACATGCCCGAGAGCGACTGCCTCCTGCCCGGCATGACGGCCGTCGAGATCGTCTCCGCCCTGGCCAAGCTCACCGGCCTGTCCCGTCAGGACGCGATCACGCGGGCCCACGAGGTCCTCGACTACGTGGAGCTGGACGAGGCTCGCTACCGCGCGCTCGACGGCTACTCCACCGGCATGAAGCAGCGCCTCAAGCTCGCCCAGGCCCTCGTCCACGACCCCGAGTTCCTGCTCCTCGACGAGCCCACCAACGGCCTCGACCCGGCGGGTCGCAGGCACATGCTGTCGCTCGTGGAGGACCTCGGGCGGAACCAGAAGAAGAACGTCCTGCTCTGCTCCCACCTGCTCCCGGACGTGGAGCGGACCTGCGACAACGTCGTCGTCCTGGTCAAGGGCCAGGCCATCCTCCAGGGCTCGATCGCCGAGCTCACTGCGGCCGAGTCCCGGCGCCTGCGCGTCGAGGTTGAAGACGGGGCCAACCAGCTCCAGGCGGCCCTCCAGGCGGCGTCCTATGACGTCTCGATCGACAATACCGGGGCGCTCATGATCACGCTCCCCCAGAGCGTGGAGGACGCGGACCAGCTCTGCGGTCTCGCCGCCGCCGAGCGAGTGAACATCTCCTCCATTGACCCCGTTCGCTCGACCCTCGAGGAGGTCTTCCTCAAGGCCGTCGATGAGAGCGAGCAGAAGACCGAGGCCGCGAGCGCATGAAGGCAACCACCCATACCGAGGTCTACCGCCGCTTCGAGGGGGAGCTCCGCGAGCGCCCCCTGCGCTCCGTGACGCTCGCGTGGTCTGGCATCCGCGTCGGCTTCAAGAAGAAGCTCCCGATGCTCCTGCTGTTCCTCATTCCGGGGATCTCGACGATCGTCACGAGCTTCATGGTGCAGCTCAAGTTCGAGGCGGAGGCAGGGACCATCTCGGGCATGGCTGGCATGGAGCCCTCCGCCCAGACCATGGCCATGGGCGCCCTGCTCTCGAACCAGATCGGTCAGGTCGAGACCCTGATCTTCCAGCTGCTCACGAGCATGCAGTTCTTCGTGGTGCTGAGCATGGGCTGGTACGGTTCGGGGCTGATCGCCGAGGACCGCAAGCTGAGGGCGAACCTGCTCTACTTCGCGCGCCCCATGTCACGCCTCACTTACATCGCAGGCAAGCTGATGACCGTCATGTTCTGGGGCAGCATGTCCGTGGTGGTCCCCGTCACCATCGTTTGCTCGGTGGCGAGCCTCGCCTCCCCGGAGTGGTCCTTCTTCACCGAGCGCTGGGACACGATCCTCAAGCTCGAGCTCTACGCCGTGCTCTGGGTGCTCTTCCACGGGATCCTGGTGCTGGCCATCTCCTCCCTCACGGACCGCCGTAATCGCGCCCTGGGCGGGCTGTTCATCTTCTACTTCCTCACGCAGGCCGGCGCCAACGCCATGGCGGCGCTGATGAGCGGTCAGGGCTGGCGGCTCCTCTCGATCCCCAACAACTTCATCCGGGTCTTCGACAGCCTCTTCGAGCAGTCCTCCCCTGGAATCGGATGGCGCCTCGAGTCGTCGATCTGGGTCCTCGGGCTGCTCACCCTCGCGAGCGCCGCGGTCCTTGCCCGACAGACCCGCAAGCTGGAGGTGGGCGCGTGACCGCCATCATCCAGGCCGAGAACCTCGGCCGCTGGTACGGGGAGGTCGTCGGGCTCGGCGACCTGTCGGTCGAGATCGAGCCCGGCATCACGGGCCTGGTCGGTCCGAACGGGGCAGGCAAGTCAACCTTCATGAAGCTCATGGTCGGCGAGCTCCGCCCGGCCCGCGGCAAGCTGGCGGTGCTCGGTGAGGTCCCCTTCGGCAACCGAACGCTCCACCGACAGCTGGGTTTCTGCCCGCAACAGGACGCCCTGTACGAGCACCAGACCGGCCGCCAGTTCGTCCGCGACCTCCTCCGCCTGGGGGGCTGGTCCCGCCGCGAGGCCGACGGCCTCGCCGTCCGCGCGATGGAGCGGGTCGGGCTCGAGGACGCGATGGACCGCAAGGTCAACGGCTACTCCAAGGGCATGCGGCAACGCACCCGCCTGGCCCAAGCCATCGCCCACGGCCCGAAGCTCGTGATCGCGGATGAGCCGCTGACGGGCCTCGACCCGATCGCTCGCAGGCAGACCCTGGAGCTCTTCCGGGGCCTCGCCGAGGACGGCTGCTCCGTCGTCCTCTCCAGCCATGTGCTGCACGAGGTGGAGAGCCTGACCGAGACCATGGTCCTCATCCACCGCGGCCGCCTGCTGGCGCAGGGGAGCGTACGCGAGGTCCGACGGCTCATCTCGCGCCACCCGAGCCGGGTGGACATGGTCGCCCGGGACCCGCGGCGGCTCGCCACCGCGCTCCTCCCCCTCGAACACATCCGTACCATCAAGCTCGGGGCCGACCCAGGCGCCCTGACGGTGGAGACGGACGATATCGCGGCCTTCCACAGCGCCTTCGCCGGCGTGGCCGCCGCGGCCGGCGCCGGCATCCAGAGCTTCAAGAGCGACGACGCCAGCCTCGAGGCCGTCTTCGACTACCTCGTTGGCTAAAGGGCACCTACTGATCCATGAACCTCATCACCGAGCTCCCCAGGGCGACCTGGCTGATCTTCCGGATGCACCTGGCCTCGACGGCCGCGTCGCGCCGCGCGCTCGCGGGCATCCTGTTCGCCGCCGTCCCGCCCCTCTTCGCGTTCCTGGCCCTGCACTTTGGCGGGAGTGACAATGGCGAGCGCGTGTTCATGAACCTCGGCGTGCTGGTCTTGCTCCAGGTGGTCGCGCCCGCGCTCGGCGTCTTCCTCGGCATCGGCGCCATCGCCGATGAGACCGAGGCCCGCACCATCACCTATCCGTTCACCCGGCCGATCCCCAGGGCCTCGGTCTTCCTCGGCCGCTGGCTGGCAAGCCTGCTGGTCCTGACGGTCCTCCTCTTCGCGAGCGGGGCGGGGGTCGCGGCGGTCACCATGGGGCCGGAGGGGGGCACATCTACGGAGGCCGCCAGCGCCCTCATCAGCGCCACGCTGGTCGCCGGGGCCGTCTATTCCTTGGGCGCCGCCGTGATCGGGGTGATCTTCAAGCGGGGTCAGGTGATCGCCCTCGGCTACGCCTTCGCCTTTGAGGTGATGCTGGCCAACATCCCCGGCTCCGCACAAAAGCTGAGCCTCCAGTACTACTTGCGCTCCCTCTTCGCCGGAGGGGACAGCGCCGACTGGCGCTCCCTCGAGGTCTTCTCGAGGGCTGAGTTCATGGAGTCGTCGGCCTCCGCCGAGCGCCTCCTGATCACAGCCGCGGTCCTCCTCGCCGTGGGCTGCATCACTGTGACGCGCAAGCAGTTCGTGCTGTCCTCCTGAGTTCACGCCGGCGCCCTCTCGGTGGGACACCCCCAGCGAGGGTGGGACTGGATCAACGGTGATCGAGGGGGCTGGGCGCCCCAAGGCGCCCTGGGGGCGCCCCTGTAGGCCTTGGCACGGTCCGTGCTTCCTGGGAATGCCGCGCGACCTGCGCGCTCCACTCCCAGGCCTGTCCGCTGGACCTCGCCTGGGCCGCTGCCCCTTGAACACGGAGGTGTTCCCATGCGACCCGCTCTCCTCGTCCGAAGCTGGCTCCGGCTCGTGCCCGCCCTGCTCTTGCTCGCCCTCCTCGGGACCAAGGCTGAGGCCCAGCCGCTCACGGCCTACGGCGCCCGAGGCCTTCACCCCGCCCAGGCGTGCGCGACCGCTCCGTCCTTTGGCGTGCACTACGGCACTTCGAGGAGCTACCGGCGAGGCCGGTACGAGACCCGCTGCGAGCAGGTCTGGGTCCCCAGCCGACAGGAGCGGGTCTGGATCGAGCCCCGCTATGAGTGGCGCCATGATCCCTGCGGCCGCCGCTACCGTGTCCTCGTTTGCGCCGGCCACCACAGCGTCCGCCACATCCCCGGTCACTACGAATCGCGCACGGTTCGGGTCTGGGTGCCTGCCCGTCGGATCGAGGTCCGCGCGCCCAGGCACCGCGTGACCCACGTCGGGCACCGGTACCGGCGCTGATCCCCCCACCCGCGAGGGAAGTTGGATGGGCCCTCCGGGTGGAGCCCCTGGGGCACGGTGCCCCGGGGGCTCCTTTCGTTCGCGGCGCGAGGGCCTCCGGCGGCCTCAGGGGCGCTGCACCCAGAGCACGGAGCCCGGGCGTTCGCCTGGACCGAGCGCCTCCACCCGCGTCCCCGCCTTCTGCGGCGGCGGGAACGCCGCAGCGGCGCACAGGCCAGCATCGAGGAAGGTCGGATCACGGCGCAGAAAGAACTCGGGGGGGACCACCTTGTCGTGCCCCGGCGAGCGCAGCACCTCATGCGGAGGACGCAGCGCGACCTCACGCGTGACCAGCCCGTTCCGGTCGTGGATGAAGAGGTTGGAGTGATAGCCGATCGCTCCGACGGCGCCGTACACCAGCGATGAGCCAGGGGCCGCGTGCTGCGCGAGCGCGCGGCCGACCTCGGCCCAGTAGCGCGCGCGTTCAGACATGTTGCGCCACTGCTCGACCTCGGAGGCGGTGGGCCGGACTCCCATCAGGGTCTGGTTGTGCCGGAAGTGAAACGCGAGGCGCGCGGCCTCCGGGACCGCGTGGACATCGAAGGCCGCGGTCACCGAGAGGGCCGCCGCGCCCACCCCTGCGAGGAGCGTCACGGGGCGAGAGCGCCGCTCGGCGCAAGCGAGCGCGCCAGCAGAGCCGAGCACCGCAAAGGGGATCACCGGCACCAGGAACCGCGCGAAGCACATGAAGTCTCCACCGGACGAGATCGCGTAAGCCGTTCCTCCGATGACCATCGCGGCCACCCCGCTGGCCTCGGCCACGCCGAGACGACGGCGGCCGCACCAGGCGCCCACGAGGGCCCCGAGGGTCAGCAGCCCCAGCCCGGGCATGGAAAGCCACGCGGAGACCACGTAGTCCATGCCCCGCTCCGCTGCGGCGTCGGAGAGGCCCAGCTTCACCCGCGCGGTGTTGGGGACCCAGTCCCCGTAGACCGAGAAGCGCCACGCCATGTGTCCGAAGAACACCAGCGCGCCCGAGCCCGCGGCCGCCAGGGCCGGCCGCCACTGGCCCTCATCCCGGCGCACCAGCCCCGTGACGATCGGCGGCGAGAGGATGAGGGCGACGAGGAGCGCCGCGTCTGCCCGCATG
>CBFHHK010000253.1:0-5870 GCA_965655435.1 Planctomycetota bacterium | reverse complement strand
CGACCATGGTGTCCTGGGAGAGGTCCTGGACGGTCTCGAAACCGATCCTGCCGCGGCCCCACTTCGCGAGTTGGGCCCTCAGGACGGGCCCGAAGATCTCCCAGAGCTCGAACCAAGCGTCTCCGTCGCGGGCGCGGAGTCGGCCGATGAAACCAGTGGTGAGGTCGTGCAAAGTGGGGAGGGGAAGGGCTGGGAGCGGCTGGCGTGGCCCTTCGGGCCCGGCCGGCGCCGCCTTGTACGTCGACCCCTCTATTCCATTCCATCTAAGGGCGGACGACCAGGAAATGCGCCCCTGGGGCCGGATTCGTGAAAGGCCGGCCACGCATTGGCCAAGAAGGAGGGGCAGGCCCGGCGTCCACGCCTCCCTGCCCTCCTGCGCCAGGTGGCGCGATGACCCTCTACCGGACCCATTCCATGCGATTCCTGTTCAAGACTCTCTTCCGCACCGCCGTTGTCGGCACCGCGCTTGCTGCGGCCGTCGTCGGCGGGACCGCCATGCTGGTCGGCCCCGAGCGCGTTGGCGCCATGGCAGATCAGGTCCAGGGCCAGCTCCAGCTGCACTTCGATCACAACATTGATGACCCCGTTGCCATGCGTCGCCAGATCGCGGAGGTGGCTCGAGAGTATCCAGAGCGCATCCGCGCCGTTCGCGGTGACCTCAGCACCCTCCAGGAGGAGGTGGCGAGGCTTGACCGAGAGCGGGCCGTCTCGAACCGCGTCGTCGCCCTCGTGGACCGTGACCTTGCGCTCCTCGTCCCGGCGGTGAACGAGGCGACTCGGCCCGCCGCCGGCTCGACGCCCCGCGCACACCTCGCGGCGGTCCAGTTCGGCGACGAGGTGATCAGCCTTCGCCGGGCCACCTCGAAGGTGCGCGAGATCCAGCGTACCCGGAGCGCCCACGTCGCCCGCGCCGCTGATGCTGCGCACAACCTGAAGTACCTGCGGACCCAGGAGGAACGCTTTGTCGAGCTGCTCGACCAGCTCGAGGGTGAGCACTCCCAGTTCCAGGCCCAGCTGGTTCAGCTCAACAACGAGGTCGAATCCATCGCCCGCAACGAGCGCCTGATCGGCATGCTCGCTGATCGCCAGCGGACCCTCGATGAGGCCGGTCGTTACGACGCGGTCAGCTTCGATCACATCACCGGGACGCTCGAGCGCAAGCGGGCCGAGCAGGAGGCTGAGCTCGATCAGCTGGCCGCGGGTGCGCGGGCCTCGGACTACGTCGAGATCGCTGCCACCCAGATCCGCACGGAGGACCGGGACCATTCCTCCGTGCCGGCCTTCCCCGCTGGGGGCCTGGTGGACTCCGTGGATGGCTACGTGCTGGCACCGGTGTCCGGCGAGCGCCGCTGATGGAGAGGGGCTGCCGTCCGCCTCGCCCGAGGCCGACGCAGCCCCCGCCCGATCCAGGTCTCAATGAAGTGAGCCCGGCCGTCACGACGGCCGGGCTCTTTGTTGATTCGGGAACACGCACGCGGGTACGCACCCGTCGGGCATACGCCTAGCGGCGAGCTCCCTTGGTAGCGTCACTCATCATTCTGATCACCTCCAGTTGCAAAACCATCCCGGCCCCGCGGTGACGATGCGGGGGTAGGGCTCCAGTGATGGCCCGGGCGTCCCGGGGCCTCATGCCATGATGATGGGCTGCTGAGGCGGCAGATTCAAATGCCCCGTACGACCGAGGCCCCGCGGCTGCACCTGGGGTGCGACGCGGGGCCTCGGTTCTTGGGTGCCCGCCTCAAGGCGGGACGTCGGTCACTCCTGCCAGGAGAGGCCGAGGGCGGCGACCTCGGGGACGAGGCCGGTGCCGGCGTTGCTGATGAAGGACATGCGAACCTGCAGGAAGCGGGCGCCGGTCACGTCGCTGACATCCGTCTTCCAGCTGTCGTCGTTGTTCAGGAAGCCCGTCAGACCGTTCTGGTCCGCGACCTCGTAGCTGAAGGATCCGTCCCAGCAGGACGCGTTACCGCGGAGCTCGATGGTGGGGTCCTCCATCGGGCTCGGCGTGTAGTTGATCGGCTTCGTCTGGTAGAAGTCGCCGTAGGCGTCCTGGCGGCTCGCGTCCTCGCCGGCGATGGCGATGATGGTCACCGCGCCGCGGTACGCGAACTCAACGCTGGTGCCCTGGGGCTGAAGCTCCGGGAACACGACGGGCTCGGCGAAGGTCGGCGCCGAGAAGGCTCCGATCCCGAGGGGGTCGAGCGCCTCGTAGAACAGGGAGTGCGCCCGGCTGACCCGGACCACCAGGTCGAGGGCACCGAAGTAGAGGGCGTTGTCCACGCCGGGGAGCGGAGCACCCGCGGGCATGGAGGTCGGGTCGAACCCACCGTTGGCCAGGTTCTCCGAGTCCGGGTTCACGAGGTTCAGCGTGCCCGTCTCGTCGCGGCCACCCGCGGAGTAAGCGCGGAAGCCGGGGAGGGTTGAGGTGTGCGCCAACTGGTGAGCGAAGATGTTGCTCGTGGTGGCGTTCCCGGTGGGGTAGCAGCGGAATTCGACCAGCAGCGGGAGGGCCGCTGAGCGGACCTCTTCTCCGATGTAGAAGGGGTTGGGGTCGCCCGGCTGGTTGCAGTCGGGGCCCATCATGGTCTCGAGCTCGGCCACCGGGCCGAGGCCCGTGATCTGCGCCTGGCGGGCGACCGGCGCGCCAGCGCCGTTCGGGCCGCCGCGAGCACGGATGCCCGTGTCGCGCCAGGTGTAGTACTCCTTTTGACTGGCCGGCACGCCCTGGTTCATGGGCGTCGGGATCAGCGAGGTGCCGTCCGGCGCGACGGTCTGGTCACCGGGGTTGATGGTGTAGCCAGCCGCACGGGGGTGAACGATCTTCAGGGGGTCGTTCCCAGCGTCCACGATGTTGGCGTCGAAGGTGTTGCCGATACCCGAGATGGGGAGCACCAGCGCGCCGGTGAGCGGGTTGATGAGCTCGTCCGGGAGGGAGCCCGCGTGGGCCATGGACATCTGGAATTCTGCGTAGCTCTCGAAGACCGGGTTGCCGCCGAGGGGGCTGAGGGAAACGCCCTCGATATCCAGGTTGATCTGGGCGTAGTTCAGGTCCTGGGCGATGTCATTGTCCCGGGTGAGCGGGAGGTCGTCGCCGAAGTCGATGTAGCGCCAGAGGATCTGGGTCCGCGCGCCATAGGGACTGAGGGGGAGCGTGGTTCCGGCGCCGGGCTGCATGGCCGCGACCACCTCGTTGTTCTGGCTGCAGACCACCTGCGTGCGGACCACGGGGCGTCCAAGGACGCGGCCGCGCTCGAGGTCGAAGACGATCTGCCCGAACCACTCAGGCTTCTCGAAGGTGTCGATCACGTTGGCGGAGTTCGGGTCGCCGAAGGGCGATTCCTCGTCCGTGGACTCGAAGCGGATGACGCGACCGCCGGTGGGGGCGTCGGGCGCCGAGGCGTCCACGGTGATCTCGAGCGGCGAGAGGAGCCCGGTCACGGGGTTGCCCGCGAGGTCCTTGGGGGTCCTGTCTCCGCCGGGGAAGTCGAGGAAGTAGGTCTCGCCGTTCCCCTGGCTGTGAGAGAGGGGCAGCTCGGGCTCGAAGCGGAACTCCTGGAGCGAGGTGCTGTTGCGCACGACCCCGGGGATGAAGTCGCCAGCCGGGATCGGGATGGTCGAGAGGGGATCGGGCTGGTTCCGAAGGAGCCTGAACGACTCATACGGCTCGAAGAGGTTGGGGTCGATCGCCTCGCTGAAGCGGAAGCGGAAGGTGGCGCCGGGCGCCACGTTGGTGGTCGGCGCGTTCGCGTCCGGGGGGGCCGGCGAGACGCTGATGAAGCACTGGGACCGCGAGCTGTCCTCGGCCGGGATGAAGGGCACCACGTACTGGATCGGGCCCAGGATCGTCGTGAACTGCGCGGGGTCAAAGCCCGGGGGGAAGGCCACGAGCCGCACCAGGACGTTCTGAGCGAGGCCGCCGGGCGACACGGAGGTGCTGTTGAGGACCTCTGCGAAGTAGGGCCCCTGGCTGATCAGATCGCCGGGCGCGGGCGCCTGGGCGCAGGCCGACGAGACGAACTGGACGCGGCTGAGGTTGAAGATCAGCGGGTCGACGCCCGGTGCCGTGGCGGGCGAGTCCAGCAGCACCGCGGAGAGGCTGCCGAGGAGGGTGGGCGAGGTCTCGTCCGGGAGGAACCCGTTGGAGGGGTCATTGGTCACGGCGGTCTCACCGCCGGAGCGGAAGGCGCGGACGAGCTCGCGGCCGGGTGAGCCGAAGTCGAAGGTGCCGTTGGAGCTGACGGTGAGGGCGTGCGCGGTGGGGTTCTGGAGCAGCGGCTGCTGCTGCCCGGCCAGGGCGACGGTGGGGAACCGGAGCTCCACGTTGGCGAGGTCGGCCTCGTTGCTCGCGGGGAAGCCGATGGTGTTCACCGAAACGGGCGGGTCGCTGTTGAAGGACTCCACCTCGGTCACGGCCGGATCGACGATCAGTCGGGTGGAGTAAAACTCAACGCCAGGCTGGCCGTCGTAGTCCGCGACCCCGCCGTGGTTGGGGTCGGGAAGGAACCGCGCCTCGAACGGGATGATGGTGGGCTCGCCCACCAGCAGCCGGACAGAAGCCGAGTTGAGCGTCGCGGGGTCCACGAGGTCATCGAACTGGACGACGATCGCGGCGTTACGGGGCACCATCGAGTACGTGCCAGCGCCCACGAAGCCGTTATCTGCGATGGGGCGGACGCCCGACTCCGCCTGGGACAGGAGCGAGAGGAACTGGTCCCGACCACCGTTCAGCGTCTCGTCCGAGAAGTCGCGGTAGATCACCAGGGACTGGACGCCAGTCACCTGGTTCGTCTCGAGTTCGAAGTCCGGCAGCGCCCAGCCGCTCTGGGACTTCGGGTTCACAACGAAGTTGTGGAAGACCGTCGTGCGCTGGGTGAGCCCGGCGTCCTCGAAGGCGACGATGTCCACCAGGCGTCCGTAGAACTGACGCGTGATGCGCAGCTCGGTGGCCTCTCCATTGAAGTTGTTGTCCACCAGGTACTGGTCACCATTCGGCTTGGTCTCGAGTGACCCCGCCGGGGTGGTCTGCTGGTCGGGTGCGGACGTGGAGTTGCAGCCCGCGAAGGCCAGAGCAGCGACCGTGGCCAACGCCTGGGTGAGGCGGAGAGGGGTCGCAGGCTGGAGTCGGGGGAGGATGGTCCGTGCAGTCATCGAAGATCGAGATCGGATTGAAGGTGGCGTCTGAGGGTCCACGGTGGGCTTGGCGTGGCCAAGGCCGGTCCCTGGGCGGGGCGGTGGGCTCAGAAGCGGGTGCCAAGAGGGGTGCAAACCCCGTTCCACTGTGAACTGGGGCCACAGAGCAGCCGCTGACGCCTACAGATTAGGTGCATGGGCTAGCAGAGGCAACGCCGAGGGGCCCGACTCCCCGTCGGAATACCGGTTGACGGTCCCCCGGGGGCGCACGGGGAGTGCGGATTCGCACAGCGGATGGGCGGGGGCTGGGCGGGGGCTGGGCGGCAGGCCCCCGCTTCGGGCCTGCCCCTGGGTCCTGAGGGGTCGGGAGCGCAGAATGACCCCGCGATGGATGGCGAAGACGAACGCGGGCGCCGGGCCCTGCTGGGAATGGGCCTGGCCCTCGTGGTGACCCTGTTCGGGGTCAGTCTCCTGGCGCTCGCGCCGGCCGCGGGCAGCCTGGACGATGTGTTCGTCGTGCTGACGGAAGCGAGGCGGCTGCTCACCGGGCTGGGGTCTGGTGTCCCCGGCCCCGTGGTCGAGTCCTGGACCAGCCCCGCCGACCTTCTGGCGAAGGTCGCGCTCCTCGGCGGGTGGCCGGGAGCCGACCCGCTCCGCGCCGCTGGCTGGCTCGCGCTCCTCGAGGTCGTGGCGCTCGCGGGGACCAGCGTGGCGCTGCTTCGGGGGCTCGGCGCGGCGCA
>CBFHHK010000252.1:3868-5938 GCA_965655435.1 Planctomycetota bacterium | reverse complement strand
TTGAGGTCCTGCCCGCTGTGCCGCTCTCCGCGCACGAGCGCCCCGAGGTTCCCGGCGAGCGCGACCACCCGCCCGGCCGTGGGCCGGCCCGCGAGCTCTGCGATGACTCGCCGCGCGGCCATGACGCCCGCAGGTTCATTGCCGTGCAGCCCCGCCGTGATGAGCACCAGCGGTCCCGCAAGCCCGTCGTCCTTGACGCCCAGCTCACGCTCCACGCCCCCGGCGAGGGGCCCCCGGCGGGGGCCACGGCGGGCTCCCTGCCCGGATTCGACGCTGATCTCACTCATGCCTTCGGGGCTCTTCGGACGCCCCCGCGACCGGACTTGAGGTTGGCTCGCTGGCCTTCCCCGAAGCTCAACGGGCGCGCAGGGTCTCCTCGAGGAGGTTCGCCGCCGCGTCCACGAAGTCGTGCTCGGTCACGATGCCCACCAACCGGCCGCTGTCCACGACCGGGAGGCACCCGATCCGGTGCTCCCGCATGATCTCGATCGCCGCGATGGTGGTGTCGCCCGGGGACACAGTCACGGGGCTGGCGACCATCACATCCTGTACGGAGAGGGGGCCATCGCCGCCGTCGTCCTCCTTGCGGACGGACAGCTTGCGGAGCAGGCCGCGTTGGGTCAGGAGCCCCACCAGGTTCCCCCGGTCGTCCTCCACCGGGACGTAGCGGATGTGCTCCCAGTCCATCAGGCTGGCGGCGAGGTCGATCACGTCCTCGGGATGCAGGGTGAAGAGGTCTCGGCTCATGATCTGGCCCACCGTCCGGAAGCTGTGGCGCCAGTCCGAGATCTCATCGAGGTCCGCCAGCGCCCACTTGTGGACCGGGAGGCCCGCCGCCTGACGGGCGTACGTGGCGGAGGCGAGCGCGCGGTGCCGCTCGTCCAGGGTCCCGCGGGTTCCCATCCTGGCCAGCGAGTCCAAGGCCCACTGGGCCCCGGTCCGGCCGCTCGAGACGCGCTCCTCGATCAGATCGAGATAGCGGTCCGCCGCCCCGCGCTCGATGCCCTTGAAGGCCAGCCCCTCCCGCGCCCTCGGGAGCAGGTCCGAGAGGATCAGGTCGCGCGCGCTCACGCGCTGCCCTCCGAGCCAGCGTAGCTCCGCCGAGAGCCCGTAGCGCGCCGCCGCCATGAAGTTGCCCTTGGCGTCGTCAAACTCCATGACGCGCCGTACGTCGTCGAGCTCCTCCCCGAAGGCGATCATCAACCCGAGGTAGAACGCCGTGTTCGCGATCTGGTCCTCCACCGTGGGTCCCGCCGGCAGGACGCGATTCTCGATGCGCAGGTGCGGCTTGCCCTCCGAGATCCCGTAGCAGGGCCGGTTCCAGCGATAGACCGTGCCGTTGTGCATCCGCAGGGCATCGAGGGTGGGAATCTCACCGCGCTCCAGCGCCTCCATGGAGCTACCGCCGGTGTCCCCGCCGAGCAGCAGCCGGAAGCGCGACACGTCCTCCCTGAAGATGTCGAGCACGCCGCCCTCGACCCAGCGGTCACCAAAGGTGACGCGCTGCCGGGTGTTCCTCGCCATCTGCGACGCGTTGCGGATATCGAGCGACTGGGCGAAGAGCGCCACGCGGGTCTCGTGCCAGAGGCGATGCTGCAGCAGTACGGGAGAGTTGACCGCCGCCGCGAGCACCGGTCCCGTGACCAGCTGCGCCAGGTTGTACAGGTTGGCGAACTCCTCGGCGCCGACCTGGAAGTGCACCTGGAAGGAGGTGTTGCAGGCCTCCATCATCACGTTGTCGTGCACCACACGGAGCTCGTCGAGCCCCTTGATCAGGCTCTCGAAGCGGCCGCCGCGCCGATCCGACATGACCTGATTCAGCTGCCGATAGCGCGCGTTCTCCGCCATGTTGGACAGGGAGAGGTCCGACTGGGCGAGGGTCGGGAGGATGCCGCAGTTCAGGACCTGGCCGCCCTCCGCCTGCGCTGCGGCGCGCGCGAGGCGCATGAGGTCGTCCAGCTCCGCGTGCATGTCCGTCAAGCACGTGGGCGAGAGCACATGAGGCTGCAGGTTCGCCTCGATGTTGAAGCTCGCCAGCTCCGGGGTGAAGCTCGAGGTGGTCTTGCCGAG
>CBFHHK010000252.1:0-3768 GCA_965655435.1 Planctomycetota bacterium | reverse complement strand
AGCACATGAGGCTGCAGGTTCGCCTCGATGTTGAAGCTCGCCAGCTCCGGGGTGAAGCTCGAGGTGGTCTTGCCGAGGCGCTCCAGCATGGCGGTCTGGATCGAGATCGGGCGCCAGGCCTCGTCCACGAGGAACAGCTCCTGCTCCGCGCCGATCCGGCGCACGTCGCGCTCGATCATCCCCTCGTCGATCATCCGCTCGAGGACGCGGATGTCCTCGAGGACGGACTGCATGAATGTGCGCAGATCGGTGGCGCCGGAAGCGCTGGCCTGGTGGGTGCCCATGCCCAGATGTTACCGCCGCAGGGCCCAGAGACGGCGGCCAGCACCTGCGATGCTCCTCAGAAGGGAACACTCTGCCGCCTCGCCATGTCGTGGGCGGCCGGCAGCCTGTTGGGACCGGGGCCTCCGACATGCGATACTGGACACATGACGGTCGGCCCTGATCCCAACGCCACCCGCTCCGGGAGCGGCGCGCTCGCGGACCTCGAGTCCTGGCTCCGGCGCCCGCTCCGGATCGCCATTCTCCTGGTGGTCGCCACCCTCATCGCCACCGCCGCGACCTCCTTCGGGGAGGTGGAGCTGCGCCGCGCCTGGGGCGGTGGCCCTGAGGAGCGGGACCTCGTCCTCCGGCAGGGGGTCATCTGGCTCGCCTGGGCGCTGCTGGTCCTGCCTCTCTCCGCGCTAGCCGGAGCGATCGCGCGCCGGGCCAAGGGCGGCCCCATGGCCCTCGCTTGCCACCTCCCCATTGCGGCGGTGGTCGCCTCCCTGTTTCTGGTGCTGGAGAACTCACTCCCGGCGTGGGTCCAGGGTCCGGAGCGGACCGCACACTTCCGCGAGCGCGTGCTGGACCAGCAAGACCCCAGGTCCACACGCCGGCGCCCCCCCTGGGAGCGCGGCGAGCGCGAAGACCCGGCGGCCTTTCTCTCCGAGTCGTCAAGGGTTTCCGAGTCGTCAGGGGCCCCTAAGACGTCAGAGGCCCCCAAGACGTCAGAGGCCCCCGAGTCCTCAGAGGCCCCCGGGGCTTCAGGTGATGCTGCCGCGCAGGCCACTCCCAGGTCTTCTCCCCAATCCTCCCCCCAGTCCTCTCCGCCGGAATATCCGGACCCTTCGGCGGCGGAGCCCCTGGACGGAAGAGCGCTGGACGGGCCTGGGGAGAGAGGAGCATCCGGCACCCGTGCGGGGCGCGAACGAGGCGACGGGCGGCGCGGGCGCGGGGACTGGCGACGCCGCGCCGGCATGACCGCCGTCTCCGGCTTCGTCACCGGCGAGATTCAACTCGACTTCCAGCGCCGCTGGACCCTTCGTGTTCCTCGCTACGCCCTGATCTACTTCGCGCT
Source organism: Planctomycetota bacterium (assembly GCA_965655435.1). Taxonomy (GTDB): domain Bacteria; phylum Planctomycetota; class UBA1135; order UBA1135; genus Saltatorellus. Next base: position 2,429 of record CBFHHK010000252.1, on the reverse strand, counting down.
GATCGGGCTAGCCCTCGGAGCGCGCGCCTTCCTCACAGGGCGCACGAGGGACCGTGAGGCTGCCGCCCTGAAGCTCCGGGCCAGCCGGCTCGAGGCCGCATTGACGTCGGCGCAGCTCTCCGCCCTCAAGGGGCAGCTCCACCCCCACTTCCTGTTCAATGCCCTGCACTCGGTGGGCGGCATGATCCGCGCCGGACAGTCCACCGATGCGCTGAGCGCGCTCGCCCGGATCGGAGATCTCCTGCGCACCTCCCTGGACGCGGGCCCCGAGCAGTTCGTCCCCCTCAGCCGCGAGGTCGAGCTGGCCGAGCGCTACCTCGAGGTGGAGCAGCTCCGCCTCGGGGATCGACTCCGGGTCCAGCTGGAGATTCCAGCCGACCTGGCCGCCGCCGAGGTCCCGGCCTTCATCACCCAGCCGCTCGTCGAGAACGCCGTCAAGCACGGGATCGCCGCGTCCAGCGAGGGAGGCGTGGTCCGCGTCCGCGCTGCCGCCAACGCGGACGGGACCCACCTCCTGATCGACGTCGAGGATGACGGCGCCGGCTTCGCGGAGGAGAGCCCCGACGGCGTCGGCCTCAGGCACGTGCGTACGCGGCTGGCCGCGCTCTTCGAGGAAGACGCCTCCTTCGAGATCCGCGCGATGGAAGACGGGGGGACACGCGCCAGGCTGCGGGTGCCCCTCGACGACCTGGAGGCGGCCCACCATGAAGGCGCCGAGAGCGCGCCACGGACGACCGAGGACCCGCCGCGCGGGGTGCCTCCCGAGGAGCCCCGCCCATGACCGAGATCATGCGAGTCCTCTGCGCAGACGATGAGCCCCACGCGCTCGACTCGCTCCGCAGGCTCATTTCCAGCGACCCTACCCTGGAGCTCGTCGGGGCCTGCAGCACCGGAGAGGAGGCCCTGCGCCTCGCCCGTGAGCTCTCCCCGGACCTCCTTGTCCTCGACATCCGCATGCCTTCCGGTTCAGGCCTCGATGTCGTGGCTGCGCTGGAGCCCGACGCGCGTCCGCTCGTGGTCTTTGCCACGGCCCACGACGACCACGCGGTGGAGGCCTTCGAGCTTCACGCGGTGGACTACCTCCTCAAGCCCTTCGACGACGCGCGCTTTACCCAGGCCCTCACGAGGGCGAGAGAGCGCCGCCAGCTGGAGGGACCGGCCCCCGGCCAGGCACGGCTGGAGGGGTTCCTGGAGGAGCGCGGCGAGGAGCGCCTCGTCATCCACCGCGAGGGGGAGATGGTGATGCTCCCCTTCGAAGAGATCCTCTGGGTCGAGGCCGCCGACCAGTACGTCAAGGTCCACGGCACGAGCGGCCGCGTCGAGCTGATGAGGGCGTCGATGGGGCATGTGGAGAAGCGGCTCCCCGCCGAGGACTTCCTGAGGGTCCACCGCTCCGCGATCATCCGCCGGCAAGCCGTTCGTGCCCTGACCAGCTCGACGTCCGGCACCGGAAGGGTGACCCTCCAAGGAGGCGCCACAGTGCCCGTCAGCCGCACCCGCATGGCCATCGTCCGCCGGACGCTGCGCTGAGCGCGAGGGGCCCAGCCGGCGAGGCTTTACGCCTTCAGAACAGTGGAGCGGCGGCGGATCGGCCCTCTGATCGCCCCAGATCGCACCACGAGGCGACCACTGCCAACACGCCCCCGACTGCCAACGCCAAACGGCCCCCAAGCGCGAGCAGGAGCGGAACTCCAGGGGCCGGAATCGGTTCCAATGCGCCGAAGACCTGTGAGGCCTCGTACCTCCCCCAACTGCACCCCGCTCCCCGCACCGGGAAGACCAGCCCAGCACCATGATCAACACCCCCACCTTCGCCCTCGGCGCCGTGACCCTCGCTGCAGCCGGTGTCCTGATCGAGGCCACCCTCGCCACCCGCTACTCCACCGAGCGGACCTTCGAGGTCAGCGTCGCGGTGGAGTCGGCCAACGAGACCCTCAGCTCGGAGATCTACATCGACGGAGAGCCGATGGAGGGTCGCGGCTTCGGCGGCGGTGGCAGCTCGACGTCCATGAGCTACTCCTACACCGACACGGCCAAGGAGGTGAAGGACGGCGTCCCCACCAAGGTCGAGCGCTCCTTCGACGAGGTCAGCGCCAGCACCGAGCGCGAGGGCCGCGACGGCCCCATGGAAATGGAGGCCGAGAGCAGCTTCGACGGACTCACGATCCTGATCTCCGGCGAGGACGACGAGTCCGAGGTCGAGATCGTCGACGGTGAGGAGCCCGAGGGTGAGGGCCGCCTCGAGGGGCACCGCCTCTCGCTGCCCCTGGATGCCCTGCTCCCCGAGGAGGGCGTCGAGCCGGGCGCGACCTGGAACATCGAAGGCGAGGCGCTGATGATCGCCCTCGGCGCACCGCTCGAGGGCAAGCTCATCGATCGCCCCCAGCGCGGCGGCGAAGGCGGCGAGGGGCGCGGCGGCCGCGGAGGTA
>CBFHHK010000251.1:0-5950 GCA_965655435.1 Planctomycetota bacterium | reverse complement strand
GGCTCCGGCGGACCGGGCCCTCGGGCTCCCCGGTCTCGACTCGCAGGTCGAGGGGGGCAAAGGCGACCTCGCCGCCGGCACGCAGGCCGAGGGCATGCCGGATGCTGAGCTGCAGGTCCTTTGCTCGCTGTTCCGCCGCGACCGCCCTCCGCTCCGCGTCGATGCGCGCGAGGCGCAGGAGCCCGCTCTCGACGGTCCCGAGATTCCCGGCATCTACCAGGACCTCGATGCGCTGCAAAGGCCCAGCGAGGTCCTCGGCCAGCTGACGGTTGGAGCGCGCCTCCGCCAGAGCCAAGGTCCAGCCCACCCAATCGGCCTCCAGGCTCCGCGCTCGCTCGAAGACCTGCTGCTCAGCGCGGGCCACCGCGAGGCGCGCCTCCGCATCCAGCCTGCTGGCCAGCGCCTCCTGCCGGCCAGCGATGGCCAGCGGGACCTGGATCAACACGTCCAGCTCATCGAGCGCGCCGCCCGACAGGGCGTTGGCGAGGTCGACGTTCAGCGTCGGATCGGGCCAGAGGCCCGCGTACTCCCGGCCGGCGAGCGCGGGCAGCTCCCGGGCGAAGGCGAGCTGGAGCTCCGGGTCCAGCACGGGGAGGAGCTCCCGAGCGACCTCGAGTGAGAGCCCCGCGGAGACGAGGGCGGGCAAGGCCTCCTCGCGGCGCTCACGTCGCTCGGCGATCCCGTCGAGGTCCACCGGGCGCGGCGGCGGCGCAGCGCAGCACGTCAGCGCGGCGGCGAGCAGCAGGGAGGCGGGAGATCGGAGGCGCAAGGGACGGCGGGGATGGACTCGCAGCGTAACGACGAGCGACCGTCCCCGGACACCTTGCGGGCGGTCCCGAAGAAATCCAATGCGGCACGGCCCCTCAGCGGCCGATGCGCTTCGCCCGCACGAAGTTGGTCAGGATCCGGAAGACAGAGGTGTCGAAGACCTCGGCCGAGGCGGCAGAGGTGGACTTCCACCACTTCTCCTCCCCTAGCGTCCGCAGTTGGAGCGGCTTCAGCCCCATGTGGTTCACCGCGAAGGCCTGCCGGTCGATGGGCTTCTTCAGCCCGGTCGCCGCGCTGAACCCCTGCTCCTCGAAGTGGTTCGCCGTATCGAGCACCGTGCCGTGCCCCATGCGGAACCAGGCAGCCAGGTCGCCGGACCCGTGCTTGGTGGCGGCGCTGGGGCTGTCGAGCAGGACCTCGACGCGCTCTGGATCCAGGACCTTGATCAGGTGCGCGCCAACGAGGCTGTAGTAGGGCTGCACGCCGCCATCGAACACGCCGCGCAGGAAGGGTGACGCGGCCCCCGCCCGGGTCGGGACGGCGTACACGTTGTCCATCACCTCCTGCGGCCAGGGGAACTTCGCCACCAGCGCAGGAAAGCTCCGCTGCACCGTGTTCGTCAGGGACCAGCAGGAGGTGAAGAGCGCGCCGCCGGAGCGGACGAACCAGCGGACGGCCTCCACGTCGGCGGGCGCGATCTCTCCGGTGCACCCGACCATGAGGACCGCGCCGGGGTGAAGCCGGGACGCCTGCACCCGCCCGGCGGGCGCGATGCGGAACTTGATGCCGAGGCGCTTCAGCACCTTCTCGATGTGATCGCCGCGACCAGGGATCACGATCACGTCGAGGCCCTTGTAGATCGCCGCCTCGTTCACGCTGTAGCCGTAGCGCTTCTGGAGATCACGCTGCTCGGCCTTCGTCCGGAAGGTGGCGCGCTTCGCGTTCTCTTCCCACCACGCCGGCCAGCCCTCGGGGTCCATCACCATGCCGCTGCGTCCGGAGAACGCGAGGAGCGCGCGGTGGGCCGTCTCCACGACGCAGGAGTGCTCGTCCTTCAGGGCCGCGAGCAGCGGCGCCACGCAGCCCGGTCGGGAGAGCTGGGCCATGCCCTCCGCCGCGGAAGCCCGGAGCTGCCACCGCTCGGCGCTCAGGAGGAGCGCCAGGGGCTTGAGCGCCGCGTCGGAACGGGTCCGCCCGAGCGCCACCGCCGCGGAGGTTGTGAGCGCCGGACCTGGCTCTCCAGCGATGAACGCGATCAGGGCCGCCACCACCGGCGGCGCGGCCTCCGGTTGACCGAGGGCCACCAAGACGGCCTCCAGGACGCGCTCGCTGGCGCCGCCCTCAAGCAGCTCCAGGAGGGTCAAGGCCGCGGGCTCGAGGGCGCTTCGCTCGGCGCCGACGGACAGGTCGGCGGCGGCGGCGAGGAGCTCCACGAGCTGAAGCTGAACGCGGGCGTCGAACTCGCCGCCGAGGGCCTCCTCGGCGACGCGGCTGCCCACCTCGCCGAGGCTCCCCATGGCGTGCGCGGCCGCCGCGCGGGTCGGCACGTCCTCGGACCCCAGCAGCCGCTCGAGCCAGGGGCCGGCGCTCTCGGCGTCGACGGTCCCCGCACCGATGACCCGCGCCAGCCGCGGACCGGCCTCAAGAGCGCCCGCGATGGGCTCCCCCTGCTCACCCTCAAAGCAACCGACGAGGAAGCTCCGCGCGTCCGCCGGAGACATGGACCCCAGGGCCCCGGCGATGGCGCCCTCCAACCGGCGTTCGATGACCGCGGGCAGGCCCATCGCCGCGAGCGCCGGGCGGAGCACCACGGCATCCTCGGGCGTCGGCGCCTCCGACACCGCGTCCAGGGCTGCGCAGACGATGGCGATATCCCGCGGCTCGTCCAGCCGCTCCAGCACGAGGCCCTGGAGCGCCTCCGCTCGGACCGGCCCTGCGCCCCGGGCCACGGACACCATCGCCCGCGCGGCGGCGGGACCGTCGATCGACTCCTTGGACTTCAGCCCCTTGGACAGACGCTTCACGTTCTTGGCCGCAGCCTTGGCCTCGATCGCGGGAGCGGTCGCGGAAGCCTCCACGCAGCTGGCGAGGGCCGCGGCGGCGACGAAGAACGTCTTGCCCGAGCACTTCTTCAGCAGCGCAGCCGCGGCGGAGCCATCGGTGGAGCCGCCGAGCAGCCGCGCCGCCGACATGCGCGCCTCCGTGAAGGGAGACTCCAGCGCGACCTCGACCATTCCCTTCGTGATCGCCTTGTTGACCGGACGCCCCTCGAGGCCGCGGATCGCCGTGAGCACGACGAGCAGGTCGTCGTCACTGCGGGCCGCCTTCACCAGCGCCGCCTCGGCCTTCGGCGACGCGTCCCCGGCGAGATCGAGGGCCGCGCCCTGCCGGTCGGACGGGTCCTTGGAACGGATGTTCTTCAGGGCGTCCGACTGCGCAGCCGTCGCCGAGGCCCTGGCGACCGGCTGCCCGCCGGGCCACGGCTCCGCCGGGGAGTCCGCGGCGTGCCCACGGGCCGGGGTGAGGAGGCACACAGCGGCGCAGAATGTGGCAAACAAGCGCACCTCAGTTCGTTCTCGTTGTTCCATCGCAGCGCCCCCTCCGGGGCGGTCGAATCATGCCAGAACGGAGCACGCGCGTCGGCCAACCTCGCACCTGCGCGGGCGCCTGCGGCCCATTCGCAGAGACCCTGCCGGATTCCCCGGGCAATCGTTTGCCTCGGGATCCCGTGCCCATAAGGTTCGGACCCGGTTAGGCACCGTTAGCCCCGACCGGCATTCTTCGCCCCCGGCCCCCATCGAGCAGCGGCGAAGAGCCTCCCAGCGGGAGGAGCAGGATGAGGTGAGCGAGGCGCCCGACCAGATCGGTGGTTCCGCCCCCATGGCGGGACCCAGCCCCCCCTGAAACGGCACATCCGCCAACTACCTGTCTCCTAATGACGGCCACGACCCGCCAGGAAGCGGTCCGCTCCATCGCGAGCGACGCCTTTCTCGATCTTCGCGAAGACATCTCCGGCCTTGAGGGCCAGTCCCTCTCCGACTCCTTCGGGCGCTACGTCTTCAGTGACGACGTCCAGCGCCAGACCCTGCCCGAGGTCATCTACCTGGCGCTCCGAAAGACCATCGAGACGGGGGCCAAGCTCGACCTCGAGATCGCGGACGAGGTCGCCCGCGCCATGAAGACCTGGGCCGTGGGGCACGGCGCCACGCACTACACCCACTGGTTCCAGCCCATGACCGGGCTGACGGCCGAGAAGCACGACTCGTTCCTGAAGCCGACCGGCTCGGGCGGCGCCATGCTCGAGTTCTCGGGCAAGCAGCTGAGCCAGGGAGAGCCGGACGCGTCGAGCTTCCCCTCCGGCGGACTCCGCGCCACCTTCGAGGCCCGCGGCTACACCGCCTGGGACCCGACCTCCCCCGCCTTCGTCCGCAAGTCCGCCAGCGGGGCCACCCTCTGCATCCCGACCGCCTTCTGCTCGTGGACCGGCGAGGCCCTCGACAAGAAGACACCGCTCCTCCGGTCCTGTGAGGCCATCTCACGCTCTGCCGTTCGTCTCCTGAAGACCATCGGAGAGTCCTCGGTGACGCGCGTCTCCGCCACCACCGGCGTGGAGCAGGAGTACTTCCTCGTCGACCGCCAGTTCTTCCACCTCCGCCCGGACCTCATGGCCACGGGCCGCACCCTGTTCGGCGCGATGCCGTACAAGGGGCAGGAGTTCGACGACCACTACTTCGGCTCCATCTCAGGCCGGGTCCTCGACTTCATGCGTGACCTCGAGAAGGAGCTGTGGCTCCTGGGCGTCCCGCTGATGACGAGGCACAACGAGGTGGCACCCAGCCAGTTCGAGCTCGCCCCCCAGTACTCGGGCGTCTCCGTCTCCATCGATCAGAACATGCTCACCATGAGCGTCCTGAACGACGTGGCTGAGCGCCACGGGCTCGCGGTCCTGATGCACGAGAAGCCGTACGCCAACTTCAACGGCTCCGGCAAGCACATGAACTGGTCCATCAGCGATGACCTGGGCCACAACCTGCTCGAGCCGGGCAACACGCCCCACGAGAACCTGAAGTTCATGATGACGCTCACGTCGATCGTGCGCGCGGTGGACCTGCACCAGGACCTCCTCAGGGCCTCGATCGCCTCCGCAGGGAACGACCACCGCCTCGGCGCCAACGAGGCGCCGCCCGCCATCATCTCGATCTTCCTCGGCTCACAGCTCACCGAGGTCATCAACGCGATGATCGAGGGCCGCGACCCGGCGGACTCGGGCAAGGGGTCGCTCCGGCTCGGGGTCGACGCCCTGCCCGAGCTGCCCCAGGACATCACCGACCGCAACCGGACCTCGCCCTTCGCCTTCACCGGCAACAAGTTCGAGTTCCGCGCCGTGGGCTCCGGCCAGTCGGTGGCATACCCGGCCGCCTTCGTGAACACGATCGTGGCCGAGTCCATGGACTTCATCTGCAATGAGCTCGACGCCCGCGGTGGCGCGAACGCCGAGAACATCAACGCCGTGGTCCGGGAGACCCTGGCCAAGCACCAGCGCGTGCTGTTCGACGGGGACAACTACTCCGACGAGTGGGTGACCGAAGCTGAGAAGCGCGGGCTCCTGAACCGGCGCACCACGCCCGAGGCGCTGGTGGCCCTCTCCGATGAGAAGAACACGGCCCTCTTCGAGCGCTTCGGGGTGCTCACCTCGCACGAGCTCGAGTCCCGCGCCAACGTGAGCAACGAGATCTACGCCTCGAAGATCCGCGTGGAGGCCCTCGCGACCATCGACATGGCGCAGACGATGATCCTGCCGGCCGCTTCGGCGTTCCAGTCGCAGCTCTCCGAGACCATCCGCGGGGTGCGCGGCGTCGACGAGTCGATCCCGACGGACGCCCAGGTCGAGGCGCTGCACTGCACGGCGTCTGGCGCCGGTGCCCTGCAGGCCGCGGTGAACGCGCTCTCCGACGCGCTCGCGAAGGTCGAGGGTGGAGGGCACGGCGAGGCGGAGCACGCGGTGGCCATGCTCAACCACGTGGTCCCCCAGATGGAGAAGGTCCGCGCCGCAGCGGATGGACTCGAGAAGGTCGTGGACGACGACCTCTGGCCGCTCCCGAAGTACCGCGAGCTGATGTTCATTCGCTGACGGGGAGCCCTCCCTCCCAGAGGACGCCGAGAGCCGGCGCGCGACCCTGTC
>CBFHHK010000250.1:0-6013 GCA_965655435.1 Planctomycetota bacterium | reverse complement strand
CAAGGACCACGGCCGTGCGTGCGAGCAGGACGTTGAACGAAGTCATGGTGTCTACCGTCGAGGGGGTGGAACAGCGGAGTTGTCGCGGTGCTGCGTCGCAGCTGCGCACTCCTTACTTACAGGGTACGTGCTCTGGAGGATCCGATCGACTCAATCGTTCCAGGAGAAGAGCCGAATCCACAGGCGCAGGGGGAAGCGCCATCCGGCCGGACTGTTGCACGCAAAAAATGGGTTCTGACCCGTTCCGGGGCGGAAAGGGAACCGTGGGGGTCTACCATGCAGGCTGGCGTGGGCCGGACCGGTTGGTCCGCTCCACGGTGTGCCCGAATTGCTTCGCGGTGTGCCTCGTTCTGAGGACGCGCGGAGGTCACCGGCGGGGGCGGCGCGCGAACGCGCCTGAGAAGCACCCCTCGAACCTGATCCGGCTAGAACCGGCGTAGGAAGTCCCATGACTCAGATCGAAGACCAGACCAGCGACACCCTCGAGCCCTTCGAGGAGAGCTTCCCCAACTCCCACAAGATCCACGACAGGGTCGAGTGCAACGGGCACGTGCTGCACGTCCCCAAGCGCCGGATCCACCTCTCCAACGACGACGACCCTGTCGATGTCTACGACACCTCCGGGCCCCAGGGGTGCGATGTCCGAGTCGGCGTCCCCAAGCCGCGTCAGGAGTGGATCAAGGCCCGCGAGGAGGCAGACAGCACGGGCAACTTCAGCCAGATGCACTACGCCAAGCGCGGCATCATCACGGAGGAGATGGCCTTCGTCGCGTCCCGCGAGGGCGTGGAGCCGGAGTTCGTCCGCGACGAGATCGCCCGCGGGCGCGCGGTGCTCCCCGCCAACATCAACCACCCGGAGATCGAGCCGATGATCATCGGCACCAAGTTCCTGGTGAAGATCAACTCGAACATCGGCAACTCCGCGGTGACGAGCTCCATCGAGGAGGAGGTGGAGAAGTTGCAGCGCAGCATCCGCTGGGGCGCCGACACCGTGATGGACCTCTCCACCGGAGACAACATCCACGAGACCCGCGAGCACATCATCCGGAACAGCCCCGTGCCCATCGGGACGGTGCCGATCTACCAGTGCCTTGAGAAGGTCAACGGCAAGATCGAGGACCTGACCATCGACCTGTTCCTCGAGACCCTCATCGAGCAGGCGGAGCAGGGCGTCGACTACTTCACGATCCACGCCGGTGTCCTCCTCCGCTACGTCCCGTTGACCGCCAAGCGCGTCACCGGGATCGTCAGCCGCGGCGGCTCGATCATGGCCAAGTGGTGCCTCGCGCACCACGAGGAGAACTTCCTCTATACCCACTTCGAGCGCATCTGCGAGGTGATGAAGAAGTACGACGTGTCCTTCAGCCTCGGCGACGGCCTGCGTCCGGGGTCGATCGCGGACGCGAACGACGAGGCCCAGTTCGGTGAGCTGGAGACGCTCGGCGAGCTGACCCAGATCGCGTGGAAGCACGACGTCCAGGTGATGATCGAGGGGCCGGGCCACGTGCCCATGAACAAGATCAAGGAGAACGTCGAGAAGCAGATGGAGGTCTGCCACGAGGCGCCCTTCTACACCCTCGGCCCGCTGACCACCGACATCGCTCCGGGCTACGACCACATCACGAGCGCCATCGGCGCGGCGATGATCGGGTGGTTCGGGACGGCCATGCTCTGCTACGTCACGCCCAAGGAGCACCTCGGGCTCCCCAACGCGAAGGACGTGAAGGACGGCGTCATCGCCTACAAGATCGCGGCCCACGCGGCCGACCTCGCCAAGGGGCACCCCGGTGCCCAGGCCTGGGACGACGCGCTGAGCAAGGCGCGCTTCGAGTTCCGTTGGCAGGACCAGTTCAACCTGGCCTTGGACCCGGTCACGGCGCGCTCCTACCACGACGAGACCCTGCCCGCCGACGGCGCGAAGGTGGCTCACTTCTGCTCCATGTGCGGACCGCACTTCTGTTCGATGAAGATCACGGAGGACGTCCGGAAGTTCGCCAAGGAGCAGGGACTGGACAGCGAGGAGGCCATCGAGGCCGGCATGCAGGCGAAGGCCTCGGAGTTCAAGGACAAGGGCAGCGAGATCTACTCCTGACCGCCCTCGGCTGCGGTATGCGGGGCCGGCGCCACCTTCCAGGGGGCGCCGGCCCCTTCGTTTAGCAGGGGCGAACGATCCGATCAGCGCAACGGCCCTGTGCTGAGGTCTCCCCGGTCGATCAAATGTGAATCGACGGTGAACCCCTAGGATGCCGGTCGCCCTGCCATGCTGAACCTCCTCAAGAATCGCTCCTTCGGATCTCTCGTCCTGGCCCAGTTTCTGGGGGCCTTCAACGACAACGCCTTCAAGCAGCTGATCCTGCTCCTGACGGTGGGGGCCGCGCTCACGGGCGGTATCCCCTGGGTCCAGGAGAGCGGGCTCGCGGTCGACGCCAGCGGCGTCAACCGTCAGGAGGTTCCCGCCACCCTCTTCGCGCTGCCCTTCGTGGTGCTCTGCCTGGTGACGGGGGCGCTGGCAGACCGCTTCTCCAAGTCCTCCATCATCAAGGTGGCCAAGGCGCTCGAGGTCGTGGTGATGGCCTTCGGCCTCCTCGCGATCTACCTCGAGAGCTACCTCGGCCTGCTCCTCGTCGTCGGGTTCATGGGAGCCCAGAGCGCGCTCTTCGGGCCTTCGAAGTACGGCATCCTCAAGGAGTTGCTCGATGAGCGCGACATGTCCCGCGCCAACGCGCTCATCCAGACCACGACAACGGTGGCGATTCTCGGGGGCTTTGTTGCCGCAGGCGAGCTCCTTGATCGCTTCCCGGACCGACTCTGGCTCCCCGGCCTCGCCTACATCGGCGTCGCGATCGTGGGCCTGCTGGCCTCCCTGAGGATCGGTCACCAGCAGGCGCGCGTGCCCGACAGAGAGATCCCTTGGAACCTGCCCGCGGAGTTCGCGCGGCACTGGCGAGCGCTTCGCGGTCACCCGACCCTCGCGGTCTCCATCGCCGGGAGCGCGTTCTACTACTTCGTCGCGACGCTCCTGGTGCTCGTCGTGAACGAGTACGGCCTCATCGAGCTCCAGCTCACGAGCGCGGAGACCTCAAGGCTGATGCTCCCTGTGATCGTCGGCATCGGCCTCGGCGCGGTGGTCGGCGGCAAGCTCTCCGGCGACCGTGTCGAGGGAGGGTTGGTTCCCCTGGGCTTGTTCGGGATGACGGGCGCCCTGCTGGCCATCCAGCTCGCGCCCGCGAGCGTGGCCTGGGTCCAGGGATGCCTCGGCTTCCTTGGGCTCTCCTCCGGGGTCTTCTCCCTGCCCATCCGGACCCTCGTTCAGGTGCTGCCGGCCGAGGAGGACCGCGGCTCAGTGCTCGGCTTCAGCCAGGTCCTGGACTTCACCGGGATCCTCGTGGCGGCCCCGTCCCTGATGCTCCTCAAGCAGATGGCCCTCTCGCCGCCGGAGATGATGGTCGCCATCGCGGTCCTGATCCTCCTCGGGTTCGCGGTGTCCCTGCGCTTCGCCGCGCACTTCACCGTGCGCCTCGTGGCCTGGATCTTCGCCCACACGGTCTACCGAACGCGGCTGATCGGCGCGGAGCACCTGCCCAAGTCCGGCGGCGCCCTGCTTGTGGCGAATCACGTGTCCTTCGTGGACGCCATGCTCGTCGCCGCGTGCTCGGACCGGCCGGTGCGCTTCATGATGTTCCGGGACCTGTTCAACGTGCCGCTGCTCGGGTGGTTTGCCCGGAAGATGGAGGCGATCCCGGTCAGCAGCGCGGACACCAAGTCAGAGAAGGTGGCTGCGCTCACGGCGGCGGCGAAGGCCGCCGCGAGCGGTGAGCTCGTCTGCATCTTCGCGGAGGGCGCGCTGACTCGCTCGGGGCACCTGATGTCCTTCGCGGGCGGCCTCGAGCGCATCGCTCGAGAGGCGCAGGTCCCGATCATTCCGGTCGCTCTGGACCGGCTGTGGGGGAGCATCTTCAGCCACGAGGGGGGCCGGGTGTTCTGGAAGCTCCCGCGCCGGCTGCCCTTCAAGGTGGACGTGTCCATCGGCGCTCCGATGAACCCGGACGCCACGGCCTTCCAGGTGCGCCAGCGCATCGCCGAGCAGGTGGCAGAGCTGCGCACTGAGCGGCAGGGGAGGCGCGGCTCGCTGGCGTGGCGCTTCCTCAAGGAGGCGCGCGCGAACGCCGGGCGCCCCGCCGTGCTCGACAGCACGGGGGCCGACCTCGACTACCGCAAGCTGATGGTCGGCGCGTTGTGCATGCGCGATGTGCTGCGGCCGCACCTCGGGGAGGCGCGCTCGGTGGCGGTGCTCATGCCGCCCGGCGCTGGGGGGGCCCTTGTGAACCTGGCTCTCGCCCTCGACGGGCGGGCCTCGGTCAACCTGAACTACACGATGTCCAACGGCGACCTCGCGGGGATGTGCAAGACGGCGGGGGCCGAGCACGTCATCACCGCGCGGCGCTTCCTGTCCGGCCTCGACCGGCCTTCGCCGCTCGGGGATGCGCAGACGATCCTGCTCGAGGACATCCGCAAGGACATCTCGACCGGGATGAAGCTCCGGTACCTCGCGCTGTCCTTCCTCCCCGGCGTCGTGCTGGCGAACCTGCTCGCTCCGAGGCGCCGCGGGAACGTGCCGGAGTCCGAGGAGGTCGCGACGGTGATCTTCTCGAGCGGCAGCACCGGGGTCCCCAAGGGCGTCATGCTGACCCACTCCAACATCCTCTCCAACGTCCAGTCCGTACTCGAGGTCATCGCGCTCGGGCCCGGCGACGGGGTGCTCGGGATCCTGCCCTTCTTCCACAGCTTCGGGTACACGGTGAGCCTCTGGGCGACGTTCCTCTCCGGGGCGCGGGGCGTGTATCACGTGAACCCGCTGGAGGCGAAGGTCGTGGGGGAGCTCTCCCAGAAGGGAGGCGTCACCATCACCATCGCGACGCCGACCTTCTACCAGTCCTACCTCCGCCGCTGCACCAAGGAGCAGTTCGCCGGGATCCGTGTGGCCCTCTCCGGCGCACAGAAGCTGAACCAGGGGCTCGCCGACGCCTGGAAGGAGAAGTTTGGCTCCGAGCTCATGGAGGGCTACGGCTGCACGGAGGCCGCGCCTGTGGTCTCGGCGAACCTCCCCGGCGGCGCCCACCTGCCCCCGCGCCAGCGGGGCCACCGCCAAGGGTCCATCGGACGACCGCTGCCGGGCGTCGCCGTGAAGATCGTCGACCCCGACGCCTACCCCGCCGAGGTCATCGAGCGTGAAGGGGGAGAGTCGGGCCTGATCCTGGTCAAGGGACCCAACGTCATGAAGGGCTATATCGAGATGCCCGAGAAGACCGCCGAGGTCCTCCGCGACGGCTGGTACACCACCGGAGACATCGGCTACATCGATCGGGACGGCTTCCTCTTCATCACCGATCGCCTGTCGCGCTTCAGCAAGATCGGCGGGGAGATGGTCCCCCACGGGCGGGTGGAGGAGGTGATCGGCGACCTCATGTTCGAGCTGCTCGGGGCGAGCAGCGAGGAGGCCGAGGAGGACGGGGTCGTGCCCGAGCTGGCTGTGACGGCCGTTGAGCACGCGACCAAAGGCGAGCGCCTCATCGTGCTGCATACGCCGATGCCGTTTGACATGGCTGAGCTGAAGGGGCGCCTCTCTGGTAGCGACCTGCCTGCCCTGTTCCGGCCCGCGCCGAACGCCTGGGTCGAGGTGGCGGAGCTTCCCAAGCTAGGCACCGGCAAGCTCGACCTGCGCGGCCTCGCCGAGATGGCCCGTGAGAGGGTCGACTCCGTGTGACGGGGCCACGCGGGCTCACCTCGTAGCCCTGATCCAGGGCCCCCGCGGAGGCTCGCGCGGCGCTCCTGCTCCCCAGCCCTGCGGCCGCGGCTTGCCTCACCGCGCGGTCAGCGCCGCCTGGTAGGCGATCGTCGCCGCGAACTCGGCCATCGCCTCGGCGCCAAGACTCAGGTCCATCCGGGCCGAGACCTCGCCCTCGAACTCCAGCTCCGTCAGGTGCCCGGCGGCGAGATCGAAGCGGCCGACGCC
>CBFHHK010000249.1:0-6061 GCA_965655435.1 Planctomycetota bacterium | reverse complement strand
TGGGGAAGACGACATCTGCGGGGGCGGGCCACTTGAGGTGCAGCCCCGGCTCCTCGACCAGCCGCTCTGGGTCGCCGAAGCGCGCGACCACGGCCACGGTCCCCTCGGGGACGGTGAACGTGCAGGCCCACCCAGCCACGCCGAGGACCGCCGCGCCCAGCCAGAGCAGGGTGGAGCGGGTCGCGCCGAGTCGCCTGGGCAGGCGGTCAGGGATCGTTCGGGTCATGGTCAGCGCCTCGGGTTGAAGGAGTCGTCGAGCACCGACGGAGGGGGCGGGTCGTTCGAACCCACGATCGGGATGATCTTGATGTTCTCGCCAAGCGGGAGAACGAGGCGCCGGTCCCCGTCCGCGGGGGGACGCATGGCGCGCTCGAAGGAGTCGGTCAGCATGCTCTGCTCCGTGATGTCGGGGTGTTCGCCGTGGACCTCGACGAGGGCCCTGAAGGCCGCCGCCACGCCGCCGGCCGCGGCCTCCTTGGTGAGGCGATCCGCGAGGGCCTCCGAGCGGACCCTCCGGGCCTCGGCGCGGGCCTGGCTGAGCCGCTCGACGCGGTTGACCTGGGCCTTCTTCTCGGCGGTGATCGCGTCCTCCATGGCGCTCGCCACCGCGCGGTAGGCGTCGTGCACAGCGGGGGGAGCGTGGACGTCGTGCAGGAAGACGCGGACGAGCTCGGCGCCAAGCCCGTTGAGGGCCAGGTCCTCGCTGAGGCGGCGCTCAACGTCCTGGATGAAGGGGCCGCTGTCACCGACGAGGACCTGGTCGGCCGTGCGGGTCGCGATCGCGCGGCGCAGGGCGTCCTGGGCAAGCATGGACATGGCCTTCTCCGGCGCGCTCTGTCCGTAGCGCCACTGGCGCGCATCGATGACGCGGTACTGGGCGCCGAACCGAACGCTGAGCAGCAGGCCGTCGCTCGTGAGGGTCTCGGACTCGGCCTCAAGCGCCGCGATCCGCCGGCGCTCTGCCATGAGGGCGAGTGCGTCGACTGTGCTGTCGTCCACCGGCGCCCGGTCGATCCCGAACTCCACGCTCCGGATCAGTGAGGTTGAGACCCGTGCCACGTCGTCCACGGGCCACGGGGCGTGCAGGATGAGGCCCGGCTCGGAGTGCTCCTGGGTCACCCGCCCGAAGCGCTCGATGAAGACCGTCTCACCGGGCTCGACGGCAGTCAGGCCCGAGGACAGGTAGAGGGACACCGCCGCCAGGGCGCCCGCGGCTCGGGCTGCGGGGGAGGAGAGATCCAGGCCGATCGGGCGGCCGGCGCGCTGCACCCAGGTGCCGAAGCGGTTCGCGACGCGGGTCTTCACCGCGGAGCGCAGCAAGAGCGCGGCGAGGATGATCCCGGAGACCGTGGAGATCACGCCGTGCTCCATGGCTCCAGGGGAGACGTCCATGTCCCGCGGGTCGAAGCCGAGCGCGGGGTAGATCGCGTTGACCACCGTGCCGAGGACCAGGGAGACGACCGCGATGCTCCCGAGATACGAGGCGAGGGCTCGCAGGCCGAGCAGGTCGCGCACGACGAGGATGGTGGCGACGTTGGTGGCTGGCCCGGCGAGCAGGAAGACCAGCGCGGCTCCAGGTTCGAGCCCCTTGGCCATCATCGCCGCGGCGATCGGGGTGGAGGCGGTGGCGCAGACGTAGAGGGGGACCCCTGCGACGAGCATGGCCAGCATGGCCGTCCAGCCCGAGAACAGCGTCCCCTCGAAGAACCCGTCGGGGACGGCGACGACGATCGTCGCCGAGATGGCGAAGCCGAGAATGAACCAGGGCGTGAGGTCATCGAGGAGGGTGCCGAACGCGTAGCGCATGGCGCGCGCGAAGACACTCCCGCTCCCCGTGTGATCGTGCTCATGATCGTGCCCGTGATCGTGCCCGTGATCGTGCCCGTGATCGTGCCCGTGATCGTGCCCGTGATCGTGAGAGTGGTCTGCGGCAGCAGGCGCCTCCCCGTCGTCCCCGCCGTGGCTGCAGCACGAGGCCTTAGCTGGCTCATCCGGCGACACCCCGGGCTCATCTTGTCCCGGCCCCTCGCCGCCGAACAGGTTCACGGTGACCCCGGATGCGAACGCGGTGATGAACGCCGCGAGCGGCCGGATGACGGTCATCAGCGGGTCCATCAGGGCCCACGTGGCGCCGATGGAGTCCACTCCGGTCTCAGGCGTCGAGATCAGGAAGGAGGTCGTGGCGCCGCGGCTCGCGCCGGAGCGGCGGAGCTGGGTCGCTGTGGGGATGACGGAGCAGGAGCAGAGCGGGACCGGGACACCGATGAGCGCGGCGGTGGCCACCGAGCGCGTGTCGTCCCCGCCGAGGCGGCGGGCGACCCAGCGTGTGGGGACGAAGACCGCGAGGAATCCCGCGATGGCGAAGCCGATGAGGAGGTACGGGCCGGACTCGGCCAGGACCATCCAGATCGCCTCGAACCACTCTGTGAGCATCTCGGTCATGGGTGCGCCGACGTACGGCGGTCAGATGCCCGCGTGAGCGTGGACCGCCCACATCAGGGCCACCCCGGCGCCGAGCAGGCCGAGCTTCAGCGGGCCGTCCTGCCGGCGGTGGAAGACCTCCGGGAGGAGCTCGCACAGGCACACGTAGAGGAAGGTGCCGGCGGCGAGGGAGGTAAGAATCGAGATGCCCCCTCCGAGCAGGTCCGTCAGGGCGCCACCCATCAGCAGCCCCAGGGGCGTGACGAGCGAGAAGGCCACGAGAAGCGCGATGAGCCGCGTCCTGCTGATGTCGGTCATGGCGAAGACCGACGCGAGCGAGAAGGACTCGAACCCCTTGTGGGCGAGGATCGCGAGGAGCATGACGCCGGCAATCTGCGCCTCGCCTTGGACGGCAGCGAGGGCGACGCCCGCCGTCAGCGAGTGGACGCTGAGCCCCACCAGGGCGGCCCAGCCCACGGCCGCGTGGCGCTGGGCATCGTCGTGTCCGTGGCCGTGCCCGTGGGTGGACCCCGGGATCATCAGGGCCTCCACGAGGAAGACCCCGAGCACCCCGACGAGGACCCAGAGCCAGGGGCCGGTCGGCCCGTGTACATGCCCCGCATGGGCGTCGTGCTCGTGGCCATGGTCGTGATCTCCGGTGGCCGCTCCGGCCTCCGCCTCGTGTCCCGGGGAGCCGGGCCCGTGGTCGGGGACGCCGTCTCCGTCGTGATCGTGGGTGAGGTCAACGACCTGTTCGTGGACATGCCCGTGGTCGGCGCTCGCCTCCTGCCCGATCACGGGCAGCAGGTGCAGGAAGACCGCACCGAGGAAGACCCCTGTGGAGAATGCGAGCGCGGCGTGGTGGCCCCGGTCCTTCCACTTGAGGAAGAGGGGTGCGAGGCCGCCGACGAGCCCAACGGCGAAGATGGCGAGAGCCTGGAGCATAGGGAAGTCAGGTGCCGCGGCGGAGCACGACGGTCTTGATGGTCGAGATCAAGATCGAGAGGTCGAACAGGACGCTGTAGTTCTTGATGTAGAACAGATCGTATTGGAGCTTGTGGAGCGCGTCTTCTTCCGTGTTTCCGTACGGGTAGTTCGTCTGCGCCCAACCGGTGACCCCGGGCTTCACGATGTGGCGCAGCCGGAAGTAGGGGATCCGCGCGGCCAGCTGGTCGACGAAGTGTTGCCGTTCGGGGCGCGGGCCGACCAGGGACATGGAGCCGGACAGGACGTTGAAGAGCTGGGGGAGCTCGTCGAGGCGCGTCTTGCGCATGAACTTTCCGAAGCGCGTGATGCGCGGGTCATCCTCGGAGGCCCACACCGGCCCGCTTAGCTTCTCCGCGTCCGCGCGCATGGACCGGAACTTCATGAGGACGAACGGGCGCCCGTCCTGGCCCACGCGCTCCTGGGTGAACAGGATCGGTCCGGGGGAGGTGAGGCGCACGACGATGGCGACGAGGAGCATCACCCACCAGAGCAGCAGCAGCATCACGGCCGCGACGACGACATCGTTGATGCGCTTGAGGAAGGCGGCGAACGGGTGTCGCCGGAAGCCCTCGTTGAAGATCAGGTAGGAGGGGCGCATGGCCGCGACGGCGATCCGGCCCGTCACCTGCTCATAGACCTCCTCCCGCTCGCGAACCTCGACCCCCGCGAGGCGGGCGCGGAGCAGGTCCTCGATCGGCAGCGTGAGGCGGCGGTCTTCCAGCGCGACCACGATCATCTCGATGCGGAGCTTCTGGAGGAGCTCCGGGAGGCTCTCCTCTCCAGGCGCGAGACGGTCGGCGGAGCCCGGGTTGTTCGGGTCGCGGCTGAGGAGGTCGACTCCGTGAAACACGAGCGCTCTTGAAGCCTCTGACGCCTTGTCCTCGGAGGCTGTGATGGGGGACTCCACTTGGTCCGCACCGCGCCTTCGGGAGGAGGACTCCGGTTCCGGCACGAGGCCCACCACCCTGAAGCCAGCCTCCGGGTGGGCGAGGACCTGGTTCGCGAGGGCGTGGGCCGGACCCCTCGAGCCGAGGATCAGCATCCGGACGTCGAGGTCGGCTCGGCGAACGAAGGCGTGGTAGGCGAAGCGCTCGAGGTAGAGCAGCCCGAGGCCCGCAGAGCTCGTCGCGATCAGCACCTGGATCTTCTGCGAGAGGCCCAGCCCGGGGAAGGCGTAGACCACGTCGGCGCCGAGCATATGGCTGACGATGACGAGCGCCGTGGACAGGGCGATGCCGATACCAGCGGACTCCACGAACCTCGAGGCCCTCTCGTAGCGCGAGGCCGAGATCTGGAACTCGTAGAGACGATTGAGCCCGATGCAGAGCAGGGAGGTGAGGGTCACGAGCCCCGCGGAGAAGGCCGCCCGATAGGCGGCGTCCTTGGGCAGCAGGCTCTCCCGGGTCAGCGCTTGAGCCACCGCGCGGTCACGGGCCTCGCTGCTGGCCGGGTCCGTCAGCAGGTCCCACAGGTGCTGCGTCATCCCCGCCGTCATGACGGCGTAGAGCAGCAGCGCCTCCACGGTGACGAGGAGGAACGTGCGGACGGGGAAGTAGTGCTGTAGGACGCGCAGCATCGGGGGAGGCGGGTGGCCTTTGCCCCTCCTTCATCGGCCCCGCAGGCGGCGGGCGATGAGGCGAAGGAGGCTCCGTTGGTGGGGGAAGAATATTCCCAACCCAGCTCCAGCGCAGTGACGTCCGCGGGAAAGCCTGCGTGGGCGGAGGCGCTCCGCCCGGACCCGTGCTCAGGCGAGCTCCCTCACGAGCGACGCGCTTCGGGGTGAGTGTGCCTGGGTTCAGGGGCCAGGGGCCTAGGTTCAGGGGCCGGGCCAGCCGATAAGGGGACTGCCCAGGGTCTAAAGTGACCGATCCGCGGGGCGGCATGGCCCCGCCGCGGATCGGTCTCAGTCGGCCTCGCTTGGGGTCTAGCGCCCGTCTTCCTGGAGTCCGTTCAGGATGTCCCTGAGCTCCTTCAGGGTCTCAGGGCTCAGGGCATCCCCGTCCTCGGTGGGAGCCACCAGCTCACGCGCGCGCTGCAGGTCGGAGGTTCTGGGCAGCGCAGGCGCGCTCGCAATCCGCTCTCCTATGGCGTCTCGGTCCTCGAAGGTGGCCTTGTACTCCGGGATCTGGTCCGGGCTCTGGTCCCGCTTCGCGAGGACGTCCTCGATGGCCGCCTGGAGCTGGAGGTCCTCGGCGAAGTCCCCCATGGGGAGGGCGCTGCCGCGGAGGTCCTGGAAGCGACGGCGGACGTCGATCCGGAGCAGGAAGCGGACGTCCTCGTCCGAAAGGGACGTCTCCAGGGAGGCGTACAGGTCGTCGAAGCCGGGGTAGAGCTCGGGGTTGTCGAAGTCGCAGAAGGCGAGCTCGCCCATGGTCTCCGGGTCCTCGTCGAAGCGCTCCTGGACCCACTCGCGCAGGGCGCGCGTGTCCTGGATTCGGCGCATCTCGAGCAGGCGCCAGGACTCCCGGCGCCGGGGCTCCACCTCGAGGTCCGGGGAGACGCCGCCGGCGGAGAGGATGTTGCCCTCCTCGTCGAGCTCCCGGTGAATCGAGCGGCCGAGGGGCAGCAGGTAGCGCTCGATCGTCAGCTTGATGCGAGGCGCGTAGTCAAACTCCCCGTCCTCGTCGAAGTCCCGCGTGATCGGCTCCCAGTT
>CBFHHK010000248.1:0-6111 GCA_965655435.1 Planctomycetota bacterium | reverse complement strand
CAAGCCGCTCCTCGAGTTCGCCGAGCTGGCCGGTGCGGGCAGCGGAGGCCGCCTCCGCGCGTGCTCGTTCGGCCGCGGCCTCCGCTGCCCGCTCCTCCGCGCGACGCTGCGCCTCGTCGAGCGCTTCGTCGAGCGCCTTGGTGCGCGCGTCGAGCCGCTCCGTGAGCGCGGCGCGCTCCTCACCGGAGGCTGTCGCGAGCGCCCCCATGGAGACCTCGAGCCGCCCAAGCTCGGCGGTCAGCTGGGCGCTCTGGCTGGCCTCGCGCCCGGCAGCCCGGTCGTCCAGCCAACCCGGAAGCATCGCCATGATGACGAGAGCGGAGATCGACATGAGCCCGAGCGCGGCGCCGCCGGCGCGGGCCCAGGGCGCCGAGCGTCCCTTGAGTTCGAGGTCGAGGACGCGCCGCTGGGCCATCAGCAGCGACGCGGTGCTGGCCTGGCGCTCCCGCTCCGCGAGGTCCAGTCGCGTCTCCAGGTCCTGGCACAGCCCGATCAGCGCGTCCCGGCTCGCGCCGGAGCTCCGCACCGCCTCCGCTACGCCGTCGCTGCCCTTCGCACCCGCAGGCCGCCGCCTGGGGACCGGCTGGGACTCCGGCGCGGTCACCTCGGTTGCCGCCCGATCATCGACCGGGGCAGCTGGAGCTGCCGGTGAGCCGGCCTTGACCGGCGCTGAATCCGCCCGGTGGGGCGCCTCCACGTCAGGCTTCTGTGGCTCATCTGCGCCCATGGAAGGCGCGGCCCGACCTGCAGCGCTGGCGCGATCGTCCTCTCCGGATGAGGGGGTGGCATCGGCCGGCGGGCCGGACCCCGCGGGATCACCCACGACGCTACGCCCGTGCGGCGAGACCGTCCTGACGGGTGCCCCAGGGAAGGCCTCCGCGAGGTCCAGGCCTCGAACGCAGCGCACCTCCTTGCGACCACGCCGCCGGGTCTCGAAGAGCAGCTCGCCGCGATCGCAGCGCGCCTCGAGATCCTCGACGGGAACCCTCACTCGACCGGCGGCCTCCTCGAGGGTGAAGAGAGCACCGGGGTCGAGGGTGCCGGCATCAGGGGTGCCAGCATCAGGGATGCCAGCAGCAGGGACAGCAGCAGGGGCCGCAGCATCAGGGGCGCCTACATCAGCCGCAGCTCGCGCCGTCGCGCGGGCGGCCGGGCCGGCCTGGGTCGTCTCGCTCGCCATGGCATGACGATAGGAACCCGCGAGGTCGGATCTCAACCTTCACCCGAGCAACCCGCCGGGGCCAGCCGGGGCGTCAATCGGGATGACCCGCGACCCAATGCTCTTTTCTTGCCAACGGCCGAATTCTGAACCCCGCGACCCGGCCCTCTGGCAACCTCCCGCCCATGTCTGAAGGCTACTCGAGCGACCACGACTACTTTGCGAGCTACGCGGACCCCGGCGTCCACCGGCTCATGATCCAGGATCACGCCCGGACGGACAGCTATCGCCGAGCGATCGAGTCCGTGGCCAAGGGCAAGCGCGTGCTCGATGTGGGCACGGGGACCGGCATCCTGTCGATGTTCGCGGCCCGCGCGGGCGCCGCCCACGTGGACGCGGTGGACTCCTCAGCCATCATCGACGTGGCCCGGGACGTGGCCGCCGATAACGGCCTCGGGGACCGCATCACCTTCCACCGCGGACGGATGGAGGATCTCGATCTAGAGGGGGACTACGACCTCATCATCTCCGAGTGGATGGGATTCTTTGGCCTCGCCGAGCTCATGTTCGAGTCGGTCATCGACGCCCGCGACCGCTACATGAAGCCCGGCGGGCACATGCTCCCGCGGACGCTCCGCCTGTGCGTCGCTCCGATCGACGACAGCCACGTGCACCAGGACCTGGGGCTGGGGCTGTGGGAGCGGCCGGTCTACGGCCTCGACTACTCCCGCCTCATCGAGGCGGAGGTCCAGAGCCTCATCACCGCGGCGTGTGACCTCAAGCCCGCGTCCCTCCTCGGCACCCCGGCCGACGTGCTGGACATCGACCTCGACCACGCCAGCGCGGACGACTTCTTCTTCACGACCGCCGCGACGCTCCTCGTCGAGCGCAGCGGCACCGTGCATGGCTTCGGCGGCTGGTTCGAGGTGGACTTGACCCCCGAGGTGGAGCTGTCCTGCTCCCCCATGGTCCCGCCCACCCACTGGCGCCAGTCGTTCTTCCCGGTCCGCCCCTTCTCCGTGGAGGCCGGCGACCGTATCAGGCTCGCCATGAACGCGGAGCGCACGGAGGCTGGCGATCAGCGCCTGCCCCTCTACTTCGTGGACGGCGAGCTCGTTCGCGACGGCAAGGTCCTCCACCGCTTCTTCTACCGTCACCACGGCAGCTTCGAGTGACCCCACCGCGAGCGGTGTCCGCTCAGCAGCGGGCAGCCGCGAGGTGCGCGAGCCGTTGGGCCAAGCCGGTCACGACCCCTGCCAGCGTTAGACGCCGCCGGCAGTGATTCGCGCCGGCTGTGATTTCCGCTGGCTGTGATTCGCGCTGGCAGTGAATCCCGCCAGCAGTGAGTCCCCCCAGCTGGGGACTGAGCGAGCAGCGATTCCTGGTGCCGGCGATCCCAGGCGGTTCGAGGACCGCCTCTGGCCCGCGCAAGAGAAGGGCATCCGGGAAGCGCGTCGGTCCGCCCCTCGTCCGTGGCCACGGCCTGTTGGACGCCCCGGCCCGCTGAGCGCGCTCCCGCCCCGCCCCGTCCCGCCGAACTCGGCGGGGGTCACTTCCCGCCGCCGTAGCCGAGGCTACGGAGCGCGTCGGCCTGTTCGGGGTCGAAGGCAGATGGCCGCGGGGCTGCGGCCCGGAGCCAGGTCGAGTGGGCCCGCTCGAGGTCCTCGAGCGCAGCGCGCGCCGCTGGAGACAGGGTTGGTTCAGCCAGGAGATCGCGACGCTCCCCCGGGTCGGAGGCGAGGTCGTAGAGCTGGCGTACCCCAAGGTATGGCGCCTTGATCAGCTTCCAGGTCCCAAGGCGAACGGCCTGGGGCTTGGCCTCGCCGAGCCAGGCGAGGCCCTCGGCCTGCTCGAGGCGGCTCCCCGGCTGCGTCGCCTCGGCGAACACGGCTCGACGCGGGAGGCCTGCGCCCCCGAGGGCGCCGACGAGGCTCCGACCGCGGCCAGGATCATCGGCGGGCCCCGGACTCAGCCCCAGGACCTCGAGGATGGTCGGCGCGACGTCGACTCCGGAGACCGGCGTCGAGACGCGGGCGCCGCGGAGCACCCCTGGCCCACGGACGATCAACGGCACGTGCACGTCTGTCTCGCCGACCCAGAGCCCGTGGTTCCAGAAGTTGCCCTGCTCCCAGAAGGTCTCGCCGTGGTCGGCGGTGATCAGTACGAGGGTCTCCTCCAGCATGCCCCGTGCCGCGAGCCCGGCCAGGAGCCGTCCGATCTCGGCGTCCATGTACTCCACCTCTGCGCCATAGAGCGCGGCGAGGCGCTCATCCGCGGGGCTCGGTCCCGCGCTGGCCGGCCCCGCCAGCGCCTCCGGCAGCCCACCGCCGATCACCGCCTGTTGACCAAGCCCACGCCCGAGCGCCCGCTGCTGCTGTGCCGTCACCGCGGCCTCGATGTCCTCGAACCCCGCCACATCGTCAGAGCCGGGTGCACCGTAGGGAGCGTGGGGATCGAAGTAGTGGGCAAACAGGAAGAGGCCGGTGCCCGCTCCTTCGCGCAGCTTCGCGTCCACGTGCGCCAGCACTGCGTCCGTGACCGAGCCCGCGCGCCGCTGCGCCTGATCGTTCCCACCAGGTGACGCCGGGAGGTCGAGGTGCTCGTCGTAGAGGCGGAAGCCCTGGTCCAATCCTGTGGCGGAGACGAGGGCGGAGGAGGCCACGAAGGCCGCGCAGTGGAACCCGGCTTCTGCGAGGGCCTCGGCCAGCGTTCGGTTCGAGGGATCCACCGTGAAGCCGTTCCGGGCGACGCCGTGCCGCAGGGGGTAGGCCCCCGTCATGAGTGACGTGTGGGAGCTCAGGGTGGTCGCCGCCGCCGAGCTGCACTGCTCGAAGACCACCCCCTCGGCCGCCAAGGCGTTCAGGGCGGGTGTCTCGAAACGCGCCTCGCCGTACGGGCCCAGGTGATCGGCCCGGGTGGTGTCCATCGTGATCAGGAGCACGTTTCGCGGCGACGGCCCCTGGCCGCCCCCGCAGGACGCCGCGAGCCCGAGGAGCGCGAGAGGGGCCAACCAGCGGGGCATTAGGAGCGTCATGTCGCAGATGGAGCCGCGCCACGAGGCGGGGTTCAGGGAATGTAGCCGCCCGGACGGACCGGGATAGACTCAAGAGTGGGAACCTGCGGGCGTACGCACGCCTCCCCCATACGTGGGAGTTCCCTGAGGACGGCATATCGTCGCGCTTGACACTCACGCCCCATCCCTCGAAGCTCGGTATTCAATACTGGGCCAGAGGCCCGTACCCATCGGCCCCATGAGTTCGAGAGCCCTCCCGGCCCTCTCCTTCCGCTCCACGTCCCCCGGACGCCCATGATGCTTCGCACACTCCTCGCTTCCGCCATCGCTGGCCTTGGCCTCCTGATCTCAGCGCCTGCCACCGCCCAGGCCCCGCTGACCACCGAGCTCTTCGTCTCGGGCCTCCAGAACCCGACCGACCTCACGTTCGCCCCCGGGGATCCGTCGAGGATCTTCGTCCTCGAGCAGGCCGGCCGCGTGCGTGTCGTCGAGAACGGGACGCTGATCGCGACCCCGTTCCTGAACATCAACCCCGAGGTGGCCTCCGGCGGTGAGCGCGGCCTCCTGGGGCTCGCGTTCCACCCGGACTATCAGTCCAACGGGCGCTTCTTCGTCAGCTACACCAACAACTCCGGCAACTCACGGGTCGCCGAGTACTCGGTCTCCACGAACCCGAACGTCGCCAACCCGACGCGCGTCCAGTTCATCTCCCAGGTCAACCAGGACTTCTCCAACCACAACGGTGGCTGCATCAAGTTCGGCCCTGACGGGAAGCTCTACTTCGGCCTCGGCGACGGCGGCTCCGGCAACGACCCGAACGGTCGCGCCCAGAACGGCCAGCAGCTGCTCGGCAAGATGCTGCGCTACGACGTGGACATCGCGTCGCCCTTCATCCCCGCGGACAACCCCTTCCTCGGGAACAGCTCGGTCCGCAACGAGATCTACCACATCGGCCTGCGTAACCCCTGGCGCTTCACCTTCGACCGTGCCACCGGTGACATGTGGATCGCCGACGTCGGCCAGAACCAGCGCGAGGAGATCGACTTCATTCCCGCTGGTCAGGCTGGACTGAACCTGGGGTGGCGCTGCAAGGAAGGGACCCGCTGCACGGGCCTCTCGGGCTGCAGCTGCACCAAC
The DNA here is from genome assembly GCA_965655435.1 of Planctomycetota bacterium. Lineage (GTDB taxonomy): Bacteria > Planctomycetota > UBA1135 > UBA1135 > Saltatorellus. The sequence goes on along the minus strand of CBFHHK010000248.1, from coordinate 802 downwards.
TCGGCGCTCCTCGACCCGATCTTCGAGTACAACCACGGCCAGGGCTGCAGCGTGACCGGCGGGATGATCTACCGCGGGAACGCGATCCCGAGCCTCCAGGGCACGTACTTCTACGCAGACTACTGCTCGAACAGGATCTGGAGCATCGAGTACGACGGGAGCTCGGTTCAGAACTTCACCGACCGCACGATTGAGCTCCGCCCGACCTCCGGCTCGATCAGCTCGATCAGCTCCTTCGGCGAAGACCACGACGGCGAGATGTACATCGTCACCCAGAGCGGCGGTCGCATCTGGAAGATCACCGAGGAGCCGCCCGCCTGCGGGTTCACGAGCTACTGCTCCTCCAACGCGGGCAGCTCCGGCGCCCCCGCGCAGATCGCCGCCACCGGCTCCGCGAGCATCACGAGCAACAGCTTCGTGATCGCGGCCTCTGGTCTCCCGTCCTTCACCGTCGGGCTCTTCTTCTACGGTCCGATCCAGACGCAGGTCCCGAGTGGGCTCGGCAACCTCTGCGTCACGGGCAGCGCCCAGGTGCCGGCGACTCGACTCTACCCGGCCGTCCAGGCGGGCATCCTCGGCAGCGTCGCGCGGGCCGTGGACTTCACGGACCCCAGCCAGTCGACGGGCCCCGGAGCGATCCTCCCGGGCATGACGATGAACTTCCAGTGCTTCTTCCGCGACAACGTCGCCGGGGCGCCGACGTTCAACTTCACCAACGCGATGTCCGTGCTCTTCTGCCCGTGATCCGCCCCTGACCGGGGCTCGCCCCCGGGAAAGAGCGAGCGCGCCCGCGTCGCCCCTC
>CBFHHK010000247.1:4885-6121 GCA_965655435.1 Planctomycetota bacterium | reverse complement strand
ACGCTGACCGGCGAGGACGTCGAGGTCGGGGCAGAGCCCTGGTGGACGACCTTCGGAAACGAGAGCCTCGACCGGGCCGTGGACGGCGTGCTCGGCGGCAACTTCGAGCTCCGCCAGGCCTGGTCGCGACTGCGCCAGAGCGAGGCCAGCGCGCGCGCCGCGGGCGCGCCGCGGATCCCCTCGCTCGACGCCACCGGGTCAGCCCGCTATCAAGAGATCGACCAGAACGGCGGCGGCGGCTTCAACATCCCGCTCCGGACCGGAGAGACCTACTCCATGGGGCTCTCGCTGGGCTACGAGGTCGACCTGTTCGGCAGGATCGACAGCACCCTGAAGGCCGCGCGCCTGGAGGAGGCGGCCACCGCCGCCGACGTCCGCGCCACGGGGCTCGCCCTCAGCGGACGCGCCGTGGACGCATGGCTCACCATCGTGGAGCGCAACGCGCTGACGGACCTGGTGGACGCGCAGATCCTCGCAGGCGAACAGCTCCTCGAGCTCACGGAGGCCCGCTTCGCCACCTCCGGCACAGGGTCCGCCCTCGATGTCCTCCAGCAGCGCCGCCAGCTGGAGGGCACCCGCGCGGAGCTCCCCCTGCTCGCGGGCGAGGTCGAGCGTGCGCGCTATCAGCTCGCGGTGCTCACGGGCGAGGCCCCCGGGCAGCAGGCCGCGGACGCTCCCAGGGCGCTCCCTGGCCTCCCGCCGCTCCCGATCCTCGATGTCCCCTCGGCCCTGCTCACCCGCAGGCCAGACGTCATCGCCGCCGGGCTCCGCGTCGAGAGCGCAGACGCGAACGTCGCAGCCGCCATCGCCGCGCGCTACCCCCGCCTCGACCTCTCCGCGGCCTACAACTTCGACGCCAACGAGCTGGCCGACATCTTCGACCGGACGATCTCCTCCATCGCCGCCAACGTGGTCGGCCCCATCATCGACGGCGGCGCTCGCCGCGCCGAGGTGGACCGCCAGCGCGCCACCCTCGAGGGTGCGATCGACGCGTTCAACCAGTCCATCCTCGCCGCCCTCCAGGAGGTCGAGGACGCCCTCTCCCTGGAGCGCCGTGGCCTGGAGCGGATCGCGGTCCTCGAGCTCCAGGAGACCCTGGCCGCCCAGGAGCTGATCCAGGCCAGGCTGCGCTACGCCGGCGGCGTCGAGAGCTACCTGGAGGTGCTCGCAGCGGTCCAGACCGAGCAGGCCCTCCAGCGCCTCCTGATCACGGAGCGAGCGGGCATCCTGCGAGCG
>CBFHHK010000247.1:0-4787 GCA_965655435.1 Planctomycetota bacterium | reverse complement strand
CCCGCCCCGCACCTCATCCCATGGCTTCTCCCATCAAGGTCGTCGGCGTCCTGCTCCGCTGGACCGCGCCCGTCATCGTCATCGCCGGCGGCGCGCTCGTCGCCCGGCAGCTGATCGCCCAGCGCCAAGCCCCCCCCAAGATCGAACCGCCGCCGCGCGTGCTCCCGGTGGACGTCATCACCGTCGACCAGCGGGACAACCCGGCGAGCCTCCAGGTGTTCGGCAGCGTGCGCCCCCTGCGCACCCTCGTCCTCCGTCCCACCGTCGGTGGCCCGATCCAAGAGATCCACCCCGAGCTCCTCGAGGGCGGCCTCATCGGCGAGGGCGAGACGATCCTGCGCGTGGACCGGCGCGACTATCTGCTGGCCCTGGACGTGGCCCGCTCGAACCTCGTCGCCGCCCAGGCCGACCTGGACATCGAGCTCGGGAGCGCAGCGGTCGCCGCGCGCGAGTGGAAGCTCCTGGAGGGTTCGATCGAGGTGACGGAGGCCGGCCGCAAGCTCGCGCTCCGCGAGCCCTACCTCGCCCGACGGCGTTCGGAGGTGGAGAGCGCGCGGACCCGGGTGGCTCAGGCCGAGCTCGACCTGGAGCGCACGGAGATCAAGGCGCCGTTCAACGCGCTCGTCTTGAGCGAGACCGCCGAGGTCGGCGGTCAAGCCGTGGTGGGCGCCGAGCTCGCCCGGATGGTCGACCGCTCGCGCTTCGCCGTGGAGGTCAGCGTCCCCGCAGAGCGTCTCGCGCTCCTCAAGCGCGAGGGCGCGACCGCGCGGATCCTGCTGCCAGATGGGGAGCGAGAGGGAACGCTGGAGCGGGTCCTGGGCGAGGTGGACGCCGAGGGGCGCATGACGCGGCTCCAGGTCACGATCAACGACCCGCTCGGGTCCACGGAGCCCGGCGGCCCCCCGGAGGAGCACGCCCCCGCCGTGCTCCTCGGCGCCTACGCTGAGGTGCTCCTCCCCTGCCGACCCATCGAAGGCTCCATCTCCGTTCCCCGCGCCGCGCTGCGCGAGGGCGACTCGGTCTGGATTGCAGACGCGAACGACGAGCTGCAGATCCGCCAAGTGGACGTGGTCATGCGTCGCCCCGACGACGTGCTGGTGGTCGCGGGACTCAAGGCCGGCGAGCGGGTCATCACAAGCGCCGTCGCCGTCCCGATCCCCGGCCTCAAGCTCGCGCCGCGGGCAGAAGGCGCCGGGCGCGTGAGCTCCGGCTCACGCCAGGAGGCGGGCCGATGAGCGGGCAAGAGGAGCGCCCGCGCGGGGCCATCGCCTGGATGGCGAGCAACAGCATCGCCGCCAACCTCTCGATGCTCATCCTCCTCGTCGGCGGGCTGATCTTCAGCACCCGGGTGACCCAGGAGACCTTCCCCGAGTTCAACCTCGACAGCATCACCGTCCGCGTGCCCTACCCCGGCGCCAGCCCCGAGGAGGTGGAGCAGGGGATCATCCTGGCGATCGAGGACCGCACCGCGGGGATCCTCGACGTCAAGAAGGTGTCGAGCCAGGCCCTCGAGGGCGTGGGGACCGTGACCCTCGAGCTCGTGACCGGTTCCGATCGCGGCCGCGTGCTGCAGGACGTGAAGAACGAGGTCGACCGGATCATCACCTTCCCCGCCGAGGCCGAGGAGCCGGTGGTCTCCATCGCCAACGCCGAGCGCACCGTGCTGAGCGTCATCGTCCACGGAGACCTCTCCCCGGCCTCCCTGCGGCTGCTGGCGGAGCGAGTCCGCGACCAGCTCGTCGCCCACCCGAAGATCACCCTCGCCGAGCTGGGCGCGACGCGCGAGCACGAGATCGCCGTTGAGGTCCCCCAGGAGCGGCTTCGGGCCTACAACCTCTCCCTCCCCGGAGTGGCCAACCGCATCCGTCAAGCGGCGCTGGAGCTCCCCGGCGGCGAGGTCAACACCGACGCCGGCGAGGTGCTCCTGCGAACCCAGGAGCGCCGGGAGCTCGCCAGCCAGTTCGCCGACCTCCCGCTGGTCACGACGACCTCGGGCACCGTCCTCCGCTTGCGAGACATCGCCGAGGTCGAGGACGGCTTCAGCGAAACCGACATCGAGGCCACCTTCAACGGGCGGCCCGCCCTTGAGATCTTCGTACGGCGAGTCGGCGACGAGACCCCCATCGCGATCTCCTCGGCGACCCTCGAGGTCATCGCGAAGCTCACCGACGAGCTACCCGCAGGAGTCGGTCTGGAGCCCTGGAACGACCAGTCCGTCGCCTACAGCGAGCGCCTGGACCTGCTCGGCCGCAACGCCCTGCTCGGACTCGGCCTCGTCCTGCTCCTGCTGGGCCTCTTCCTCCAGCCCCGCGTTGCCTTCTGGGTGACGGTGGGCATCCTCATCTCGGTGGTCGGCTCGTTCCTCGTTTTCCCTGCGACGAACGCCTCCATCAACATGGTGTCGCTCTTCGCGTTCATCGTGACCCTCGGCATCGTCGTCGACGACGCCATCATCGTCGGAGAGAACATCTTCGAGCGGCGGCAAGCCGGCGAGCCCCCGCTCCAGGCGGCCATCGAGGGCGCGAAGGAGATGGCGAGCCCCGTGGTCTTCGCCGTCCTGACGAACATCGCGGCCTTCATGCCCCTGTTCTTCGTGCCCGGCGCCAGCGGCAACATCTTCCGCCAGATCCCGGCGGTGGTCGTCTCGGTCTTCGTGATCTCCCTCGTGGAGTCCCTGTTCATCCTCCCCGCCCACCTCGCTCACGCGCGCGAGCCGGGCCGCCTCATGCAGCTCCTCGGGGCTCCCAACCGCGCGGTGGCGTGGCTCTTCGACCGCTTCAGCGAACGTCTCTACGCACCGTTCGTCCACTTCGCCCTGCACCAGCGCTACTTCATCCCCGCCGCGGGAGTCGCGATGCTGCTGATCACCGCCGGGGTCCTGGGCGGCGGCCTGATCCGGACGAGCTTCCTCCCCCGCGTCGACTCCGACCTCGCCCAGGCCTCCGCTCGGCTCCCCGTGGGCGTCCCCATCGAGTCCACCCGCGAGGTCCAGCGCATCCTCGAGGCCGCCGCGCGGGAGACCGAGGAGGCCCTGGGTGGAGACGTGATCAGCGGCATCTTCACCAAGATCGGCGGCATGGGCGGCTCGGCGAGCGAGCTCTCCATCCAGGCCGCGCTGCGCCCCCCCGAGGATCGAGCCGTGGGCGGGATCGAGTTCAACAAGCGCTGGCGGCAGATCGCCGGCGACGTCGTCGGCGTGGACGCGCTCTCGTTCAGCGGGCGCTCGTTCGGCCCGTCGGGTAAGGCCGTGGACGTCCAGCTGGCCGGCGAGGACCAGGCGGCGCTCGAGGCAGCGGCCCGGGAGATCGCCACCACCCTGCGCGGCTACTCCGGGGTGAGCGACGTGGACGACGGCACCGCGAGCGGCAAGCGCCAGCTGAGCTTCACGCTGACCGAGGCGGGACGAAGCACGGGCCTCACCTCCAACGAGGTGGCCAGCCAGGTGCGCGCCGCCTTCTACGGCGCCGAGGCTCTCCGCCAGCAGCGCGGCCGCAACGAGGTCAAGGTGCTGGTTCGCCTCCCCAGGGAGGAGCGTGAGCGGCTGAGCACCGTCGAGAACCTGATCCTGCGCACGCCGAGCGGCGGCGAGGTCCCCCTCTCGGTGGCGGCCGTCGTCAAGGAGGGCCGCAGCTACACGAGCATCGAGCGCCGCAGCGGCCAGCGGATCGTCGCCGTCTCGGGCGACGTGGACACCGAGATCACCGACGCGGAGTCGATCCTCACGGCCCTGCAGGCGAACGAGCTCCCGGAGATCCTCGCGCGCCACGGAGACCTCGAGTATTCCCTCGAGGGCGAGCAGGAGAGCCAGCGCGAGTCCATCGCTGCCCTCGGCATCGGCCTGACCCTGGCCGTCTTCGCCATCTTCGCCATGCTCGCGATCCCGCTGAAGAGCTACACCCTGCCGCTGGTGGTCCTCTCCGGGGCGCCCTTCGGCATCATCGGCGCGCTGCTCGGGCACTTCGTGCTCGGCTACGGCTTCTCGCTCATGTCCCTGTTTGGAATGATCGCGCTGACCGGCGTGGTCGTGAACGACAGCCTGATCCTCGTGGTCACCGCGAACCGCTACCGCGAGAAGGGCATGGCCGCCTTCGAGGCCGTCAGGGACGCCTCGGTCCGCCGCCTGCGGCCGATCCTGCTCACCTCGCTCACGACCTCCATGGGCCTGCTCCCGATCATGCTGGAGACCTCCACCCAGGCGCGCTTCTTGGTGCCCATGGCGATCTCCCTGGGCTTCGGCGTGCTCTTCTCGACCCTGGTGATCCTGCTGCTGGTGCCGAGCCTCTACCTGATCCGAGAGGACGCCATCGCCATCCTGCGCGTGGCGCTGGGGCGCAAGGCCGCTGACTCAGCGAGCCCTGACCTCGAGGCCGCCAAGGGCCCCGCCTGATCCCTCAGCGGCGGCGCTTCTTCTTCGCCTTGGCCGAGGACTCCCAGCTCGCGAAGGCGCCCCGTTCGGGGGCCTGGAGCGCCTGAAGGATCATGGCGGTGGAGTAGGACGCCGTGCGCGGGAAGACCCGGTCGTTCCAGGATCCGTCGTCGTTGCGGGTGCTCCAGATCAGGCGGCGCAGCTCGGCGCGATGCGCGTCGCGCTCGGCCTCGGGCAGCTCCTCGATGGCGAGCGCCACGTAGGTGTGCCCGAAGAAGAAGTAGTAGGGCGCGATGCCGTACTTGCCCACGTGGGTGCCCTGCTGGCTCTTGCGCACGAGCAGGTCGTCGTAGCCCTCGAAGAAGCCCACCACCGCCTTGCGCAGCTCGTCCGCGTCGCTGCGCCCGGCCTTGTAGAGGGC
>CBFHHK010000246.1:2029-6138 GCA_965655435.1 Planctomycetota bacterium | reverse complement strand
CCGTGGACCTTCAGGTGCGCCCTGGCGAGCTGGTGGGGCTCGCCGGGCTGGTGGGCGCCGGCCGCACCGAGCTGCTGGAGACCGTCTTCGGCCTGCGGGCGCCCGTCTCTGGAGAGGTCCGGGTCGACGGTCAACCGGAGCGCTTCAAGGGACCCCGCGACGCCGCAGGGGCGGGGCTCGCGCTCGTGCCCGAGGACCGCAAGCTCCAGGGCCTGCTGCTCGAGGAGGGGGTGCGGGTGAATACCGCCCTCGCGACCCTCGACCGGCGCCTTCGGCGGGGGCTGGTGGACCAGGCCGCTGAGCGCGCGGTGGCCGCGGCGCAGGTGGACCGCCTCGGCGTGCGCACCTCCGGGATCGAACAAGAGGTGCAGACCCTCTCCGGCGGCAACCAGCAGAAGGTCGTGGTGGGCCGTTGGCTCGCGGCGGAGCCGACGATCCTGCTCATGGACGAGCCGACCCGGGGCGTCGACGTGGGGGCCCGCGAGGAGCTCTATCTGCTCCTCGAGCGGCTGGCCTCGGAGGGGCTGGCGGTGCTCTTCGCCTCGAGCGACATGGAGGAGCTCCTGCGCCTCTCCGATCGCGTGGTCGTGCTGCACGACGGACAGATCACTGGAACACTGGAGCGGAGCGTGGCCACCGAAGAGGCGGTCATGGAGCTCGCCACAGGCGGCGGCTCCCGGATTGAGGGAGCGACGACATGACGGAATCAGGCAGCGCCAGCGCGGCGCGATCGGACGCGAGCTCACGCTTGGCGGGGTGGGGCAAGGTGCTGGGGATCTTCGGGCTCCTGGTGGCGATCGTGGTCACGACCGGCGCCATGAACCCGCGCTTCTTCGGGGCGGAGAACCTCGAGAACGTCCTCCAGCGCACGGCGCTCTTCGGGATCATCGGCATCGGCGCCGCGTTCCCCATCGTCACGGCGGGGATCGACCTCTCCATTGGCTCCGTCATCGCCCTGGTGGCGACCTCGCTCCCGCTCCTGCTGGACGCGGGGGTGCCGGCCGGGGCGGCCGTGGTCGTCGTCCTGCTCCTCGCGGCGGGCCTCGGCGTGATCCACGGGCTCCTCATCACGCGCCTGGGGCTCCAGCCCTTCGTGGTCACGCTCTGCGGTCTCCTGGTCTACCGCGGCGTGGCGCGCTACATCGTGGACGACCAGACCATGGGGTTCGGGTCCAGCCACGACGGCCTGCGGTCCCTGGCGACCGGCCGACCCTTCTCCATCGGCGCCCTCGACGTCCCGGCGCCGGCCCTCGTGCTGGTGGCGGTGGCGGTCCTCGCGGCGGTCTTCCTCGGCCGCAGCGTCTGGGGCCGCTGGATGTTGGCCCTCGGGCGGAACCCCGTCGCGGCCCGCTACGCCGGCGTCCCCGTGGAGCGGGTGACGATCCTCGCCTACGTGATCTGCTCGCTCCTCGCGGGGGTCGGCGGGGTGCTCTTCGCACTGGACGTGAACTCCGTCCAGCCGGCGAGCATGGGCAACTTCTACGAGCTCTACGCCATCGCAGCGGCCGTGCTGGGCGGCTGCAGCCTGCGCGGCGGAGAAGGATCGATCCTCGGAGTGGTCCTCGGTGCGGCGGTGATGCGGTTGCTGTACAACTCGATCGTGCTGCTCGGCATTCCCAGCCAGCTCGAGTTCGCCATCGTCGGCGGGGTGCTCCTCCTCGGAGCGGTTGCGGACGAGGTGGTGCGGCGGCTCGCGGAGGCGCGTCGGGCGCGGGAGCGCGCCCGCGCGCGGACTGAACGAACGACCTGAAGGAACCCATGACTCGAATCGTGCTTCACCTCCCTCTCCTGCTGATCGCCCTCATGGCCCTCGTCGCGTGCAGCGCGACCGGGACAGGGAACCCCGCCGCCTCGCCGGTCGACGTCCGGCCCTTCGGGGCGACCGCCGATGGCACCGCCGCGAACCTCTTCGTCCTGCGGAACGGTCGCGGGACGGAGGCGCACCTCACGGAGTTCGGGGCGACGCTCGTCTCCATGAACGTCGCGGACCGCGGCGGAGAGCGAGCGGACGTGGTGCTCGGCTTCGACGACGTCTCTGGCTACGAGAGCGATGCCAACCAGTACTTCGGGTCCACCGTGGGCCGGGTCGCGAACCGGGTCGCCCGCGGCCGCTTCACCCTCGAGGGGCGCACGTACCAGCTGGCCACAAACAACGACCCCAACCACCTCCACGGCGGGGATCGGGGCTACAGCCACCGCATGTGGCGCGCCGAGCCGCATCCCAGCCTCGCCTCGGTGACCTTTCGGCTCACCTCGGAGGACGGCGACGAGGGCTACCCCGGTCGCGTGGACGCGACGGTGACCTACACCCTGACCGAGGCGGACGAGTTGATCGTCGAGTACCGCGCCACAGCGGATCAACCGACGCCCCTCAACCTCACGCACCACAGCTACTTCAACCTCGCGGGGGCGGGCAGCGCCACCGTGCTGGACCATGAGCTGCAGGTCAACGCGGACCGCTACACCCCCGCTGACGGCACGCTGATCCCCACGGGCGCGATCGAGTCGGTGGCGGGCACGCCCCTGGACTTCCGGACCCCCGAGCTCATCGGCGCGCGGATCGGGGCGTTGGATGACACCTCGGCCATCGGCTACGACCACAACTACGCGGTGCGCTCCAGCGCGCTCGAGGGCGGCCCGGAGGAGGTCATGGCTGCTGGGCCCGTGGCGGTCCTCTCTGATCCGGCCAGCGGGCGGACCCTGGAGCTCTTCTCTGATCAACCGGGCCTCCAGTTCTACTCGGGCAACTTCCTGAAGGGCGACTCCGGGAAGGGCGGCGCGGTCTACGCGCACCGCTCGGCCTGCTGCCTGGAGACCCAGGGATACCCCAACGCCATCAACGAGCCCGGCTTCCCCTCGGTGCTGCTGGTGCCCGGCGAGGAGTACCGTCAGTTCACCGTCCACCGCTTCCTGGTCGACTGACCGCACCCAAGGACTCGCCCATGTTTGACCTCAAAGGACGTGTTGCCCTCGTGACGGGCTCCACCACCGGCCTCGGTAAGGCCATGGCGTTCCACCTCGGCCGCGCCGGCGCGAAGGTGGCCCTCAACTTCGCGAACAACGAGCTGCGCGCCGCCAAGGCGCTCGAGGAGTTCCGAGAGGAGGGGCTGGAGGGCGCGCTCTTCAAGGCCAACGTGGTCGACCCCGAGAGCGTCGAGGGGATGATCGCCGACATCGAGTCGGAGCTGGGTCCGGTGGACATCGTCGTCTTCAACGCCACCCCCGATCAGCCGCAGATGCCCATCGAGGAGTACGACTGGTCCTTCCACCAGTCGATGCTCGAGTTCTTTGTGAAGAGCCCCTACCTGGTGACCCGCGCGGTCCTGCCGGGGATGAAGGCGCGCCGGCACGGGCGCATCATCAACATCGGCTCCGAGGTCTTCGACCGGGGTGTGCCCAACTTCAGCCCTTACGTGGCGGCCAAGGGGGCCCAGCGCGGCTGGACCCGCTCCATGTCCCAGGAGCTCGCGCCCTTCGGGATCACGGTCAACATGGTCTCCCCAGGCTGGATCCCGGTGGAGCGGCACGAGAGCGACCCTCAGGAAATGAAGGACGGCTACCGCGCCCTGATCCCCATGGACCGCTGGGGCAAGCCCGAGGATATCGCGGGCGCCGCGGTCTACTTCGCGAGCGACGAGGCGGGGTTCGTCACCGGTCAGACCCTCGTGGTCAACGGCGGAATGACGGTCAACTGAACCGGTCGCGAGCCTCGCAGGCTCTCCATCTCGATGCCCCATACGTTCCTCACGGACATCGTGCTGCTGCTGGCGGCGTCGATCCCGATCGTCGTCCTGCTGCGGCGGTTCCAGCTCCCCTCCGTCGCCGGGTTCGTCGTGGCGGGGGCCCTGTTCGGCCCCCATGCCCTGAGCTGGATCCGCTCCGTCGAAGAGGTCGAGGCGCTGGCGGAGATCGGGGTCGCGCTCCTGCTGTTCACCGTCGGGCTGGAGTTCTCGCTCCCGCGGCTCCTCCTCCTCAAGCGGGCTCTGCTCGTCGGCGGGTTCGGACAGGTCGTGCTGACCCTCCTGGTCGTCGGGCTGGGGGGGATCGCCCTCGGCCGCGACGTGTCGGGCGCCGTCCTCTTTGCGTTCCTGGTGGTCCTGTCAAGTACG
>CBFHHK010000246.1:0-1909 GCA_965655435.1 Planctomycetota bacterium | reverse complement strand
CTGCTGGGGGGCGGCGGCGAGGGCGGTTTCGCGGACTTCGGAGTCGCGGGGGCGAAGGCGGTGGTGGCGGTCTTGGTCGTCCTCCTCGCCGCGCGCTATGGCTTCTCCCGCATGGCCCCCGTGGTCGTGCGCGCCGGCGGCCGCGAGCTCTTCACGCTGTTCACGGTGCTGGTGGCGCTGGGCGCCGCGTGGCTCACCGAGAGCCTGGACCTGCCCCTGGCCCTGGGCGCCTTCATCGCCGGTCTGGTGGTCTCCGAGTCGGAGTACAACCACCAGGTCGTCGACGAGATCTTGCCCTTCCGCGACGTGTTCAGCGCGCTCTTCTTCGTCTCGATCGGGATGCTCTTCGACGCCTCGATCGTCATCGAGGAGCCCGTGGCGACCCTCTCGCTCTTCTTGGCGGTGGCGGCGACCAAGGCCGCGGTCGTCTTCGGCGTCGGCTTCTACCTGACCCGGTCACGCCGGACCGCGATGATCGTCGCGGCGGCCCTCTTCCAGGTGGGGGAGTTCGCCTTCGTGGTGGCGAGCCAGGCCCGCGAGCTCGGCGTGCTCGGGGGCGCGGACGAGCAGCGCTTCCTCGCCGTTGCGGTGCTCTCCATGGTGGTCACCCCGGTCGTGATGCGCCTCGCGTGGAGGCGGGGGGACGCAGGGCGTCCTTCGGGCACCGAGGGCGCCGAGGGCGGCGACGGGGGGGACCCGGAGGACGCGCCGCGGGTGCTGGTCGCGGGCTACGGGCTCACGGGAGAGCACCTGGCGCGGGTCCTCGCCGCGACAGGGATCGATCACCGAGTGCTCGACACCGATCCCCATCGGGTCAAGCGGGAGCGGGCCGCGGGCGTCCCGATCATGCTGGCAGACGCGAGCCGAGCCGACGCCCTCGCCCAGGCGGGGATCGTGGGGGCCAAGGTCTTTGTGGTGGCCATCAATGACGCCGGCGCGACCCGCCGGGCGGTGGCCCTCGCGCGTCAGCTCTCGCCCTCCATCCAGGTCATCGTCCGGACCCGCTTCCTCAGCGACACGGAGGAGCTGCTGCGCCTCGGCGCGAACCAGGTGGTCCCGGAGGAGTTCGAGACCTCGGTTGAGATCTTTGGCCGCGTCCTGCGGGAGCTCCACGTGCCCAGGGGGACGATCGCGGTGCAGACCGAGCTCGTGCGCAGGGAGGGCTACCAGCTGCTGCGGGGCCCGGTGGCCGAGGAGCGGCACCTGGCGGTGGTGGGAGAGATCCTCGCGAGCACGGCGGTGGACACGCTCTTCGTCGGGGCCGACTGCGCGGGCTGCGGCCGGTCGCTCGGCGAGATGGGGTTCCGCGTGCGCACCGGGGCGACGGTGCTCTCGGTCGTGCGCGGGGGCGAGGAGGTCCACGGGCCAGGCGCAGACCTGGTGCTGGAGCCCGGCGACCTGCTCGTCGTCCGTGGCGAGCACCGTGAGCTGGACCTCGCCAGGGACCTGATCGCGGGCACCCTCGACGCCGAGGACTCGGCGTACTGAGGGGCCGGTCATTGAGCGCGAGCCCTGCTAGAGTCTCGGTCCGGCGCGGCGCCCCGCGTCCCGGTCCAGCGCGATGAATGCCTCCCCCGATCCGAACGCCCCGATCCTGGGGCTCGCAGGTCAGACCCCCGCAGTGGGCGGCGGCGTTGGCGAGCGTCCCACCGCCGAGCGCGAGCGCGTCATGCGCCTGTTTCAGGTGCTCCGGGACTCGATCCAGATCGCGCTCGAGTCGGGGGTGCCGCAGACGGCGTCCGCGCGGGCTGAGCTCGCCCGCTCCAGCCACGCGGAGCTGCTCGAGGTCGGCCTCCCGCCGGAGATCGAGGCGCAGCTCGTTGCCTTCATGGCGGACCTCGAGGCCCGCTTTCCCACGGCCTGGCGTCTCAACGCGGCCGCGCGCTTGATCGAGCGCGCCGGGGCGGCC
>CBFHHK010000245.1:0-6166 GCA_965655435.1 Planctomycetota bacterium | reverse complement strand
CGCCCGCCTAACCTGGGGGCTCCCTCAACCGGACCTTGCACCGATGCTTCTCTCCCTCGCCTGCGCGCTCGCTCTCTCCGCCGTCCCTGCCGCTGTACAGGGCGGCTCATCCCCCGCGGAGCTCCTGGAGGGCCTCTCGTTCCGCGAGATCGGCCCCTACCGGGGCGGCCGCTCGGCCGCCGTGTGCGGGCTCGACGGGGACCCTGATACCTACTACATGGGTGCGGCAGGCGGCGGGGTGTGGAAGACGGGCGACGGCGGCGAGAGCTGGCGTAACGTGTCGGATGGCTTCTTCGGCGGATCCATCGGCGCCGTGGCGGTCAGCGAGTGGGATCCCAACGTCATTTATGTCGGCGGCGGCGAGAAGACCGTGCGGGGCAACGTCGGCCACGGGGACGGGCTCTGGCGCTCCGACGACGCGGGCAAGACCTGGCGCATGATCGGGCTCGCCGACAGCCACCACATCTCGCGTATTCGGATCCACCCGCGCGACCCGGATACGGCGTGGGTCGCCGTGATGGGGCACCTCTACGGTCCGCACCCCACGCGCGGCGTGTACCGCACCACCGACGGGGGGGAGACATGGGACGAGGTCCTCTTCGTGAGCGACGACGTGGGCTGCGTTGACCTCGCCCTCGACCCGAGTAACCCGCGGGTCATGTTCGCGACCTTCTGGCGGATCCGGCGGACGCCCTACTCCCTCAGCTCCGGCGGCGAGGGCTCGTCGATCTGGAGGAGCACCGACGGCGGCGAGACGTGGACGGACATCAGCGCCAACGACGGCCTGCCCGAGGGCACCATCGGCATCGCGGGCGTGAGCGTCTCTGGCGCCGATCCGGAGGTGGTCTACGCCATCATCGAGGCCGAGGAGGGCGGCGTGTTCCGGTCGAACGACGGAGGCGACACCTGGAAGCGCACCAACAGCGAGCGCAAGCTCCGCCAGCGCGCCTGGTACTACTCGCGGCTCGTCGCGGACCCCGCGGACGAGGACACGGTCTACGTCCTGAACGTGGGCTTCCACCGGTCCACCGACGGCGGCAAGACCTTCGAGCGAATCTCCACGCCCCACGGGGACAACCACGATCTGTGGATTGCCCCGAGCGACCCGGCGCGGATGATCGAGTCCAACGACGGCGGCGCCAACGTGAGCGTGGACGGCGGCGCCTCCTGGACCGACCAGGACATGCAGCCCACCTCGCAGATGTACCGGGTCTCCGTGGACACGGCCTTCCCGTACCGGCTCTTGGGCGGCCAGCAGGACAACTCCGCGGTGCGGATCCGGTCCCGCTCTCTGAGCGGCGGCTCCATCGGCGTGCGCGACTGGGAGCCCACCGCCGGCGGCGAGAGCGGCCACATCGCGGCCCACCCCGCGGATCCCGACCTGGTCTTCGGGGGCTCCTACGGCGGCTACCTGACCATGCTGAACCACCGCACGGGCCAGCGTCGCAACGTGACCGTGTGGCCGGATAACCCCATGGGCGCCGGCGCGGAGGGCATGCGCTACCGCTTCCAGTGGAACTTCCCCCTGTTCTTCTCGCCCCACGGGGACCTCGAAGTGGCGCCCGGAGAGGAGGGGAGCCCGGCGCTCTACGCGGCGTCCAACGTCCTCTTCCGCTCCACGGACCTGGGCCAGAGTTGGAAGCAGATCAGCCCGGACCTGACCCGCAACGACCCCGCGCGGCTCGTCTCCTCGGGCGGCCCGATCACCAAGGACAACACCGGGGTCGAGTACTACTGCACGATCTTCGCCGCCTTCGAGCACCCGCTGCAGAAGGGGATCCTGTGGTGCGGCTCCGACGACGGCCGGGTCCACGTGAGCGTGGACGACGGCGCGACCTGGGAGGACGTGACCCCTGGCGCCCTCCCCGAGTGGACCCAGGTCAACGACCTCATCCCGGACCCCTTCACCTCGGGCGGCGCGTACCTCGCGGGCACGCGCTACAAGCTCGATGACTTCCGGCCGTACCTCTTCCATACCACCGACTTCGGCCGCACCTGGCAGGACCTGTCGGGGGGCATCGAGGGCGACCACTTCGTGCGCGCGATCGAGGCCGACCCCGAGCGGCGCGGCCTGCTCTTCGCGGGCACCGAGCGCGGGCTCTACGTCTCGTTCGAGGACGGGGAGAGCTGGGACCCGCTGCAGCTGGACCTGCCCGTGGTCCCGATCACGGACCTGGCCATGGCCCAGGGGGATCTCGTGGTCGCGACCCAGGGCCGGGGCTTCTGGATCCTCGATGAGCTGACGCCCCTTCGGCAGCTGGACGCGGCGACGCACGCCGGGGCCACGGTGCTCTACGCGCCGATGGACACGACGCGGGCCATGGGCGGCCGCGGCCGCGGTGGCGCGCCGGCGGGCACCAACCCGGCCTTTGGCATGACGATCGACTATCGCCTCGCCACCGACACCGAGGACGTCGAGCTGACCATCAAGGACTACGACGGCGGGGTGGTGCGCACGTTCACGCCGAAGGGCGAGAAGGGCGACGGCCAGTTCGCCGCCGAGCGCAGCAACGTGCTGCCGACGGGCGCGGGCTTCCACCGCTTCACCTGGAACCTGCGGGCGACCGGGGCCGAGTCCTTCGAGGACATGGTCCTGTGGAACGGCGGGCTCGGCGGTCCCAAGGTCCCGCCCGGGCAATACCGCTTGGAGCTCACCGTGGACGGCGAGTCCGCCAGCGTCGCCGCCCTCGTCCTCGCTGACCCGCGATCGGATGCCACGGGCATGGACCTCGTGGAGCAGTACCGCTTCGCCCGCTCCACCGGCGAGCTCCTGACTCGCGCCCACACGGCGATCCGCGACCTGCGCGCGGCGCGGGAGGACCTCGGGGAGCTGAGGGAGCGCCTCCCGGAAGGGGCCGGCGCTGAGGTTCTCGAGGCTCGTATCGACGCGGCGCTCGAGCGGATGGGGGCCGTGGAGGAGGAGCTCTATCAGACGAAGAACCGCAGCCGTCAGGACCCCCTCAACTTCCCGATTCGGCTGACGGACAAGCTCGCAGGGGTGCGCTCCGGCGCGCTCCAGGGGGAGTTCCGCCCCACGGATCAGATGGTCGCCGTGGCCGCCGAGCTCTCCGCCGCCATCGAGGGGGCCCTGGACCGGCTCGCCCCTGTGCTCGACGTCGAGCTGCGTGAGATCGACGCCGCGGCGCGGGCGCTCGGGACACCGCTGCTGCGGCTGCCTGAGGTTGACTCTGATGTCGAGCCGGTCGAGGAGCCGATCGAGGAGCCGGCCGAGGAGCCGGCCGAGGAAGCCGCCGCGGAGATCGACGAGGACTGAGGTCTCCCCGGAGGGCCCGCGGTCCACTCGTCCGGGCGACCGATGGCCGCCCCGAGCAGGGCGCCAAGCCAAGCGAGACATTCAGCGGAGCAGAGAAGCCAGCGGGATGGAGGAGCCAGCGGAGCGGAGAACCCAGGGTGGTGGAGAACTCTGCGTGGTGGAGACTCCAGCCGAGCAGTGAGCTCTGCCGAGGGGGGAACTCTGCCGAGGGGAGACCCCTGCCGAGCGGAGAACCCTGCCGAGCGGAGAACCCTGCCGAGCGGAGAACCCTGCCGAGCGGTGAGCTCAGTCGAGCACGGAGTAGCGCAGGACAACCCTGCGGACCCGGTTTGGATCGCTCGCGGGGAGCACCAGCACGCTGGGCTCGCGCTCCATGGTCAGGGTCCCGCTTCCACCTGGCAGCTCCGCGAGGACCACGGGGAGCATCACGGCGCCCACGCGCGTGGAGCTGAAGGTGGGGCTGGTGTCGTACACGGCGAGCTCGACCGTGGCGTCGCCCCGCGCGGTCACCTCGAGCACGTTGCCCGGGGGCGGCGCGAGGTTGTCTTCGATCACCAGGAAGGGAGCCGTCGCGCCGCCGCCCGTCTCTGCCACGTCCTCACCGTCGGCGATGGCACGCACCTCGAAGTCCGGCTCAGAGCCGTCGCCGGACCACGGGGAGCCGTCCGCCGCCGGGTCGCAGGCGACCTCCAGCAGGACGAGGCGCACCGTGCGGAGATTTCGGCGCAGGGCGACCTCGCGGTCCTTGAGGCGCTGCCGGAGGAAGGCGGCGTCGGAGTGGTCCGGCTCCTGGGACTCGAGCTGCGCCAGGAGCTCGGCGGCCTCGGACAGCCGGGCCCCGTCGAGGGCATCCGTGACGGCCCGTACGAGCTCGCTCGGGGTGGCGCCTGGATCGACGCCTCGTCGAGCCCGGTCAGGCGTGAGGCCGGGCTGGAAGAGGCTCGCGGTGTAGCGCACCACGAGGTTCGTCACGGGTGCATCGGGGTCCTCGAACTCCACGATGCCGCCGGTGAGGTGCGGTAAGGCCGAGACCTCCACGGGGCCGAAGACGACCTCTGGCCCGCTGATCAGGCCGCCGGGTTCCACCAACTCGAGGGTCACGCCGCGGTCGAAGGAGGTCCGGACGGTGAAGACGTTGGCGCGCCGGGCGCCGCTGGCGCGGGAGAAGGAGGGCACCAGGAGGCCGGAGGAGTGAACGACCTCGCCTCCGAGACGGACGCGCGCGAAGACGGCGTCGAGGTCGGTCTCGAAGGACTCGACGCGGAATGCCATTGGACGCAGAGCGGCCCGGTGGGCGGCCACCCGCAGCTGGATCCGCTGAGCGAGTTTGGCGGCCGCCCCGGAGTCGCCGTGGGCCTGCCGCAGCTCCTTCACTCGGAGCGAGGCCTCCTCGATGAGGCCGCGATCGAGCGCCTCCTCCGCGGCGAGGAGCGCGGCCGCCACCGGGTCCTCTGGCGGGGAGATGGGGAGAGCGTCCGAGCCTGCGGTGGGGCTGAGCTCCTCATCGGACGGCGGAACGTCTCCGGCCCAGACCCGGTAGGCGAGGAGCCCGAGGATCGCGATCGCGCCGAGGACCGCCGCCGTCCACCTCAGGTGGGGCTTTTGCGGCCCGTCGAGCCGGGGAGCGTCGTCTCCGTGGGCGTGATCCTCTGGGGCGGCCATGCCGAGGACTGTCCCGTGGGGCGGGGCCGGGCGCAAGGGGCAGCCCCGGGGTTCCCGCCGTCGTACCATCGCAGGCGATGAATCAGCCGCCGGGAACCGCAGACGTCGCGATCGCAGCCGCGCGCATCCACACCCTCGGGCCCGAGGGGCTTGTTGAGGATCACGCTGTCCTCGTCGCAGGGGGCAGCGTCCTCGAGGTGGTCCCGCGGGCGGAGATCCCGGACGCGGTCCCCGTGCTGGACCAGGGCGACGTGGACCTCGCGCCCGGCTTCGTGGATGTCCAGGTCAACGGCGGCGGGGGCGTGCTGTTCAACGATACGCCCGACGTGGACACGCTCCGGACCATCGCCGCGGCCCACCGCCGCTTCGGGACCACCTCCCTGCTCCCGACCTTCATCACCGACTCCCGGGAGAAGATGGTCGCGGCGCGTGAGGCCGTGGAGCAGGCCCGAACGGAGGGCGTCCCGGGGATCCTCGGCGTGCACTTCGAGGGGCCGTTCCTGGACCCGAGGAAGACCGGCGCCCACGACCGCGGCTTCGTGCGAGGGGCGGACGAGGGCGACCTCCAGGCGATCCTCGGCGGGGCTCCTGGCGTGGTCCTGGTGACCGCCGCGGCCTGTGCCCTGGGGGAGGGGACGCTGCCCAGGCTCCTGGAGGGCGGGGCCCGCGTCGCGCTCGGCCACTGCGCCTCCACCTATGAGGAGGCGAAGGCCGCCTTCGACGGCGGGGTCACCGGCGTGACGCACCTCTTCAATGCCATGAGCCCCATGGAGAGCCGGGCGCCCGGGCTGGTGGGCGCGGCGCTGGCGACCCCTGGGGTTACGAGCGGGGTGATCGCGGACGGCGTCCACGTGGACCTCGGCGCGCTCCGGGCTGCGTGGCGAGCGGCGGGGCCCTCGGGCCTCATGCTGGTCACCGACGCGGTGCAGCCGGTCGGGGTCGACCTCGAGGAGTTCGAGCTCGGAGGGCAGCGTGTGCGCCTCGACGGGCTGCGCTGCGTGAACGAGGAGGGCAACCTCGCAGGTTCCGCCCTGGACATGGCGACCGCCGTTCGCAACTGCGTGCGGGGCGCGCAGGTCCCGCTGGCCGACGCGCTCCGCATGGCGTCGTCCACCCCCGCGCGCTTCCTCGGCCTCGAGCAGACCATCGGCGCTCTGCGCCCGGGGATGCGAGCGGACCTCGTCGCCCTCGACCGCGAGCTGCGCGCTGCGGCGGTGTTCGCGGGCGGGG
>CBFHHK010000244.1:0-6219 GCA_965655435.1 Planctomycetota bacterium | reverse complement strand
CCCCCCACGCCGCGTGCACCCGGCCCCCCGGAGGGCGGCGCCAGCAGCGCGGCCCCCAGCAGCGCCGCCGCGACGAGCCCTGCCTGGAGGTGAAACACCACGCCCGAGGCCGCCAGCAGGACGCCGGCCACCACCACGGGCCAGCGAGCGGAGAGCAGACCGCGGATCGTGACGCCGGCTCCGACCAGCGAGGTCAGCTGGACGAACGTGTAGAAGCGCGCCGTCTGGGACCACTGCAGCTCCCAGGCGCTCACCGCGATCACGACCGCAGCCACGCCCGCCCGCGTGGAGCCAGCGAGCGGTCGAAAGGCCCAGAAGCTCAGGGGGATGGCGAGGTAGCCCGCCAGGGCGGGCATGAACCGCAGGCTGAACTCAGTGGGCTCCCCTCCAGACCACTCCACGGACTGCCGGACGAGCCAGTACCCCGCGCGGTTCAGGAGCCCGTCGGGGGCGAAGTGGCTGTCGCCCCAGGTGAGGACCTCATCGAACCAGAGGCTCCACTCCCCGAGTCGCACGAAGCGCAGCAGGCCCAGCACCATGCCCAGGCCGAGGAGGCCGAGGCCGAACCTGGGCGACCCTGAACCAGCCGGCCCATCACCCGAGGGGGCGGGAGGTTGGCCAGCTTCCGAGGGAGCATCCGGTGCTTGTGCGTCCGTGGACATCGTCGGGACCATGATTGCTTCGGGGACGGCTGGATCCAGCCCCAATCGATGATCGTCCCGCGAGGGCCCCCTCCCGGAGCCCAGGGAGCATTCCTGGGGGGCGTCCCCTTGGGGGACTCCAGCCGCGAGTCGAGACTCCGGGAGTTCATCAAGGCGGCGGGGTCCGCTGACCGAGACAACGTATGGCTGGCCTTCGGCGCCAGCCCCACCCAGAATCTAGACCATGGCCCCCACCTCACTCTTGCACCGCACCCGGAGCGCCCTCCTGCTCCTCGCCGCAGTACCGCTCTTCACGGCCTGCATCGCGGCGCGGCGCCCCATCGTTCTGGACTCCAGCCCGCCCGGCGCCGAGGTCTTCATCGACGAGGTGAGCGTGGGGCTCTCGACGCCGTGCCGAATCCAGCTCCCAGATGAACCCCACAAGGTGGAGTTCAAGCTGGATGGGTACCGGACCGAGACGCGCCGCTGGAAGATCGGCGAGCGCGACCTCGTGATCTTCTACATGGACTCGTTCACCAACCTGACCTCGTGGCCCTTCCCGATCTTTCTGAGCGGGCCGGACTTCTTCTTCCCGATCAAGAACCGGGACGGGGAGATGCCGCACCGCATCTTCGTGAAGATGACGCGAGCACGTGAAGGGGGCCGCTGAGCCCTTGCCCCAGCACGCCGCCGTCTTCCTCGATCGGGACGGCACGATCAACCGCGAGGTGAATTACCTCGCTGACCCGGCCGACCTCGAGCTGCTCCCCGGCGCCGCGGAGGCCCTGCGCAGGCTGAAGGACGCCGGGTACCTGCTGTGCGTCGTCACCAACCAGAGCGGCGTGGCCCGTGGACTGCTGGACGAGGACCGGCTCGGAGAGGTCCACGAGAGGCTGCGCGAGCTACTCTCGGCCGAGGGCGTCCAGCTGGACTGGATCGGATACTGCCCCCACCACCCCACCGAGGGCCGCGTCGGCTACCGAGCCAATTGCTTCTGCCGCAAGCCCCGCCCGGGGATGATGCTCGAGGCCGCCGCACGCCTGGGCATCGACCTCGACCGCTCGTGGTGCATCGGCGACTCCATGCGCGACCTGAAGGCCGGCGAGCGCGTCGGCGTCATGGGGCTGCTCGTGAAGACCGGTAAGGGGTCCGAGCAGGCCCGCAAGGCAGAGTCCTCGGGGCACTACGTGGACGTCGTGGACGACCTCCCGGGCGCCGCGGATCGCATCCTGCTGCTCTGACTCGCATGGGGCCGGCCCAGAGCGCAGAATCTGGGTCCACGGGCGGCTTGCCCGGAGGCCAGCACCATGACGATCACTGCGACACGACCCAAGGCCCTCGTCCTCCGTGGACCGGGCACCAACTGTGAGGACGAGACCCTTCGGGCCCTGAGGATGGGCGGCGCCGACGCCGACCTGCTCAGGAGCGACGTGGCCGCGCGGGAGCCCGGCCGCCTGGACGGCTACGGCGTCCTCGTCTTCGCCGGAGGGTTCAGCTACGGGGACGACCTGGCCGCTGGTCGGGTCTGGGGTGCCTCGCTGCGCAACCACCTGGGCGACGCGCTCCGCGCCCACGTGGACCGCGGGGGGCTGATTCTTGGCGTCTGCAACGGCTTCCAGGTCCTCGTGGAGTCCGGTCTCTTCGAGCCCGAGGCGGAGCCCAACGAGCGCTCCATCGCCCTGTTCGCCAACGCTTCCAACCACTATGAGTGCCGTTGGGTGACCCTGGAGGCCCAGGAGAGCCGCTGCACGTGGCTCACCGCAGGGGAACAAATGCCCTGCCCGGTCGCCCACGGCGAGGGCCGCTTCGCCGTCACCGACGACGCGGCCCTGGAGCGCCTGAGGGCCGCCGGTCAGATCGCGCTCACCTACGTCCACCCGGACGGTGGCGAGGTCGGCTATCCCGCGAATCCCAACGGCGCCGCGGGCGACGTGGCGGGCATCTGCGACCCCACAGGCCGGGTCCTGGGGCTCATGCCGCACCCGGAGCGGAACCTGGATCCCTGGGCCCACCCCACCTGGACCCGGCTGCCCGCCAGCCGGTCCGAGGGGGAAGGTCTCGCCTTCTACCGGGCGCTGGTGGAATCGGCCATGGGCGCTTCTCTATAGTCGCGACCATCATGAGGCGCATCTCTCTCCCGGCGGCTACGGCCGCCCTCGCTGGTCTTCTCGGCGCGTCGGCACTGCCGTCGTGCGCACCCGTGGCGGTCGTCGGAGCGGCCATCGTCATCAACGACGAGTTCGTCGACAACGCTCAGACAGCGATCGTCCCGTACGGCCTCGACTTCACCTGGGCCTGCGCGAAGGACACGATGTCTCACATGACCTCGGATCTCATCGAGGTGGACGAGGACCTGCGGACCATCCAGACCTATGTGGACAGCGCGCTGGTCACGGTCCAGGTGGAGACCTACGACGCCAGGCAGACCCGTATCCGGGTCGCGGCCAAGCGCTACCTCATCTACAGCGACGAGATCGCGACCAGCGTCCGCGACAGCCTCACGCGCGACATCAACTGAGCGGCTCACCGCGCGGGATCCCTGCTCCCATGCCGGCCTCCCACGGGGTGCCTGTTGGGCCCGGGAGCCACGCGGCTGCGGTCCTCGAGCGTCGCCCTCAGGGCTCCCTCCCGTCGCCCCGACGGGGCTCCATCGAGTGTGCTGAGTCCTGGAGGCCCCATTGTGCCCTGAGACGAGGCGTCGAACGGGGAGGTCTGTGCCGAGCGCGGGGTGAGCACCCGCCGTCGCCCCTGGCGGACCCTCCATCGCTTCCCCCCGCGACGGGCTCCTCCGTGCACGCCCAGGTTCTCCGCGCACGCCCAGGTCCTCCACGCACGACGAGCGCCTCCCTGTGGGACGGGGCCGCACTCCCGCGCGACCGCCCCCACGACCCGCAGCAGGTTCTCCTCAATCCGCAGCAGGTTCTCCTCGACCCGCAGCCGGCCCTTCTCGATTCGCAGCCGGCCCTCCTCGACCCGAACCAGGCCTCGTCGACCCGGGTCGGCTCTCCTGCCGGCGCAAGGGAGCGGCGCGCGGAATCGCCGGCCCCTGGCTCAGCTGGCAGCGTCCGCTGGGGCGCCGTCGGGGTGCCGTCGGGGTGCCGCGGCTGACGCCGCGGACCGCTAGCGCAGCCGGGCGACCTCTTCCTCCAACCGCCCGTCCTCGCGCAGCTCGCCCGCGCAGTCGCCGCAGATCCCGGAGAGCCGGAGCATGTGCCCGGTCATCACGAACCCGAGCCGCTCGGCGTTCTTGCGTTGGAGCGCCTCGATCTCCTCGTCCTGGAACTCTTCGATGCGCTTGCACATGACGCAGACCATGTGGTCGTGGTGCTCGTGCCCGAGCACATGCTCGTAGACGACCTCCCCCCGGCCCGTCTCCACGGCCTCGATGAAGCCTCCCCGCTCGAGCACCTCGAGGGTGCGATAGACCGTGGCGCGGGACACCGCGGGGCCATCCTCAGCCTTGAGCCACTCGTACATGCGCTCCACGCTGAAGTGGTCATGGACGTCGAAGGCCTTCTCGAAGATGCGTCGGCGCTGAGGGGTCATCTTGAGGCTCTCTGTTCGAAGGAATTCCTCGAAGCGCCGTTCGATGGTGCTCTGGTCCATGGTCAATGATCCTCGAAAGAGTGAGGCGGGCGGCCGGGCTGAGTTCTGGAAGGGTGGCGCACCGGTTCAGCGCGAGGCTCCGCGCCGGAAGGGGCGATAGAGTCGCGCGAGGTGGCGCGGGGCCACGCCGAGGCGGTGCAACCCCCTGAGGATCCAGTTTCGGACGGTACACCGCAAGACCCCCTCCTGTTCCCACCGGCGAGCGCTCACCTGGATCTCTGCGTCCGCCAGGAGCTGGACGGGCCCCCGCGCCCGGAGCCGATCGGAGAGCTCCACATCCTCGAAGAGCGGGAGCGGGTCAAAGCCCCCCGCCGCGACGTAGTGAGAGGCCCTGACAGAGAGGGCGGAGTCCCCGAAGACCATGCCCCGTCGTACCCGGGCGTCCGCGGCCGACTCGATCCAGCGGAAGGCTCGACCCGGAGCGTCCACGCGCTGGGTCATGCCCGCGGCGACGAGCTCGGGGCTGCTGAAGGCCTCCCGGACAGCGGCGAGCGCGCCGTCCCCCGGCAGGCTGTCGGCGTGCAAGAACAGCAGCACATCGGCCCCCTCCTCCAGGAGCCTCTTCGCCGCGGCCACCAGCTGAGGCCCGCGCCCGCGCGCGCCGTCCAGCAGCTGAGCCCCGGAGCCGAGGATCACCTCCCGGGTCCCGTCCGTCGATCCCCCGTCCGCGACGACCACCACATCGGCCCTGTCGCTCCCCTCGCCCACGAGCCGGGGCAGCAGGCGGCCGAGGCCCTCCTCCTCATCGAGCGCACAGATCCCGACGCCCAGGCGGAGGGGCCCACCTGCGGGCTCAGCCGAGGACCTCACGCCTGCGTGGTGGTCTCCTTGCGCGCCTCCCGGCGCCGACCGATGTCCGTCCGGCAGAACTTGCCGTCGTATCGGATCTTGTTGTACGCCGTGTAGGCGCGCTCACGGGCCACGTCCGTGGTGGCGCCCACGGCGGTGATGGTGAGCACCCGGCCGCCGTTGGTGACCACCTCTTCATCCCCATCGAGGCTGCGCTGGCGCTTCGTGCCCGCGTGGAAGATCTCGACGCCTTCGACGGCAGCGGCCTCCTCAAGGCCGGAGATCTCGTCCCCCTTGCGGGGTGACTCGGGGTAGCCCTCCGCCGCCGCGACCACGCCGACGCAGGTGGAGGCGTCCCACTCGGGGCTCTCGATCTCCGCGAGGGCGCCGTCTGCGGTGGCGATCAGGATCGGGACGATGTCGCTCTTGAGCCGGCGCATGAGCGCCTGGCACTCAGGATCGCCGAAGCGGACGTTGTACTCGATGACCCGCGGGCCCCCCTCGGTGAGCATGAGCCCGATGAAGAGCACGCCGCGGAAGGAGATCTTCTCCCGGCGCAGCATGTGGATCGAGGGCAGCAGCACGTGCTGCTCGATCTGCTTGTAGATCCGCTTGCTCAGCTCGGGCACCGGTGAGTAGACGCCCATGCCCCCGGTGTTCGGTCCTTCATCCCCGTCGAACGCCTGCTTGTGGTCCTGGACAGGCTCCAGCACCAGCACCGCGTCGCCGTCGGTGATCGCGAACACGCTGGCCTCCTCACCCACGAGGAACTCTTCGATGAGGATCTGCGCGCCAGCCTCACCGTGGCGGCCCTCCTCCATGATCCCGTCCACCGCGACCTTCGCCTCGGCGAGGTCCTGGCAGATGTAGACCCCCTTGCCAGCCGCGAGACCGTCGGCCTTCACCACCTGCGGCCAGGTCGTGCAGCTCTCCAGGTAGCCCTTGGCCTGACCCGAGCGGTCGAAGCTGCGGGCCGCGGCGGTGGGGATCCGGTGGCGTTCGATGAGGTCCTTGGAGAAGGCCTTCGAGGCCTCGAGCTGCGCGCCCTCGGCGCCCGGGCCGAACACGCGAAACCCGGCCTCCCGCATGCGGTCCGCGAGCCCCGCGGCCAGGGGATCCTCCGGGCCGATCACCACCAGCCCGGGGCGCTCGGTCTCGGCCAGCGCCATGAGACCGTCGAGGT
>CBFHHK010000243.1:0-6237 GCA_965655435.1 Planctomycetota bacterium | reverse complement strand
CACGCCGTGCGCACGCCGAGGGCGTCCATGGCGAGGCGGACCGGCTCCGGGTCGGGCTTGAGCGGCGCGTCGTCTCGGGTGATCACCGCGCGAAACAGGTCGGCGATCCCCTGCTCCTCAAGGAACCGCCGCGCGTCGGACCGGGGCCGGCCCGTGACCACCGCGAGGGGGCGCGCCGCCGCGAGGCGCTCGAGGCGCTCGCGGTCCAGCAGCAGGGTCTCTGTGGCGCGCAGGC
Source organism: Planctomycetota bacterium (assembly GCA_965655435.1). Taxonomy (GTDB): domain Bacteria; phylum Planctomycetota; class UBA1135; order UBA1135; genus Saltatorellus. Next base: position 6,002 of record CBFHHK010000243.1, on the reverse strand, counting down.
CGGGCGCCGTCGAGGTGCCCTGGTAGAGCCGTTCGAAGCGCTCGGTGACCTCCTCGAGCGAGCAGTCGACGCCGCGCTCCGCGAGGAGCCTCCAGGTCAGGCGCCAGTCGTCATTGGCGTCACCCGCGGCCTTGGCGCCGTCGATGTCGGCCCCGGTGAGCGGGACCCCGTAGCTCGCGGCCGTCTCGCGGATCGCCGCGCGATAGGAGCTGGAGACATCGGCGAGGACCCCGTCCAGGTCGAAGAGGATCGCCTCCGGAGCGAGCACGCCGCGGATGGCGCGGTCGAGGCGGGTGAAGCTCGCGCTGTCACCGGGCAGGGTGATTCGGAGCGCATCGGCGAGCCCAGGGACGCCGGGGAAGGCGCGGATGGCGACGCCGAGACCCGCCATCAGGTCGCGGACCTCGGAGGCGCGAGGCGTGCGAACGAAGACGAAGTTGCCCTGGCTGGGGGCGACCTCGAGGCCGAGCTCGCGGATCGTCTCGAGGAGCGCCTCGCGCTCCCGCCGGACCCGCTGGACGGACGGGCTGATGTCGTCTGCGAGGCGCCGCGCGGCGGCGCTCAGGGAGCTGGCGGCCAGGGGGTAGGGGTTGCCTGCGGCGCGGAGGAGCTCCAGGACCGCCGGGTCACCGAGGCTGAAGCCGACACGGAGCCCGGCGCAACCGTAGGCCTTGGACATGGTGCGGAGCACGACCGTGTTCGGCAGGTCGAGCGCGGGGACCGTGAGGTCCTCGTCCGCGAACTCGGCGTAGGCCTGGTCGACGATGATGAGGGCGCTCGGAGCCGCCTCGGAGAGGCGCCGGAGGTCCTCCTTACAGGCGACCGCGCCGGTGGGGTTGTTGGGGCTGACCACGGCGATGAGCGACGTACGCGGGGTGATCGAGCGGAGCACCGCGTCCACGGGGTAAGGGGTCCCCTCCTCCCAGTCGACCTCGACCACTTCACCCCCGGCGAGGGCCGCGTAGCGCGGGATCATCTCGAAGGTGGGGGTGGGAAGAACCAGCTCGCGGCCGGCCGCCAGGAAGGCGAGGCACAGGCGCAGTAGCCCGTCGTCGGCCCCGGCGGTGGCGAGGACCTGAGCCGGCGCGAGCCCGAAGCGCTCCGCGGCGGCCGCCTCGAGCGAGGCGGACGAGGGGTAGCGACCGAGGGCCTCCGAGGGGATGCCGGGCTCGATCTCTTCCGGCGGGCGCCCCTCGTTCCCGGCCAGCCAGAGGTCGCAGGGGGCGAGGGGCCTTGCCGTCCGATACGGCAACCGGACCCCCGGGTTGGGCTGGGGCCCCGCTTCGCCGCCGGGAGAACCGGCTGCGCCGCTGGTTTCGCACACGCGGCCCGTCGTGGGCGTCGTGGCGGCCTTGGTGGAGACGGTCATCAGGGCACCAGCTGGCTGACGCCGGAGAGGACGATGTCGCTGCCGCCGAGCTGCTTCAGCCGGGGGACGAGGTCGGCGATCGCTGCCCGCGGGACCGCGGCGCGCACCGCGAAGCCGGCCTCGCCGCGGAGCGCGGCGATGGTGGGCTGGCGCATGCTGGGGAGGACGTCGAGCACCCCGTCGAGGTCGGCCGCGGCCACGTTGAGCTCGAGCATCATCCGCTGGCGGGCGTCGAGGACCGAGCGGAGCAGCAGCACCAGCTCATCCAGGCGGGCGCGGCGCCCAGGGTCCGCGGCGGCCGCCTCGCTCGCATAGAGCCGCGTCGACGAGGAGAACAGCTCGGCGATCACGTCCAGCCCATTGGCCTGCAGGGTCGACCCTGTGGACGAGTTGTCGACAATCAGGTCGGCGTCCTCGGGGGGGAAGACCTCCGTGGCGCCGCAGGTGGACAGGACCCGGGCGTCGAGGCCCATCTCGCCGATCCAGGCCTCCGTGAGCCGGCGGTACTCGGTGGCGATCACCAGCGGACGGCGGGGCAGCTTGCCTTCCTCGTCCAGAAGTGCGCGCGGAGCGGCGGCGACGATCCGCACGGGGTTGAGCCCGGTGTCTAGCAGCTCGACGACCGGCGCGGCCTTCTCTTCGGCCCAGTCCGCGCCGGCGAAGCCCACATCGCGGGCGCCGGCGCCGAGCATCTCGACGACGTTCTGTGGCTTGAGGAGCTTGGTCTCAACCGCGGGCAGCGAGACGGTCGGCCGATAGGCGCGCCCACCCATGGCAACGGAGACGCCGGCATCCGCGAGCAAGCGGATGACCTGGTCCTGTTGGCGGCCCTTGGGGAGCGCGAGCCGGAGCGGCGCGAGGGAGGAGGACATCGCGCGGGGGGCGGCGGCCTCGGGGAGGGTGTCGAGTTTGATGGTCACGGTGGCTTCCTGGTGAGGGGAGACCGGTCCACAAACCGCCGTCAACGAAAGACGCCGGCCCGTGGGCCGGCGTTGAGCGGTGAGACGTCTACGTCACACGCGTGCTCAGCACCCGACCCGAGAGGGGTCGTGGTGATGATGAAGGGACGCGTTGCTGGGGGAGACGCTCATGGGAGGACGGGAAGTTAGTGCCGGCGCGCGCGGGTACAACCGCTCGATTCGAAGAATCTTCTCGGACACAAGTCGGCCTCAGCCGAGGAGCTTCGCCGCTCGGATGCGCATCGTGTGGCGTTCGCGCACCGCATCAAGGCCGCGCTGGGCGATCTCACGGGCCTCCCCCGGGTGTTCGAGGAAGTGAGCCACCTTGCTCTCCAACTCGTCGATCGTGCGGTAGGTCTCGATCTCCTTACCGACATCGAACAGCTCTTCGATGGAGTCGGAGTGCTCGGCGATGAGGAAGCCGCCACAGGCCATGACGTTGATGACCCGCATGGGGATCGCCTCGGGCTGATAGATGCGGTTGACGTCCACGTGCACCTCAGCGCCGCTGTAGACGCAGGTCAGCTCGTGGCCCTGCTCCGCGAGGCCACGGTAGTGCACCCCGGGGGCCGCGGAGGAGACGTCGCTCCAGCGCTCATCTCCCCAGACGTGGATGCCGAAGTTGCTCAGCGCCGAGACGTAGGCGACCCGCTTCTGGGACGCGACGATCTCTGCGACCCACTTCTTGGGGTCATCCGGTGTGCCGTTGCGCTTCGCGGCATCGAGGAAGTCGCCGAAGTGCTCCTCGAGGAGCTGGTCCGAGGCGTAGACGCCATAGTTCGCGCGCTCCGCGACGAGGACTCGCTCCAGCCGCTCGGAGGTCTCGTCGAAGCTCCCCTCGGCCGAACAGTTGAAGGAGGCGTGCAGCTGGAGGAACAGCCGCTTGAAGCGTCGGGCCCGGTCGATGAGGCTCGATCCGACGAAGCAGACGCGCGCGGAGAAGCGGCTGCGCTCCTCCTCGCTGAGCTCGATGGGGGAGCGGCGGTCGGTGTCCACGCCGATCGGGAGGTAGTCCACGGAGGAGAAGCCTGCCTCCTTGAGTTGGCTCACGTCCTTCGGGTGGAGCGTGAAGACGCGGAAGTCCTCTCCTCCCGCGGGCGGGACCGGCGGGCGGTCCGTCTTGGGGTCCACCTCCCACGCCACCAGCGGGACCTCGAGCTCGTGGCAGACCGCGGCGACCTCAGAGTCATAGTTGATGGTGACCACGCGCTCGGGGCGCAGGGTCTCCAGGGCGATCCGGGTCTCACGGGGGTCCCAGCGACGGACCTCGAGGGGGAACACCGAGTACCCCTCCGCGCGCACCGCGGCGCTCAGCTCGTTGTAGACGACCCCGCCCATGCCGAGGCCGACCCAGCGCCGCCCTTCGCCAGGGTGCTCGCCGCGGGTCGCCTCTTCGGCGAGCAGCAGCTCGTCCTCGTAGAACTCCCGCAGGACCGGATGGAGCACGAGTCGGTAGCCGGGAAGGGAGGGGAGGTAGTCGATGAGGTCCGCGCCGAGGGCGAGGGTCAGGCGGCCGGTGCCCAGGGAGTACTTGTAGTCCTGGCCGGTGAGGGCGAGGCGCATGAGCCAGGGGTCGCGGTCCCAGGCGATGACCTTGCAGTTGGGGCGGGTACGGAGGATGTGCGCGGCCTGTTCGCCGAGGCTGATGCCGAACAGGAACACCGTCTCGCCGTCCTCGACCTCAGCCACCGACGCCTCGAGCTCCTTCTTCGAGACTCGAAACTCCCGCAGTCGACCCCGGAAGCGGTAGAGCGGGGGGTTGGGGCCCCCGATGATCACGTGCTTGCCGCTGTCCGCGTAGAGGATGCGCTCGATGAGCTTCTCCCCGGTGGAGTCGCCGACGAGCGTGCAGAGGTTCTCTTCCAGCAGGGGCTCGAGGCCGGAGGCGACCTCGTCGTCGGAGTGGCCCTTCTGGGCGGCCGAAAACAGGCCCTGCAGGCTACCGTCGATGTGGGAGGGACCAGTCATGCGAGGAGGGTATGACGAGACGTCGAGCTGGCCCTCATTCCTCGCACAGAAAGGTGCCACTCGGCCTTTGATTCGTACGCTCGACCCATGAGGAACGCTATTCAAGTGCTCGGGCTGGGGCTAATCGTCGCATGCGCGTCGGGCGACCTGCAGCCTTCGGGACCCTCGGCCGCCAAGGCCGCTGGCGGTGAAGCGCCGCTCCTGGACCTCCGTCTGGAGGAAGAGGAGGGCACCGCGCTGGTCTGGCTACCCGCGCCGGACGCGGACGGGGAGCACCTGCGGCTGCTCCATGTGGAGGGCATCGAGACGGGCCTGGGCGCGAACGAGGTGGGGCTGGATCGCGGCCAGATGGGCGGCGCCCGGCTCGTGCGCTTCCGCAGCATCGGGGGCAAGGTCCTGCTCGAGCAGATCAATACCGACTACCGGGCGTCGTCGGGCGGGCCCCTCGAGCGAGAGGCCGCGCGCCAGTCCTTCGCGAGCTCGGTGCTCTGGGGTGGTATCCCGGTTGAGCGCGCTGAGGACGGCCGGGTCCAGGTGGACCTCACCTCCTTCCTCGTTCGCGACGCCCATGGGATCCAGTCGACCCTGTCCGGCCGCGGGCAGGGGAACTACACGCTCGACACGGCGCGCTCTGCCCTCGACCTGGGCCGAAGCCGGGCGTTCCCCGACAACGTCGAGTTTGGGGCGCTGCTGACCTTCACCTCGGACAAGCCCGGACCGTTGGCCCGGAGTAGCGCTCCTGACGGCGCGGCGCTCACCTTCGTCCAGCGACAGGGCTTCCTCAGGCTCCCCGATGACGGCTATCAGCCGCGCCACTTCGATCCGAGGATGGGGGCCTTCTCCGTCCGCTACCTCGACTACGGGGTCCCCCTGGACGTCCCGATCACGCAGCGCCTGGCGGTGCGGCACCGCCTCATCCGCGACCCTGAGACCGGCGAGGTGGAGCCCATCGTCTACTACGTCGACGCCGCCGCCCCGGAGCCCGTGCGCTCGGCCCTCGTGGAGGGCGCCTCCTGGTGGTCCGAGGCCTTCGCACAGGCGGGATACCCGGGCGCGTTCCGGGTCGAGGTGGCCCCCGCTGACCTCGACCCGATGGATGTGCGCCACCACGTGATCCAGTGGGTCCACCGATCGACACGGGGCTGGAGCTACGGCAACGCGATCAGCGACCCCAGGACGGGTGAGATCATCAAGGGGCACGTGAGCCTGGGCTCCCTCCGCGTTCGGCAGGATCGCCTGCTCTTCGAGGGCATGCTCGGCGTGGAGAAGACCGGCTCGGGCTCCTTTGATGACCCGACCCAGCTGGCGCTGGCGCGCATCCGGCAGCTGGCAGCGCACGAGGTGGGCCACACCCTGGGGCTCGCTCACAACTTCGCGGCCAGCGCCTCAGGGCGGGCGTCGGTCATGGACTACCCCGCACCGCGGATTCGCTCCGACAGGAGGGGCGGGCTGGACGTCTCGGACGCCTACGCCGTGGGGGTTGGAGCCTGGGACCTCCACGCGATTCGCATGCTCTACGCGCCCGTCCCGGCGGGTGAGTCCGTGGCCGACTTCCAGGATCGCTTGAGCCGTCGCGCGGCCGACCGCGGGCTCCGGTACCTGACCGATCAGGACGCTCGGTCCGCGGGGGCTGCCCAGCCCTACGCCAACCTCTGGGACGACGGGGATGACCCGGCCCGGGCCCTCCAGGAGGCGCTGGAGGTCCG
>CBFHHK010000242.1:0-6259 GCA_965655435.1 Planctomycetota bacterium | reverse complement strand
AGTTCTCCGCGGGGAACAGGTCGTAGAGGTACCAGGACGAGCCGTCGGGCCCCCGATCGTACATCCAGAAGACGCGGCTCTCCTCGGGCACGCCGCCCCCGGGGAAGGTCACCGTGACGTCGAGCTCGACGCCGTTGACGACCGCGGAGATCTCGGGCGTCTCCAGCCCGCCCTCGGCCCCGAAGAGCTGCTCCGCGAAGAACGCGGGGTTGACGTCGTTCGTGGGCGCCTCGGGGTGACCGCTTCGCCTGTGTCCGCCGTTGGGGACGATGTAGGTCCGCAGGCCGGGCAGGATCGTGCTGGTTTCGGGCACGTCGTAGGCGACCCAGTCGTGGGAGCCCGGGAGGCTGAAGATCTCGACGCCCCGGTCCGCGAGCTGCTCCCAGTTCTCGCTCACGTAGAGGTCGTCGGTGACGCGGTCGAACGCGGCCTGGATCTCCGCCTCCGTCCACCCGTGGGCCAGGATCGCCGCGCGGAAGGCATCGCCGGACCGGTAGGCCTTGAGGTAGTAGTTCCACCACTGATCGCCAGCGGGCAGGCCCGCCGCGCGGGCCTGGTCGAAGTCCGCGTCGGCGGCGACGACCTCGGCGACCGCGTCGGGTTCACCGGCTCGGAGGGGCGAAAGGGCCGTGAACGCGTGCGTGCTCCGGACCGCCGTGATGCGCTCGTCGTGGATGGACGAGATCAGGGGCGCGATGCCGTTCTTGGAGTTGCCGTGCGCGATGACCGGACCGGGCTGGATCAGCGAATCGTCGAAGGCCGCGGTGATCGAGCGCATCATGATGGCGCTCCACAGGAAGTACTCCGAGTAGCGAAAGTCGAGGGTCTCGATGAAGCGGTCCCGCAGCACGGCGTCCGAGGGGAGATCGGGGTAATTGCCGAGCCCGGTGATCAGCGGGGTGACGACCCCGACGCCGCCGTCAATGGCCAGCGCGCTCCCGTCGCTCACGAAGAGCTGCTGGTCCCCCACAGCTGGGGTCCCCTTCCCTCCGATCACGAAGCCGCTGGCGGTCCCGGTGAGGGGGACGATGAGCCGGACCGGGACACGGATCTCCACGCCCGTCCACCAGTCATCGATGTGGATGTCGATGAGCTTCTGGCGGGTGGTGCCGCCGACGGTGTCCACGTGCCAGTCCTCGAGGACGACCACGTCCAACGTGCTCGCGTCGGTCATGGTCAGCATGTGGAACGGCTCGTCGAGGGTGGGCCCGCTGAGCTGGACGGAGCCCGCGGCATCGCCGGGGGCCGCGCCCTGGGCGAGCGCGACGGACGGCAGCAGAGAGGCCAGGGCAACGACGCTCCTGACAGGAAGCGTGATCACGGTCGTGTGGGTCATGGATTCTTCCCCTTCGTACTGAAGGAGGACGGCAGGCAGGGTTGGCGGGTTGGCTGGGGCGTCCTTGCGGACGACCCCTTGAACCGACCTGCTCACCGACGGTTCCGCCCGTCCTGCGGACCCGTGGGACCGCGCGTCGAGCGCCGTCGCTGCGCGGGGCCTCCGGGGCCACCGGGGCCACCGGGGCCTCCGGGGGCGCAGGGAGGACGGGCGGCGTCCCGGATCGGGGCGACCCGTCCGAGCGCGCGCCGCTCAGCCTTGAGCCGCGAGCCGCTCCACGAGGCGATCCACGTCTGCCTCCACCTGGTACAGCCCGAAGCCGAAGCGCAGCCGGTCGTCCCTCGCGTCCGTGATGACACGGGCCTCGAGGAGGCGCCGCTGCAGGTCCCGAGCGTCACCTCGTCGGAAGGTCAGGAAGTGGCCGCGGCGCGCGCCCGGGACCTCCTGGCGGCCGGGGACCAGCTCGGACAGGTCGAGGGGCCCCGCGTCGCCCGCGCCGACCCGGTCGAGGAACCGCTCCTGAAGCGCCACGACGTGCTCGTGGATACCGGCCACGGTGACGCCCTTGGCCTCGAGGAGCTCGAAGACCGCCTGAAGCCGATGGAACGGGGTCGGCTCGAAGGTCGCCCCGAGCATCCGGGAGGCGCCAGGGTCGTAGCCCACCTGCTCCCCCTGCTCCCCGTCGAGCGACCCGAAGCCGGCGAACCAACCCGTGAACTCCGGCCGCATCTCGCGCCCGTCCGGCGCCACGATGAACGAGACCCCCTCGCCCGCCATGGCGTACTTGTAGCCGCCGCTCATGTAGTACAGGCGATCGCTGTACGGGCCCAGGTCCGTGGGGAGCGCCATGAAGCCGTGGTAGCCGTCCACCACGCAGGCCGTCTCCTCGGGGAGCTCCGCCAGGAGGTCGAACACGCGATCGAAGGCGAAGCCTGAGGAGAAGAAGACGTGGCTCGCGAAGACGAGGTCCCAGGGACCGTCCCCGGTCGCCGCCTCGAACCTGGCGGGGAGGGTCTCGAAGGGCTCGGCCGCGACCTGGGTCCACTGGACCCGACCGCTCTCCTGGAAGCGGCGCATCTGACGGGTGAAGCTGTGAAACTCGGCGTCCGTGGACAGGACCCGCAGCGGGCGATGCTCGTTCCACGATGGGAGCGCGCTCATGAGGCGCAGCAACAGGTCGTGGGTGTTGGCCGAGAAGGCCACGCGATTCGGGTCCGCCACACCGAGGGTCTTCGCCACACCGGCCTGACAGGCGGGATAGACCTCCGCGAAGAAGCGCCCCCACTTCTCATCCGCGAGCGTGACCGCGTCCTCGAAGGCTCGCTGGTGCGCCGCCTGCGCCGCGTCTGGCCACAGGTGATGGCTGTGGGCGGCGAAGTGGAGGCGCCCGGGCTCGGCGGCCAGGGCGGTGCGGAAGAGGTGGGTGACGTCGAGGGTGCTCACGCCGCGAGGGTAACCGGCAGGCGCTGGAGCGAGTATCCCGGCGGTGGATAGACTCGGGAACGCCACGAAGCCCGTCCCTCTCCAACGCCCCATCCCCCCCGCGATGAGCCAGACCTTCGACCGCCGCTCCCTCCTCGTCACCGCCGGTGCCGCCACCGCCACGCTCCTCGGCGCGTGCGCCACCCAGACCCAGCGACAGGTCGCCCCCCGCGCCGCAGGGAGGAAGCTGCGGCACGGCGCCATCGCCTGCGGGGGCATGGGCTTCAGCGACCTCCGTGCGCTGGCGAGCCACCCCGAGATCGAGGTCGTGGCGCTCTGCGACGTGGATACCGCCCGCATCGAGGGCGCACGCAAGTTCGGGACGAACGCCCGCGAGTTCCAGGACTGGCGGGTGATGCTCGACGAGATGGCCGGGGAGATGGACTCGGTCCACGTCTCGACCCCCGACCACATGCACGCGGCCATCGCCATGGCCGCCATGGCACGCGGCCTGCACGTCTACTGCCAGAAGCCGTTGACGAAGACCGTCGCCGAGGCTCGCGCCATGCGGCGCATGGCGGAGGAGTCCGGCGTGGTGACCCAGATGGGCATCCAGAACCACTCCAACCAGAACTACGCCCGCGCGCTGGCGCTCTTCCGCCAGGACCTCATCGGCAAGATCCACGAGGTGCACGTGTGGTCCGACCGCCCCGCAGGCTGGTGGCCCCAGGGCGTCGAGCGGCCCGTGGGCTCCGACCCGATCCCCGAGACCCTCGACTGGGACGCGTGGCTCGGCGTGGCCCCCGAGCGTCCGTTCAAGGCGGATGAGTACCACCCCTTCAAGTGGCGCGGCCGGGAGGACTTCGGCACCGGCGCCCAGGGCGACATGGCGTGCCACCTCATGGACCCGGTCCCGTGGTTCCTCGGCCTCGACTCGCCGCTGACGATTCGCTCGGACGGCCCGGCCCCGAACGGAGAGAGCTTCCCGCTCTGGTCACGGGTCCACTACACCTTCGCGCCCAACAGGCTCACCACCCGCGGCCCGCTCCCGGTGACCTGGTACGACGGAGGCATGCTCCCCCCCGAGGACCTGCTCACCTCCCTCGGCACCGACCGCGCGTCACTCCCCAAGAACGCCTGCCTGTTCGTGGGCACCGAGGGCGCCCTGATCGCCAACCCCTACGGCGAGCCGCAGCTCCTGCCCGCGGAGGGCTACGCCGAGATCGAGCTGCCCGACGTGAAGGGCACGAACCACTGGCACCAGTGGATCGACGCCTGCCGCGGAGAGGGCGAGGCCTCCGCGCCCTTCGACTACGCGGCCAAGCTGACCGAGGTCGCGCTGCTCGGGAACATCGCCCTGCGCTTCCCCCACGAGACCTTGACCTACGACGGAGACGCCATGCGCTTCCCGGAGCGACCCGAGGCCGACCCCTTCCTCTACCCGAACGAGCGCGCGGGCTGGAAGATCGAGGGCCTGGGAGCCTGATCCCCGCCGCACCGCGCGGCTGCTGACCGGAGGCCGCCGCCGACTCGACCGTCATGAATTGCCGCAGAGAGCCCTGAGAGGGGCCCTTTGCGGCAATTCGTCGCGGAATATGGAATGTGGCGCGAGCGTGGGGGTACAGATGCATCTCGCCGACCTCCTCCCCGCCGACTCCCTGACCACCCGCGCAAGATGACCCCGAACCGATCCGCCATCGAGAGCCTCATGGCGCCAGCCTCCGGCTGGCCCGTCCTGATCGCCGTGCTCCTGACCCCGCCTCTCCTCCTGCTCGGCGGGGCCGGCCTCGACGCCGCGGACGTCCCCGAGCACGTGATCGGACTCGGCGTAGCCCTGATCGGGGTGCCGTGGTTCATCTGCCTCTGCGGCTTCTACATCGTCAACCCGAACATGAGCCGGGTGATGGTGCTCTTCGGCAACTACCGCGGAACGGTGCGCAAGCCCGGCTTCTGGTGGACCAACCCGTTCACCGTGAAGAACAAGCTCTCGCTCCGCGCGCACAACGTGTCCAGCGAGAAGATCAAGGTGAACGACTCGGTGGGCAACCCCATCGAGATCGGGGCCGTGGTCGTCTGGAAGATCCACGACACCGCCCAGGCCAGCTTCGACGTGGAGGACTACGTGGAGTACGTGGACATCCAGGTCGAGGCCGCGGTCCGCACCCTCGCCAGCGCTCACCCCTACGACGAGCCGGAGGGAGACGAGTCGATCGTCTCCTTGCGAGGCGACCGTGACGAGGTGACTGGCGAGCTCCAGCTCGCCCTCGGCGAGCGCCTCGAGCGCGCGGGCGTCGAGGTGGTCGAGGCGCGGCTCAGTCACCTGGCCTACGCCCCGGAGATCGCGTCGGTCATGCTCCAACGCCAGCAGGCCCAGGCGATCATCGCCGCCCGGCGCCAGATCGTCGAGGGCGCCGTGGGGATGGTCCACGAGGCCCTGGAGATGCTGAAGGAGGGCGACGTCGTCGAGCTGGACGACGAGCGCAAGGCTGCCCTCGTGGGCAACCTGCTCGTGGTCCTCTGCGGCCAGGAGAGCGCCCAGCCGATCCTGAATACGGGCTCACTCTCGACCTGATCCCAGGGGGGCGCCGCGGCTGAACCGCCCGAGAAGAGCGCGGCCGAGGCGCCCTTGCCCCGCCTGGCGCCGAGGCGTCTGGGGGCTCCACAGGGCGGCCTGACGGTCAGCCTCCGGTCGACCAGGCCAGGGACCCTCGTTCGCTCGACGGGCGGCGCGAGGTCACGCCGCTGCACACGCGGCCCCGAGGCGAGGAGAACTCGGAGCGCGGAGACGACGCCCCGGCTAGGGTCTGGGCCCCGTCCGGCCAGGATCCCCCCCCTCGTTCACCATGGCACCCTCCCACCACCTCGAGTGGCTCGCCGACGGCGACCTGCTCTCCGTCCCCGGCTGGCGCGGCGCGGGGGTCCGGAGCGGCGTCAAGGAGAGCGGCGCCCCGGACCTGGCCCTGTTCCAGGCGGACAGCCCCCGGCCCGCCGCCGCGGTCTTCACCCGCAACGAGCTGCCCGCAGCCTGCGTGCAGCTGGGGCGCGAGATCATGGCGCGGCGGCCCGAGCTCCGCACCCTTTGCGTGAACTCCGGGAACGCCAACGCCATGACCGGGTCCCAGGGCCGCGCAGACGCCGAGCGCATCGCGGAGCTGGTCGAGCGCCACGTCGGCGGCCCCGTCCTCGCGGTCTCCACGGGCATCATCGGCGTGCCGCTCCCCATGGACCTCGTGGAGGCCGGCGTCGAGGAAGCCGCCCGCTCGCTCACCACGCCCTGCCCCCAGCTCGCCGAGGCCATCCTCACCACCGACACCTGCCGCAAGACCTGCGCGGTGGAGGTGGAGCTACCCGCGGCGGGGGATCAGCCCCCGCAGGTGGTGCGCGTGGGCGGCATGGCCAAGGGCTCGGGGATGATCCACCCCAACATGGCCACGATGCTCGCCTTCGTCGCCACGGACGCGCCGGTGGAGACCGCCGCCCTCGACGGGCTCCTGAGGCGGG
>CBFHHK010000241.1:0-6268 GCA_965655435.1 Planctomycetota bacterium | reverse complement strand
GCGGCTCGTCCTGGTGAGCACGTCGAGCTGTCCGAGCACGGCACCCTCGTCGAAGCGGAAGTCCTCCGCGTCGAAGCCGGGGACGCCGGTGATCTCATCCGCGAGGATCATGGCGACCCACGCGGTCCCGCGAGCGTTGGGGTGGAGGAGGTCCTTCTGCAGCGCCTCGCCGAGGGAGGAGACCCTCCACTCGAGGTCCCGCACCGTGACGGGCTCGCTCTCCACGTAGCGGCGCATGAGGTCCGCGAGGGGGAGCACCCGGACCTCGGGCCGCCCCTCGGCCCAGGCGCGGATGGTCTGGTTCATGGCCCGCAGCTCCTCCGATGAGGGGAACATGGAGCGATTCACGATGGGCGGTCCGAAGGGGCCGCGGCCCCCCAGGGCGTGGGAGATGTCGGGGAGGTCGCCGATGATGAGCGGGCGCTTGAGTCGCTCCAGCTGGCGGAGGCCGGCCTCCAGCCCCTTGGCGCGGCGGGGAGAGATGCGCGAGCCGTTGCCGTAGGCGTACCAGAAGAGGAAGTCGACCCCGACCACCAGGTCCGCGTCCCCCGCGATCGCGGCGTCCACGAGCTTCGCCCCGGTCTTGTAGGGCGCGTTGACAAACCACCCCTGTCCTTCGTCCACAAAGGTGACCCGCTCGCGGCCGCGCTCGGTCAGCGCAGCCTCGAGGAACACGGCGAGGGCCACGTCCTTCTCGGTGGCCAGCTCCGCGGAGAGTCCGAAGCCTGCGGACACGCTCGCGCCGACGGTGAAGACTCGGAGCGGCGAGGGGGCTGGGGACGCAGGCGGAGACGGGGTGTCCTGGGCAGCGGCGGGGAGCGCCGCGGGGCCAGCGGGCGGCGTTCCAGCGGACGGGGTTCCCGCGGACAGGGGCGCTGCGAGCAGGGGCTCTGCGAACAGGGACGCCGCGAGCAGGGACGCTGCGAGCAGAGCGAGGCGCGGGAGGGAGGTCATGTGAGCAGGGCGGGTCGCGGCGGGCGGCCGGCCGAATGGGAGGGAGCTGGCCGTGGGGGACCGGTTCGGGCCATACGGCCCCGAGGACAATGTAGCCCCGACGCCTGAGTTTTCCCCCCGCCGGGTCTTCGCGATGGGCGCGCAGGCTCCCCGGGCGCGCGGGGTCCCCGGACGCGCAGGCTCCCCGGGCGCTGGGGCGACTCGGGCCCTCAGGCTTCCCGTAGGTTCAGGGTTCCCGTGGGTTCGGGCTAATCGGCCGCTGAGGTGTCCCAGCTGGGGGCCAGGAGCTGCCGCTTGCCGTCCGATGACCGCAGGGACCCGGTGTGGGGCGGAGGGAGCTCCTCCCCTGGTCCTGGACGATCCCAGAGCTGGCAGGTGACCTCCTTGTGCTTCTGATCGAGGCCCTCGCAGTAGTTGGTGTAGATGCAGCGCCGCACCTCGCCCCCACGGCCGACCTGCATCTTGCGCCACCAGTCGGGGTCGGCGAGGGACTGGCGCGCGGACGCGACCATGTCGCAGGTGCCGTCCGCGAGGGCAGCCTCCGCCTCCCTGAAGGTGCCCAGGCCGCCGCACCCGACCACGGGGACGGCCTCGGTCACCTCGCGCACCGCCCGTCGCACCGCGTCCGAGAGGGGCAGGTTGCGCCCGAAGGGGCCGGGCTCGTCGATGCGCACGGTGGGCATGCACTCGTGGCCGCTCTCCCCGGTGTAGGGGTAGGCCGCGGCCCCGACGCGGGGCTGCTTGGCATCCTCGAACTTGCCGCCCTTGCTGATGGAGATGAAGTCCATTCCAGCCTCGGCGAAGCGCCGCGCGAACCAGGCGGCCTCCTCCAGGGTCGTGCCGCCCTCGATGACCTCGTCGCCGAGCATGCGGCAGCCCACGGTGACGTGGGGCCCGACCCGCGCGCGGACCGCGGCGAACACCTCGAGGGGCAGGCGCACCCGGCCCGCGAGGTCTCCCCCGTAGCCGTCGTCGCGTACGTTCCGCGCCGAGAGGAAGCTCGCCATGGTGTAGGCGTGCGCGAAGTGCAGCTCGACGCCGTCGAAGCCGGCGGCCACGGCCCGCTCGGCGGCGTCGGCGAAGAGCCCCGGCAGCGTCCGCGGGAGCTCCGCGATGTGCTCCAGGTGGGTGTCCCAGACGCGCTCTCGCGCGCCGAACTCCAGGTCCTCGACCTCGCGGGTGGAGAGGGCCGCGAGGAGCTCCTCGTGGGGGAGCTCGGCGAGGGCCGCGCGGACGGCGGCGTCCTCGGCGCCGGCGTCGAGCCCGGCGGCCTCGCGGTGCCGCTCCTCGAGCGCGAGGAAGCGCTGGAGGTAGACGGCCTTGTCAGGGCGCCTGCGGATCCTGAGGAAGTCGATGAGCTGGATCAGGACCCGGGTCTGGCCGTGGCTACGCGTGCGGACCTCGTCAGTGAGCCGGCGGAGGCCGGGGACAAAGCGGTCGTGTCCGATCCGGAGCAGGGGCCCCGAGGGGACGTCGCGGATCCCCGTGGCCTCGACCACCAGGACCCCGGGCTGCCCATCCGCAAAGCGGCCATACCAGTCCACGACCTCGGGGGTGGCGTCGCCGGCCTCGGTGGACCGCCAGGGCACCATGGCGGGGACCCAGGTGCTGGTATGAGCGGTGAAGGCTCCGACCCGGATCGGGGCGAAGAGGCGGCTCATCACCGCCTCGTCGGCGCTGGGCCAGCCGGGATCGGGCAGGGGGTAGGGGGGGGTCTTCGACACGCTTCGGAAGGTAGCAGGTCGCCGCGGGCGCGTCCGCGTTACCCTCCTCCCATGTCTGCGGAACTCCCCATCCTCGACGGCGCCGCCGCGCTCGTCACGGGCGGCACGAGCGGGATCGGGGCGGCCATCGCCCGGGCGATCCTGGGCGCGGGCACCCCCGTGGCGCTGACCGGTCGCGACGTCGGACGAGCGGCAGAGGCCGCGAGAGCGCTCCAGGAGGAGACCGGGACGGCGTGCGTCGGCCTGGCGCTCGATGTCACCCAGGAGGACAGCTGCGCCGCTCTCCCCGCAGCGCTGGAGGGCTTCGGGCCCATCGAGTGGCTGGTGAACAACGCCGGCGTCGCGGAGACCATGGCGTCCACCGCGCCGGGCAACCTTGACCTCGCGCGGCGCCTGATGGAGGTCAACTTCTTCGGGCCCATGCGGCTCTTCGGCGCCCTGGCCCCGGGGATGCTCGAGCGGGGACGGGGGCGGGTCGTCCAGGTCGCCTCCTCCGCGTCGCTGCAGGGCTACCCCTACGTCTCCGCCTACGTCGCGTCCAAGCACGCCCTCATGGGGTGGACGCGGTCCGTCGCGCTCGAGTGTGCACCCAAGGGGATCGGGGTCTCGGCCCTGTGCCCGCACTACGTGGACACCCCGATGACGGACCGCAGCATCGAGACCATGCGCGAGAAGACGGGCCGCAGCGAGGAGGACCTGCGGGCGTTCCTCGCCGGCCAGAACCCCGGCGGCGCCCTGGTCACCGTGGACGAGGTGGCGGAGGCCGCCATGGACCTGTTGCGCTCGGATCGTTCGGGCGTGGTCCACGAGCTCATCGGCGGGTCCACCGCCGTCATCGAGGAGGGCGTGCCGATCGGGGCGCGCTGAACGTCATGCTGAAGAGACTCTTTCGCCGGATGCGGCCCACGGGCCACGTGGCCCGCGGGGATATGAACCGCGATCGCCTGCGCCGCTGGGCGGTCCAGCCCAAGGGCTGGAAGGCCGCGCGGGGCTACGCGAACGGCGTCCTCGTGGAGGACGGCGGCCGCACCCTCTACCTGGCCGGTCAGATCGCCTGGGACGCGGAGCAGCAGCTGGTGGGGAAGGACAACTTCTCCCGGCAGTTCGTCCAGGCCCTCGACAACGTCCTCGCGGTGGTCGGCGAGGCGGGAGGGACACCTGAGGAGATCGTCCGCATGACGGTCTTTGTCACGGACAAGAAGGCGTACCTCGCGGCGACCAAGGCCATCGGCGTCGCCTGGAAGGACCGCATCGGGAGCCACTACCCCGCCATGACCCTCGTGGAGGTCCGGGACCTCCTCGAGGAGGGGGCCATGGTGGAGATCGAAGCGACGGCCGTGATCGGCTGACGGCCTGGCTGCCTGCCTGACTGGCTGACCGGCCGGCTGACCGGCTGACCGGGCTACGGCCGACCTCGCTGCGCCGGCCCCTTCGGCAGACCCTTGCGGCGGGTCCTTCCAGCAGGGCCCAACCAGATCGCTCAGGGGAGCTTGCCGGGGCGTCCACCGGCCTCGAGGGCCGCGAGGAGCGCCTTCTGGTCCACGTGGTCGACCTCGAAGACGACCATGATGACCGCCTCGTTCGGCTTGGCGCCCAGGTCGCGGAAGCCGTCCAGCGTCCCGCAGATCTCCCGCAGGTCGGCGATGCAGTTCTGGCAGTGGGGCGCGGTGTCGAGCTGGACCGCGACCATGATGCCGTCCGCCTGGACCATCTCCCCGGTCGCGGCGACCGGCTCGGCCGCGGGGGTGGAGACGGCGAGTTCGAGCTTCGAGGCCGGCGCCTCGTATCGGCCGCGCACCGGGAGTCCGAGCAGCCGCCTGGACTCGTCCAGCAGGAACTCCACGTCCATGAAGGGCAGGTGGCTGATGTCGATCCACCGGATCCGCCCCTGGCCGTCCACGAGGTAGGTGCCGTGCAGGGCGATGTCCTCGAAGTCGTCGTACGCCCGCCAGGCCTTGAACTGGGTCCGGCTCGGGTCGCAGAGGACCCGGAAGGGGAAGCCCGTGTCCGCGGAGTCGCTGCCCAGGGACTTGGCGACCGCCTCGGGGCCTTCCAGCCCGATCGCGACGATCTCGATCCCCGCCTCGGCGAACTGCTCCGCCATGGGGGCCAGGACCTGGAGCTGCTCCACGCAGTGCACGCAGCCGAAGCCGAGGAAGTTGACCACGAGCACCGGGCGGCCCGCGAAGTCTGACAGGGAGACCTCGTCACCGTAGGCGTCGGCGAGGGTCCAGTTGGTGGCGACCGGGGGGGACCAGTGACGGGGACCCAGGTCCTCGAGATCCAGGTCCATGCGCAGGGCCACGTCGTTCGCCTCCCGGAAGTCGGGGCGCCAGTCGGCGGGGAGCTCCAGGGCCTCGGCGAGGGGCGCGAGGCGCTGGAAGGGGGGGAGCTCGATCTCGGCCAGGGCAGCGCCTGTCCGGAGGTCCTCGAAGACCTCGAGGGCCTCCTCCTCCTCGCCGCACGTCCACAGGACGTGGGCCTTGGTCGCCTGCTCCAGGAGCTTGCCGTCGCCCTCCTTGGCGAGGCCGCGGGCCATCTTGAGGGCCTCCTTCACGAGCTCCTCGTCCCCTGACTCCGCCAGCATGCGGGCGAGATGGACGCGGTCGTAGCGGCTGTCCTTGAGGGCCTTCAGGGCTGCGACCGTGTCCTCGCCGCGGGCGTAGTCCGCCAGGGCCTCGAGGGCGTCGATCTGCTTGCGGATGGTGGAGGCCTCGCGCTCGAAGGACTCCATGGCCTTGGCCATGGCGTCGCGGACCTCCTCGCGCTTCTTGTCGGCGGCCAGCGCCTCCTCCTCGGCCTCATCCACGGCCTCGGAGCGCTCGGCCTTGAGGCTCACGAGCATCCCCTCGAGCTGCTCGATGGAGAGGCCCACGGCGTCGACGTCGCCCAGGTGCGCGGCGGCGCGGCCCATGGAGTAGGCCCGCAGCGCGCCCTCGGGGTCGAGCAGGTGCGGCTCCAGGTACATGGTCTCGCCCAGCTCGCGCAGCGTCGTCCACTGCTCGAAGGCGGTCAGGGTCTCCAGCAGGCGCTGGCGGCCGTAGATCGCGCTGCAGCGTCGCTTCTCCAGACTGTTGAGGTCCGGGTGGCGGGGCAGCTCGATCATGTTCTTCGCGAGCTCCACCGACTCGGTGACCCGACCCTGGTGGCGGAGGCTGCGGGTCAGCCACTCGTTGTTGTGGGCGAAGTTGTGGATCTCGTCGGGGAGCAGCCACGCGCGCTGCATGTGGGCGTGGTCCACGCGGGCCGAGGCCTCCTGCTGCCAGGCGGCGTCGTAGTGGCGGCCGAGCTGGGCGAAGATGTGCCCGCCCATGTGCCAGTTGTGGGCGATCCCTGGCCAGGAGAAGCCGCAGCGGACCGCCGTGTCGACCACGCGCTCGGCGCTGTCCTTCGAGTCCCAGAGGTGGATCCGGTAGTGATGGGCGGGGTGGAGGGGCTCCACGGCGAGCACCTGCTGCAGCAGGGCCTCGACGGACATGCGGCTCGTGGTCTGGATGCCCTTGCGGCGGTTGAGCCAGATCCGGTTGGCGAGCAGCGCCTTGGCCTCGACGTCATCGGGGTAGTCCCAGATGAGCTCCTCGTAGTCCTTG
>CBFHHK010000240.1:3863-6365 GCA_965655435.1 Planctomycetota bacterium | reverse complement strand
CGGCGGCGGGTGGCGTACTCGGCGGAGATCAGCTGCTCCACCGGCGCCGGCGCGAAGGCGGGGTCCGCGTAGAAGCGGGCGCGGTCCGCGAAGGCGAGCTTCTTGGCCTCGGTGAACAGGTGCAGGTATTGCTCGCTGCCGAAGCCCATGGACCGGAGGTCGTAGCCCTCGAGCACCTGCAGCATCTGGAGGGCGGCGATGCCCTGGCCGTTGGGGGGGAGCTCCCAGACGTCGTAACCGCGGTAGTTCACGCCCACCGGGGCCACCCACTCGCCGCGGTGGGCACGTAGGTCGTCGGCGGTGAGGAAGCCGCCTGCCTCGGCGAGGTAGCGACCGATCGTCTCGGCGACGGGGCCGTCGTAGAAGCCGGCGCGGCCCTTCGCGGCGATGCGCGCGTAGGTGCTGGCGAGACCGGGGTTCTTGAACAGTTCTCCGGCGCGGGGCGCCTTGCCGTCCACCGTGAAGGTCTCGAGGAAGCCGGGGAATCCGCCGCGGGCCCGGACGCTCAGGCCCCAGTAGTAGGCGATCAGATCGGTGACCGGCGCACCCTCGACGGCGTAGGCGATCGCGGGGGCGAGGACCTTCTCCATGGGGAGCTTGCCGAACCGATCGTGCAGCGCGCACCAGCCGTCCACCGCGCCCGGCACGCTGACCGGCAGGGGGCCGTAGGGAGGGATCTTCTCGAGGCCAGCTTCGCCCAGGGCCTCGAGCAGTCGATCGCGGGTCAGGCCCTTCGGCGAGCGCCCGCTGCCGTTGTAGCCAGCGAGTTCCTTGGCCTCGGGGTCCCACACGATGGCGAACAGGTCGCCGCCGATGCCGCTGCCCGTGGGCTCCACCAGCCCCAGGACCGCGTTGGCTGCGATGGCGGCATCCACCGCTGAGCCGCCCTGCCTGAGGATGTCCACGGCGACCTGGGTCGCGAGGGGCTGGCTCGTGGCGGCCATCCCGTTGCGGGCGAAGACCTCCGAGCGGGTCGCGAAGGCCCGTCCGGTGATCCGGTCCCCCGCCGGCTTGGTGACCGCAGCAGCCGCAGCGGGCTGGGCGGGCTGGGCAGGCGGCGCAGGAGCCGCCAGCGTGACGGCGGCGAGGAGAGGCGCGAGGAGCGGTGTGGGGAGCTGCATGGGGGGCGTTTGAATTCCTGGAGGCGTTCCGTCGCCACTCTAGACTGTGGGCTCGACCATACGCCGATCGGGTCGGCGAGAGCCCCTGGTCCACGATTGAACCCGGCCCCCAGTCGAGCCAGAGCCCCAGTCGAGCCCGAGCCCCAGTCGACCCCGATCCTCAGTCGAGCCCAGTCCACCGTCGCAGGGCGTCGCGGCGAGCCTTCCCTCGGCCAGCGTCCAGCGGATCAGCCCCCAGTCCACTTGCACCCAGTCCACTAGCACCCAGTTCGCGAGCACCCGGTCCACTCGCACCGAGTGCCACTCGCACCCAGTGCCACTCGCACCCAGTGCCACTGGCACCCGGTCGTCGCGGACCGGTTCGCCGGGGGTCCTGCCGCAGCGCCCTCCTTCGTTCAGACCCAACCTTCTGACCGCCCGCGCCTTCCCTGGCGACCTCGTCCGATCGCCCCTCAAGCCAGTGTTTAGAAAACGAGAGCGCCCCCGCGGCCCCCAGGGCCCAGCCGATGCCGATGACGTGGAGCCCCCCGAGGTGATCGAGGTGGAGGTCGAGCGGATCGACCCAGAGCCGACCTCCGGGCAGCGGCTCCGGCGGCGCGCGGTGCGGACCCTCGCGCCTGTGCTGCTCGCCATGCTGATCGACGCGGGCGACCTGGCGACCTTCCCCGGCAGCATGGTCGTCGCGCTCCCCTTGGGGATGGTCGCGGGCTACCTGTTCGCCGGCTTCCTGCGGCTCGCGACTCCGTGGCGGATCATCATCGCCTGTGTCACGGGCCTCTATTGGGCGCTGCCCTTCACCGGGCTCCTGCCGCTTGCGACGTGCATCACGGCGGCGGTGGAGTTCTTCGAACCCGAGCGCGGGGAGGATGAGGCCCGGAGCTGAGGCCCGGAGCTGGGGTTCTGAGCTGGTGCTCGGAGCTGGGGCTCTGGCTGAGGTCCTTCAGCGGAGCGGGCCCGTCGTCCTGGAGGCGGGCTACCCGAGGAGGTCCGGCAGCATGGCCGCGGCCTTCTCGCGCGCCTTGATGACGCATTGGTCGGAGTTGTCGTACTCGAACCGACCGAAGCGCCCCAGCGGGTTGAGGCCCTGCGCCTCCATCCAGTCGAGCACGAGGCCGCGTCGGCGGTGGTACTCGTGGTCGAAGACGACGTAGGCGTGGTTCACCTGGCTTCGGTCCGTGAAGAGGATCTCGTCCCGCTTGAGCAGCCCAGCGACCTCGAGGCCCTGGAGCATCTCTTGCTCGAGCTCCTGCCCGGGGAAGGCCTGGCCGCCCGGCGTCGTGATCTCGATCAGGAAGGACGTCTTTCCCTCCGGCGCGTTGCCGGGGGAGTAGTTGGACATGTAGGTCACGCGGTTCGCGGGCCCCTGCTTCTTCTGGGGGAG